>CAIMUS010000001.1 GCA_903844665.1 uncultured Pseudomonadota bacterium
AATTTCGCGGCCTGTACAATTGGAATTGGCGAACTCGTCACCCGTCCACGCGTAGGGGCGAGCTTGCTCGTGAACAGCCACGCCGACGGCACGCACAGCATACCCTTCTATGAGGGAGTCCTGTCCAGAGATGGGGGTCAGACTTGAATGGCACTAACTTTTCATATAACTTTTTGATTTATATTAGTATTTATGCCACTTTGAGGCCATTTTGAGGTATCATAACCGGGTGGTGTTACGACAGTGTTGGCATGAAAAAATTAAGTTATTCAAACAGTTGCTTATAAATGATTCGCAACAGTTTTGGAACACTACCGTCAATTTAAAGCCAAGCTGGTGGCCAACAAGATAGCGGAATCAATAGGGTACGTGAAAAGTTAGTGCCATTCGGGACAGACCCCGATTTTCCTGTGGCGGAAGCCCCCGACCCATGGTAAGCCAGCGTAGATCGTGGCACGTAATACCCGTATTACGCTACGCTGCATACGGGCCAAATAGCGCTATTCGCCAGCGGTGTATACTCATCACATGAAAACCCTCTACCTTGATGTCTGCGTCCTTTGCCGCCCATTCGATGACCAGAATCAGCTTCGCATACGCCTTGAAACGGATGCGGTGTTCCTGATTCTGAGGCGCATCGAAACCGGGCTTTATGGTGCGGTCGTATCGCCAGCCCACTACAAGGAGGTTGGCGCGATTCGGGAAACCAGCGAGCGGCTTGAAATGGAAAGCCTGTTAAGCCGGTTGGATAAATCGTGCGAATGCGATCTTATGCAAGCCCGCCATCGCGCCGAGGCTTTGATCGACATGGGATTTGGCATCGCCGACGCTGCCCATATCGCCTTCGCCGAACAGTTGGCGGAATTCTTCATTACTTGCGATGACAAACTACTGAAGCGGTGTACACAGGCCGCATTGCGTATCGCCGCGATGAGTCCGCTCGAATTCATAGCTCAGGAGGAACCATGACCACCGAAACCGTGATGACCGAAGAACAACTGATCCGTCAAGCTACCGATGCCTTGATCGACAATCTGGGCATAATGGAGGCCACCCGCTTTCTCACCATCAAGCGCCAAGGCCGCCTGGAATCCGTGGAACGGCACAGATTATGGCAAAGCGGGCTGGATAAAGAGGGGTTCTTTGACGAGGTTTTTACCCGTGGAAAAGGGAAATAAGCCAGAGTAGCCGTGCGGTTCGTTCCAGAGCTCGTAGCTCGTAGATACCGTCTTGGCGATCAGTTTACAAGAGCCCATTTAGGGTTAAAGACCGATCATCTGGCGCCTCCAGCCGGGTTCAGCCTTATGCATCCAAGGTGTCGCCAGAGGCGGACTTTCGATACTGTTCGAACTCATGGCTAGAGGGAACACCGGGCGACGATCTACGTGACAGGCTCAGAGGCCTCAGGGTACGCACGTCTTGCCCAGTCTCCTGCCAGATGATCGGTCGGGGATTCTGTCTCATGATAGGAAGACAGAATCAAGATATAAGGTTGGGGTGAGGAACGAACCCCAACATTTCCCTGTTGGGGATTACGTTGAGGTTCCTTTGCCACCCAACCTACGGGCTCTAATCCAAGAGCAACGTGAGTCTGGTTGAGATTGCTCATTGCCTACCAAATCCGTTTGATTGGGTAAGCTAAGCATCGAATAAGCTATCCCCACTGACCAGAGGTAGTTGTTCCCTCATAGCCTGGGCAATCAGCATCCGATCAAACGGATCACGTCATCCCACCAGAACCATAGGAAGGTGTGGGTATCGAGCAGCAAGTTCATTGCATGTACTCGTGAAAATCTTCCAAGGGAGCATCAAAGTCCGGGGCCATCCAGTGCTTGGTATCTTTGGCCGAGCCGGGCTGACAGGGCCAGCTTTTGCGCTCCTGTCGTATCAGTGTAGCCAATGGTTCGCCAGCAGAGACAATGATGATTTTCTCACCAGGGGTTAGCTGCTCGATCAGCTCTCGCAGGCTGGCCTGGGCTTCTTCCAGCGTAACCGTTGCAGACATGGGTGTTTACCTCTCGTTGAGTAGGATTCATTGTATTTGTTTTAAGCCGGCTCGTGAATCGGCTGTGCTGCTGTCGCACGCTCCCCCTGTAAGCACGCTCCTTCTTGTTGAGATAGCTATAGAACTCGTAGGATGCGGTGCAAACCGCATCGGTCGCGCAATTCCCCCACGCGACCGATGCGGTTCGTTCCTCACCGCATCCTACGCGGGCTACGCGGGCTGGTTCGCGATGTGATCGACCAGTTCAAGCGAGCACCGACCAGAGGATGAAGAGACCGAATACCAAGGCCACCGCCGACCAGGCCCGAATGGCAGCAGGCGGTTGACGGCACCACCAGGACAGCAGTGACTGGAAGCGCACCACGCCCAGAAACGGCAGCAGGAGGGCAACCACTACCGACAGCGCGGCCAGCACCTGAAGAATGACCGGTGTCAGCGACGCCGGCGCCACGAACCAGAGGGCGATGCCAAACACCAAGCGGATAACGGCGCTCACCCACAGACCGGTGGTGGACTCCCAGCGGGATATAAAGGCCACCTGCCTGGATGGTGAGACCAGGCCCACGACTCCGATGCCGGCCGCCAGGATCGAGACCACTACTACTACGATTAGAACCAGCATCGTATTTATCTCCGCTACATGATTGACAATATTATAAGCCTGCTTATAATATACAAGAGTTATAATATCGATTACTTTAAATGCCCGCTGACAGCTTAGATCGTCATCTTGGTTTCCTGCTCCATGACGTGGCCCGACTGCTGCGCAAGCGCTTCGAACAAAAAGCCCGAGGGATGGGGCTGACCCGCGCTCAGTGGCAGGTACTGGCGCACCTGGCCCGCCATGAAGGCATCCATCAGGGGGGACTGGCCGATATTCTCGACATCGAGCCGATCACCCTGGTGCGCATCCTCGATCGGTTGGAGGCCGCCAGCCTGATCGAGCGCCGCTCCCATGCCACCGACCGGCGCCTTCGTCTGCTGTATCTTACGCCCAAAGCCCATCCCCTGCTCGAGCAGATCTGGCGGTTGGGCGCCGAAACCCGCGAAGAGGCGCTCAACGGCATCTCCGCCGCAGACCGCGAGCAACTCATTGCGACGCTGCTGGCCATGAAAGCCAACCTGATCCAGACCGGCGCTTCCGTTGCCGCTCCAGCCCAACCGCAAGATCATGACTGAAGAAAACGCTGCCGCCACGAGTGAGGCGAATCCACTCGCCGGATCCTCCGCGAAGGCTCCAGGCTCGCGCAAATCACCCACCTTTCGGGTGGTTCTGCTCATCATCCTGCTGGCGCTCGGCGCGGGCGCCGCCTTCTGGTGGCAGCGGCAGCAGGATGGCCTGCAAGCCGACGCCTGGCGCACCGTTGCAATAAAGCGCGGCGATCTGGTGGCCACCATCAGCGCCACGGGTACGGTGGAACCCGAGGAAGTGGTGGATGTAGGCGCCCAGGTCGCCGGCAAGATCGTAGCCTTTGGCAAAGACAGGAACGGCAGAATCATCGATTATGGTTCGGTGGTCGAGGAAGGCACGGTGCTGGCGCAGATCGATGCCGCCCTGTATACCGCCGATGCCGCCCAGGCCAGAGCCCAGGTGCAGCAGGCCAAGGCGAGCCTGGAACGCGCCCAGGCGGATCTGGGACAACTGCAAGCTAAACTTGTCCAGGCGGAGCGCGACTGGAATCGAACCCGTAAACTGGGTCCCTCCGAAGCGCTGTCGCAGAGCGATTTCGATGCCTCCCAATCGGGTTATGACATTGCCAGGGCCAACCTGGCCGTCGGCAGGGCCGCCATCGTGCAGGCCAGGGAAGCGGTGTCCCAGGCCGAGGCCATGCTGCAGCGGGCGGAGCAGAATCTCGATTACTGCACCATTAAATCCCCGGTCAAAGGGGTGATCATCGACCGCCGGGTCAACATCGGCCAGACGGTGGTCGCCAGCCTTAGCGCCCCCAGTCTGTTTCTGATGGCCAAAGACCTCAAGCGCCTCCAGGTGTGGGTGGCGGTGAATGAGGCCGACATCGGCAGCATCCACCCCGGCCAGGCCGTCACCTTCACGGTGGATGCTTTCCCAGGCCAGGTGTTTCAGGGCGAGGTCGGAAAACTGCGGCTGAACGCCACGATGACGCAAAATGTGGTGACCTACACGGTGGAGGTTAACACCGACAACAGTACTGGCAAGCTGCTGCCCTACCTGACGGCCAACGTCAGGTTTTTAGTGAGCGAGCGCCACGATGTCCTGCTCGTTCCCAACGCCGCCCTGCGCTGGACGCCACCCGAACCGGCTGCCGGCACGGGCCGAAGCGGCGCTAGCGCCGCTGGTCAGCGCAAAGCGCAGACCGGCTCAGCCACGGAACCAGGCCGGGAAGGACCGGGCCGGGGTGTCGTTTGGGTGCCTGAAGGAACAGCCGTTAAGCCGGTTCCGGTCCAGGTCGGTGTGAGCGACGGCGCCTTTACCGAGGTGCAGAGCGACGCACTGACGGAAGGCATGCCGGTCGTCGTGGGGGAACAGCAAGCAGCGGCGGCGGCCGGCGCCGGCTACACCAGCCCCTTCACCCCGCAACTCGGCCGTGGTGGCACGGGGCCGCGCCGCTGACCGCCGCTGCGGCGGAGCAGAACCAGCCCACCTGTCGGGTTACGACGCGCCCGTAACGTCCTGCTACTGGTTGACTTGGTAGAGGGCGCGTCTAACCCGACCTACGGGATATTTTCACTGAGCGAGTTCAACCTCAGGTTGCAGGCAACACTATGGCTTTCATCGAATTGCGCAATATCGCCAAAACCTATCGGCTGGGCGAGATCGACCTGCCGGTGCTCAAGGACGTCTCCCTGACGATGAATCGGGGCGAGTTCGTGGCCCTGATGGGCGCTTCGGGGTCGGGCAAGACCACGCTCATGAACATCCTGGGCTGTCTGGATCGGCCCAGCGCCGGGCAGTACTGGCTGGACGGGCAGGAGGTCGGGGGATTGTCCGCCGATGAACGGGCCCTGCTGCGGAATCGGAAAATCGGCTTTGTGTTCCAGACCTTCAACCTGTTGTCGCGCACCAGCGCGCTGGACAATGTGCTAATGCCACTGACCTATACCCTCAGCCCACTGTCCGGGCAGGAGGCCCGGCAGCGGGCCGAAGCGCTGCTGCAACGGGTGGGATTGGGCGACCGGCTCGACCATCAGTCGGCGCAACTCTCCGGCGGCCAGCAGCAGCGGGTGGCCATCGCCCGGGCGCTGATCAACCAGCCCGCCCTGCTGTTCGCCGATGAACCGACCGGTAATCTCGACTCCCGCACCAGCGAGGAGGTGCTGCGGCTGTTCCAGCAGCTCAATCAGGAGGAAGGGGTTACCATTATTCTGGTCACCCACGACGAGCATGTCGCCCGGTACGCCAACCGGACTATCCGCATCCGCGACGGCGCTATCGTTACGGAAGGAACGGTTCCCACCGTTGCCGCGGAGAAAATGAGGGCAGCAGCCGCTCCGCCAGACCAGCGGGAGCGGCGGGGAGGCAGCTGGGCCCGGTTTCGGCGGCTGCTGCGCACCGCCCTGACCGGCCTGCGGCGCAATGTGTTGCGCGCCGCCCTGACCACGCTGGGCATCATCATCGGCGTGGCGGCGGTTATCGCCATGATGGAAATCGGGCGGGGTTCGGCCAGCGCGATCCAGCGGACCATCGCCAGCATGGGCGCCAATAATCTGATCATTTTGCCGGGCACCGCTTCCAGTGGCGGGGTGAGCTTCGGCGGTGGCAGCGTGATGACCCTCACGCCCCAGGACAGCGAGGCGATTCTGGCCGAGGCGCCGGCGGTAAGCGCCGCCGCCCCCATCGTCCGGGCCCGCACCCAGGTCGTTTATGAAAACCGCAACTGGGTGCCTTCCTATATCTATGGCGCCACCCCTGCCTATCTCGACGTCCGGGAATGGCCCCTGGCGGTGGGAGATCCCTTTACCGACCGCGATGTCCGTAACGCCAACAAGGTGTGTCTGATCGGCCAGCGGCTGGTCCGTGAACTGTTCCAGGGCGAATCCCCGGTGGGCAAAGAAGTGCGCATCCAGAATGTACCCTTTAAAGTGGTCGGGGTGCTAAGCAGCAAAGGCGCCAATATGATGGGCATGGATCAGGATGACATTCTGCTGGCGCCGTGGACTACGATCAAATTCCGGGTAACCGGCGCCTCCGCGATGACGGCCAACCAGAGCGCCGCCACTGGAACCGGCCAGCAGACCGGCGCGGGGAATTCCTTGTATTCCAGCAGCCAGAGTACGCTCTATCCCCTGCCGTCGACGACCCAGGCGGCCGACACTCCGTTACCGGTGCGATTCGCCAACATAGACCAGATTCTGGCGGCCACCCGTTCCAGCGACCAGGTTCCAGCCGCGATCCAGCAAATCACCCAGTTGCTGCGCGAGCGGCACCGGATTCGCCCCGGCGAGCCGGATGATTTCAGCATTCGCGACATGGCGGAAATGACCAGCGCCCTGACTTCCACCAGCACCCTGATGACCAAGCTGCTGCTGGCGGTGGCGCTGATCTCGCTGGTGGTCGGCGGCGTCGGCATCATGAATATCATGCTCGTCTCGGTGACGGAAAGGACCCGCGAAATCGGGCTGCGGATGGCGGTCGGGGCGCGCGGCGGGAATATCTTGCAGCAGTTTCTGCTGGAATCGGTGCTGTTGTGCTTCTGCGGCGGCCTGGCCGGAATCCTGCTGGGGCGTGGGATTTCGCTGCTGATCAAGGCGCTGCTGCAATGGCCCACGGAGTTGTCGCTGGACGCTATTTTGACGGCCTTCGCCGTCTCGGCGGCGGTGGGCATCCTGTTCGGCTATTATCCGGCCTGGAAAGGCTCGCGCCTGGATCCCATCACCGCCCTGCGCTATGAATAACCACCGCGATCACATGACGGTTGTTGGCGGGCATTGGGGAGCGTCCCGCGGGCGGGGTCGAACCCGGTGGGTTATGCGGACCCTGACGTGCTGGGTGGCGCTTGGATGGCTGCCGGTCGGGTGTACCGTGGGTCCCGATTATCACGCTCCCGTCACTCCGGCGCCGACCACCTGGCAAGGTCTCGCGGCTGCCGCTACAGCCCCACGCAGCGTGCCGACCCCAGGCCCGGTGAAACTCGTGGAGTGGTGGCAGATGTTCCGCGATCCGGCCCTGAGTTCACTGGTGAACCGGGCCATCGCCGCCAACCTCGACCTGCGCCAGGCGCAGGCGCGGGTACGCCAGGCCAGAGCCTCGCTCGGTGTGGCGACCGCCGGCTTATGGCCGACGGTGGATGCTACCGGCCGTTACAGCCGCAGTTACGGCGGCGGGATTTCCTCGGGAACTGGCGGCGCCGCCGCTGCCGGCGGCTCCTCCGGGACCGGCCTGGAAGCGCGCGATTTGTTCCAGGTCGGCCTGGACGCTGCCTGGGAACTCGATATCTTCGGCGGCGTCAGGCGCAATGTCGAAGCCACCGAGGCCGATCTGCAAGCCGCCGTGGAGGATCGCCGCGATGTGCTGGTCAGCCTGGTGGCCGAGGTCGGCAACGATTACCTCAACCTGCGGGGATTGCAGCAGCAGTTGGCTATCGCCCGCCAGAACCTTCAGGCTCAGCAGCATACCGCCGAAATCACCCGCAAACGCTATGAGGCCGGCTTTGCCAACGGCCTGGACGTGGCCAACGCCAACGCCCAGGTCGCCACTACGGCATCCCAGATTCCGCCGCTGGAATCTTCCACCCAGGCCACCATCTACAGTCTTAGCATTTTACTGGGAGCCGAACCCGCGGCGCTGCTGCGGGAATTGACCGCCGCCGCCCCGATTCCACCGACGCCACCCGAAATACCGGTGGGCCTGCCTTCCGATCTGCTGCGTCGCCGCCCCGATATCCGGCGGGCCGAAGCCCAGTTGCACGCGGCCACCGCCAGGATCGGCGTGGCCACCGCAGATCTGTTTCCCCGGTTCTCTCTCTCCGGTTCGCTGGGTCTCAGCGGCAATAATTTAAGTTCCCTGACCGACTGGCGGAACCGTTCCTGGTCCATCGGCCCGGCGGTGAGCTGGCCGGTCTTCGATGCCGGCCGGATTCGCTGGAATATCGAACTCCAGAACGCCCTGCAGGAGCAGGATGTGGCGGCTTACCAACAGACAGTGCTCACCGCCCTGAAAGAGGTGGAGACCGCCCTGGTGGCTTACGCCAAGGAACAGGAGCACGGCGGGTTCCTTACCGAGGCGGTGGCGAACGACCGTAAAGCCGTGGATCTGGCCATGCAACTGTATATCGCCGGGAAAACCGACTTTCTGAATGTCCTGAACGCCCAGCGGGCGCTGTATATTTCCGAAGATGCCCTGGTGCTGAGTACCCGCAACCTGTCTACCGATCTGATCGCGCTTTACAAAGCGCTGGGCGGCGGTTGGGAAAACCAGCCGGATAGCTGAATCCTGAAGCTCGGCGGCGGAGCGTTAGCGAAATCCGCTGGAGCGATTGGTTTGGGGTAGGTTATGTGTCAGAGCGGCTGTCGGCATTTGCTCCGTGACTTCTCCAATCGCCTCAGTTACAATTATTTAATCCGGTGGCCTATACGCATCAGCCGAATAAACTCTCCCTCGATCTATCTCAAAATCCGCTTAAATTGCTACACTATCAGGCATAGTTATCCGGAATTCGCGTTAAATTATCCTCAACCAAACCACTCGAACTCTATTAATGAATGCTTAAAAAAGGCTCCTTCAGCGATCTCTCCTCCACGGAACTTGCCGCCAAAGGTCAGGCAGCGCTATCCCGTGGTACCTACAAGGAGGCGGTCGAAGCTTATAAACAGTTGCTCAAGCGGGAACAACGGGACGACTGGCGCAGCGCCCTGGCCACGGCCTATCTGGGACGGGCCAGAGATCTGGCGGCCAAGGCCATGTATAAGGAAGCCGCCATGTTATGGGAAAACATAACCGGCCTGGTCAGCCCCGTACTGCAGCCGGAGTTGTACCTCGACTGGTTACTGCGCAGCGGCCAGTACGCCAAAGCAACCCGTGCTTATGGCCAGTTCGAAGCCCTGTTGCAGGCCGGCGGCGACCTCGAGGCGCTGGAAGCTTTGCTTGCCGCCCTCCTGCTCGGCGGAAATAAAGACATCGTCCAGGCCCTGCCGGCGACTTCTGCCTTGCGCCAGCACCAGGCATCCGCCCAGGCGGCGCTACGCGCCTATTGCCAGGGCGCCGACGAGTCCGGCGTACGCGAGCAGTTGAAGAATATTCCGTTCCGTTCCCCTTATAAAGACTTCCGGCAGATTCTCAATGCCTTGATAAAACTGGAATCCGACCCGGCGGACGCCCTGCCGCTGCTGGAACGGCTGGCCGCCGATTCCCCCTATCAAGGCATGGCCGAGGTCATCCGCGTCTGCGGCAACCGTAGCGCCGCCGGCCTGGCCCAGGCGCTGGCAGGTTTCGACCCCGCCCGACAGGAATTGGCCGCCAACCTGCTGGGTCTGGACTCGCGCCAGCTTCGCCTGCTCAGGCAGTGGTCCGAGGTACGCGTCAGACAGAACGATAAGGCCTGGTTCGAGTTCATCGCCAATCAGCTCCCGCTCCTGGAGCGGGAGTTGGCCCGGCACGCCTGTCTTGCCCTGTTGCCCGGCTATCCTCACGGTCTCAAGACCTACGCCCGGTTGTTCGGTCCGCTGCCGCCCTTCGAAGCGGAGCGCCTCCAGGCGCTGCGGGCCGAGCGCGAGCAGAACGATCACCAGGCTATGCACCATTGGCAGGGTTGCGTCAACCTGTTAAAACAGGAGCTGCACCAAGCCGACAACGCGCTGGCGGCGGCTCTCATCCTGCGGCACATGGTGGAGTTGCGGGAACACCACGCGCCCGATTGGGAACCAACGGCAACGCTACACCTGCTGGAAGAAAGCCTGCGGCTGGATCCGGACGACAAAGCGACCTATCTGCAACTGGCCGAGCTGACGAAAAAGTCCGGTGACGCCAAAGCCTATTATCAATGGGTGGATAGGGCGCTCAAGCAGTTTCCCGAAGACATCCAGGTGCTCCTGGCCGCGGTGGAAACAGCCACTCAACGTAAAGCCTTCAAGAAAGCAGCGGGCTTCGCCACCAAGCTGCTGGAACTGGACCCTATCAACAGCAGGGCCCGTACGGTCCTGATCAATTCGCATCTGTCCCACGCCCGCAAGTTGATCCAGTCGGGCAAGTACGCGCTGGCCGAAAAAGAACTGGACAGCGCCGGCCAATTGGAGCGCGAGAGCGGCCGTAACGGCGTGGTGGAAATCAACCGGGGATTGCTGGCGTCGTATCTGCACCAGCAGGATCGCCTGCAGCGTGAGCTACAGGAGGGACTGCGGCTTGCCGGCAGCCCGCTGGCGGCGCAACTGCGCCTGGCGGTGGAATGCATCCGGCTGCAACTCGAACCCGCCGACTTTCTCCCCTATTTAGCCGGCGACCGGACTCAACTCCCCAGCCGTGAAGACGTCCTGGCCGTGGTCCGCAGCGTCAACGCCTATCGGGAGGAGGGAGTCGCCGACCTGGGTTCGGCGCTGGAAGATCTGCAAGCGCCGCTGAAAAAGGCTGTCGGACAGATCTCCACCGATGAGGATATGCAGATGATCTGTGATTGCCTGCGGCAGGCGCCTCATTACGAACTGCTGGAATACTTCGCCACCGAGGCGCTCAAGCACTGGAAAGAACGCCCTCTGTTCGTGTATTACCAGATTTTCGGCCGCGCCGAAGGCAAGCTGGATAAGGTATCGGACCGGGATTACAGCCGGCTGGAGCACGCCCGGGAACAGACTGGAGTCGCCAAGGACAATCGCGCCATCACCCTGATCGATCAGTTCCTGCGACAGGATTTCCCGCTGCTGCCACCCTCCGAATTCGGGATGCCTCCCATGCCGGAGGATCTCTTCGAGGACCTGGAAGAGATCCGCGAGATGCTGTTGAGCGTGCCACCGAACCAGAGGGAGAAAATACTGGACCAGATGCTGAAGGATTTCTCGCCAGACAAGCACGGGATGCCGCCGGAGCTGGGCAAAATCCTTCTAAAAGCGTTACTCCTGCCGGGTGGCGCTGGTGGTGGACCGCTGGAGTTGCTGGATGACCTGCCTTCACCCTTCGATTTCCCGTCGCCGCGGCGGTCCCGTCGTAACCGGAAAAAACGATGAAGAACCCGTTTGTCCTGTTGGGCGTCCCCGAGATCGCGGACGACGAAGCGGTCAAAAAGGCCTATCTGCAACAGGTACGGCAACACCCGCCGGAGCGCGAACCGGAGCAGTTTCAGGCCATCCGCGTGGCCTTCGAGGCCATCAAGACCCGCCGGGATCGGCTGCGCTACCGCCTGTTCCAGCAGGAAGCTCCCGATATGGAAGCACTGGTGGAGACCGCCTTGCGGGGCGGAACCGGCAAACGGCCTACCGAACAGCAGTTTCTCCGGACGTTGACCGAAAGCCTGGGCAGGCGCCGGTAGCACCCGTTCTGCACCATTCCTTAATCTTGAATCTTTTTATCACTCCCGACGATGGATACCGAGACCAAAGAGCAGTTGCTGGACCGCTTTCAAACCTATCTGGACAGCCTGCCGGAAACCGTCACCACCGAGGCGGAAACCGGTCAAACCGACCTGTTCTCCCTATTTACGGAACTGGCGACTCTGAAGAACGAAGTCAGGCTGGAATCCCGCCAGGTGAAAACGGTTCTGGACGAGTTCAAAGCCGTTTTCACCACCCTGGACAGCAATCAGGCGCAATTGAACGACGCGTTGGAACGCGCCCGGACGGCCTTGCAGGAACAGCGGCGCGCTTTGCTTCGGCCCCTGCTGCTGGAGTTGCTGGAACTACGGGATCGGCTGGAAGCCGGACTGCAAGCCGTGCGGAACTATCGCCCATCCCGGCCGTCCTGGCTCCATAAGCGGGACAGAATCCTGCTCGCGGCGGTGGAGCAAGGCCAGGAAATCAGCCTGCGCCGGCTGGAGCAGGTCCTGCACGCCCAGCATGTCGTCCCGCTGGAGACCCTGGGCCAGCGCCTGGACCCCTATACCATGCGCGCCGCCGATATCGACCAGCGCGGCGATGTGGACGATGGCATCGTCACCGCCGAACTGCGCAAGGGCTTCGATTGGGAAGACGAGCTACTGCGGGTCGCCGAGGTCAAAGTCAACCGACGGTCGGAACCACCTTCGTTGTCGGAACAGCCTTCTTTGCAAGTAACGACGGACAATGAACCATGACTGACACTATTATCGGTATCGATCTGGGTACCACCAATTCCGAAGTCGCTGTCGTCCAAAACGGTCGCGTAACGGTCATCGACGCCAGCCCCGGCAAGAAGATTCTACCCTCCTTCGTCAGCCTGGCCGATGACGGCGCCATCCTGGTAGGCGAACCGGCCAAGAACCAATACAGCCTTTATCCCGAGCGGACCGTCAAGTCGATCAAACGGCAGATGGGCAGCGAAGTGAAGGTGACGTTGGGCCCTCATGCCTATAGTCCCCAGGAAATCTCCGCCATCATCCTCAGGCGCCTGAAGGATATCGCCGAGCAACAGTTGGGCATCACCTTGCGCAAAGCCGTGATCACCGTGCCGGCCTACTTTTCCGACGCCCAGCGCCAGGCCACCCGCGAGGCGGGCGAGATCGCCGGGTTGGAAGTGGTCAGGATGATCAACGAGCCGACCGCCGCCGCCCTATCTTACGAGGCCAGTCGGCAGGAGCATAAGCGCGTCCTGATTTACGATCTGGGCGGCGGCACTTTCGATGTGTCGGTGGTCAGCATCGAGGACGATGTGGTGGAGGTGCTGGCCAGCCACGGCAATAACCAGTTGGGCGGCGACGACTTCGACGCCAAAATCGTCGCTCATATCGTGGAGCATTTAAAGCAGCAGGGCGTGGACGTGACCCAGTCCCGCAAAGCCATGGCGCGCATCAACCGCGCCGCGGAGGCTGCCAAGATCGCCCTGTCCGATCAGCCCTACGTCAGAATCGAAGAGGAATACCTGCTGGAGCAGCCGGGCGCTCCCGTCAACCTGTCCATGGAACTGGATCGGCATGACTACGAGGATATGATCGCCCCCTATATCGATGAGACCCTGGAGGCGGTTCATATCGCTTTAAACGGGGCCGGACTGACCGTTTCGGATCTGGACGAGGTGTTGCTGGTGGGGGGGGCGACCCACACCCCGCTGGTCACCCACCGGCTGGAAGAGGATTTGGGCTTGACCGTGCGCGCCGAAGTCGATCCCGAGCTCTGCGTCGCCACCGGCGCCGCCATTCAGGGCGCCATGATCGCCGGCGAAACCGTAGCCGCCGTGCTGGTGGACATCACTCCCTATACCTTCGGCACCAGTTGCCTGGGCGAATTCAACGGCGACCTGTATCCTTTCGTCTACGTCCCTGTCATTCATAAAAACACCCCTATTCCGGTCACCAAGAGTGAAGCGTTCTACACTGTCCACGACAATCAGACGACAGTGGTCGTCAGCATTTATCAAGGGGAAGATCCGGATGCCTTGAATAACATCAATATCGGCGAGTTCACCGTGGAGAATCTCAGCAAGGTGCCGTCGGGCAATCCGATTATCCTGCAACTTTCGCTCGATCTGGACGGCATCATGCAGGTTTCGGCGCGGGAAAAGAATACCGGACTGGAAAAATCGATCCGCATCGACAACGCGATTTCCCGCTTCCGGGAAGGTGAGCTGGAAGCGGCCCGCGAGCGGGTCGACGCCCTGTTTTCCCAGCAGGAGCCGCACGTCAGCGAAGCCGGCGCCGTCAGCACGCCGCGACAGACCAAGGTAAAGGCCGAGGCACTGGTGGAAAAAGCCGAGCGCATGCTGGATGGGGCCGCCCCGGACGACCGGGAAGACATGATCGGTTTGATCGAGACTCTCAAGGATGCGTTGAGTAAGGACGATTTCGACGCCCTGCCCAAGGCCATGGATGAACTGGCCGATATTCTGTTCTATCTGGAGTCGTGATGGAACGCTGCCCGGTTTGCAAGGCCAGGTTTAAGGACGATCCTGTCTGCTATCGCTGCGGCACGGATCTGTCCATCCTGCTCGGCATCGAGAGGCGGGCGGAGTGGCTGGAACAGCGGGCGGTGGCTTTATACGGCGCCGGCAACTTTGGCGAGGCTTGGCGGGTGGCCGAACAGGCCCTGGCGCTCAAGCGCAGTCCCCTGCTGTGCCGGCTGGTGGAGTTCCTGGGGCGGGAAATGCTGAACAGCATGGTTCAAAACAGGGTACCGCTTGTTTCGCTGCTGTCAGCTTTAAAGCGTTGAAATTAAAAGGCGGGTATCCACTTAAGCCGGGACACCCCTTAGTATGGTCCCGATAATGGTTATCCAGACATTCGTTGCCGCTGGCGCCCTGGGAGCGCCGCACCCCAGTGCGGCATTGTAATGACGCCAGTGGCAAGTGGCGAGAGCCGCACTGGGGTGCGGCGCTCCCAGGGGTGGTATTTGCG
>CAIMUS010000002.1 GCA_903844665.1 uncultured Pseudomonadota bacterium
GCGCCGGTTCGGCAAAAGCCTCTTTCTCGACACCCTGAAGGAGCTGTTCGAAGGCAACGAACCGCTGTTCAGGGGGCTGCTCATCCACGACCTATGGGACTGGTCGAGCAAATACCCTGTGATCCGCATCAGCTTCGGCGGTGGGGTGGTCGCCTCGCGCCAGCAGCTTGACCAACGCCTTGCCGACTGGACCCGAATGACGGCGAAGGAGCACGGCTTTATCTGCGAATCGACGACGACAGCCGGTTGCTTCGCCGAACTGATCGCCTATATGCATGCCCAAACCGGCCGGCGGGTGGTCGTCCTGGTGGACGAATACGACAAACCTATCCTCGACCGCATCGAACAGCCGGATATCGCTCGCGATATCCGGGAGGGGCTGAAGGACTTCTACTCCGTCATCAAGGACAGCGATGCCCACATCCGCTTTGCCTTTCTGACCGGGGTGAGCAAGTTCAGCAAGGTCAGTCTGTTTTCCGGGCTGAACAATCTACAGGACATCACCCTGGACGAGCGCTACAGCACGGTCTGCGGCTATACCGATCAGGATGTCGACACCGTGTTCGCGCCCGAATTGGAAGGGCTGGACCGGGAGGAAATCCGCCGCTGGTACAACGGCTACCACTGGCTGGGCGAGAGCGTCTACAACCCCTTCGACCTGCTGCTTCTGTTCAGCCAGCGCAAATTCGGGGCTTACTGGTTCGAAACCGGCACGCCCACGTTCCTGGTCAAACTGCTGGCCAGCCGAGGCTATTACACCCCGGATCTGGCCAAAACCCGCAGCAACCTGACGTTGCTCTCTGCCTTCGATGTGGACAACATCGCCAACGAAGCGTTGCTGTTCCAAACGGGCTACCTGACCATCCGCGCTGTCCAGGAACTCCTGCCCGGACACTGGGTATATACCCTCGGCTATCCGAACAAGGAAGTCGAAAGCAGCCTCAACGCCAGCCTGCTGGGCGCCTACGGCAGCGAAGAACACCAAGCGCTGGAACAGCGCCTGCGCCTGCTCGAACTGCTGCAAGCCAACGATTTCGGCGGCCTGCGCGAACTGTTTCACGCCTTCTACGCCAGCATCCCCCACGACTGGTACCGCAAGAACGAACTGGCCCGCTACGAAGGCTACTACGCCAGCATCTTCTACAGCCACTTCGCCGCGCTGGGGCTGGACATCGTGGTGGAAGACAGCAGCAACAAGGGCCGGGTGGACATGACGGTGAAATTCAACGGTCATATCTACCTGTTCGAATTCAAGGTGGTCGAACTGCTGCCCGAAGGCAAGGCCATCGACCAACTCAAGGCCAAGGGTTACGCCGATAAATACCGCGCTCTGGGCCAGCCTATCCACCTGATTGGCGTGGAGTTCAGTCGGGAAAGCCGCAACATCGTCGGCTTTGAGGTGGAACATGTCTGATGCGATGATGGCTGAGAACGGTGGTAACGGCGATGGTCGAATTTGGCACGACGCAGACAGCTTGATTTGGTAAAGAAATGACCAATCCGGAAGAAATTTTGTCTGACCTTGCGCTCGGTGAAGATCAACGGCATGAATTTAAGCGCATGGTCGATAACCCTGAAAGCGTAGCGGGCGAGATTGTTGCGTTTGCTAATAGCGATGGCGGGGTACTCTACTTAGGTGTGGACGATGGTGGCCAATTGATCGGTCTCGGCGATCCCGAGCGTGCATTTCAGACGTTGACCCATATTTGCCGAGACCGTTGCATTCCACCGATTAGCCCGATTATCGAACAATTTCGTGTCACTGATAAGGAAATCATTGTTCTCCAGATCAGACCTGAATTGAATCGCCAGAAACCCTATCGCACGGCTGGCGGGCGCTTCTATATCCGGGTCGGTAGAGACAAAAAAGACGCCACTGGACGCGAACTGATACGTATCGCTCAAGCGGCTGGCGAACTGCACTACGACGAAAGTCCGGTGTTGGGTACTTCCCTGGCTGATCTTTCCATAGCCACTTTTTCGGCTTATCATCAACACCACTTCGGTCTATCGCTCGAGGAGCAGTTAGAGCAGAGTGGTCTCGATCTCCCCCGTTTGCTGCGCAACTTGCGCCTGCTGCATGAACTGGACGATGAACGGGTGTTGAGTGTGGCGGGACTGCTGGTCTTTGGCGAGCACCCACAGCGCTTTATGCCGCAGAGTCGCCTCTCGGCAGTGGCGTTTGCGGGCGAGAACGAAGACTCTGATATCCTGGATCGGCGTGAGATCACTGGACGGCTACCGCAGATCATCGAGGACACCCGCGCCTTTCTGGAGCGTAATATCCGGATGCCGGCCCGGGAGCAGGGTTTCCGCCGCGAGGATATCCTGTTGTATGATCGCACAGCCCTGGGTGAGGCAGTGGTCAATGCAGTGGCGCATCGCGATTACAGTTTGAGTGGGTCCCAGATCCGGGTGTTTATGTTCCGCGATCGGGTCGAAGTGCGTAGCCCAGGCCGCCTTCCCAACTCGGTCACGTTGGAGAACATCAAATTGGGAGTTCACGCCGAGCGCAACCGCGCTATCGCCACGCTGCTCACCCAGTTGGGCTATATGAGCGCTATCGGCACAGGCGTGCCCCGCTTGATCATTCGCTTATCCCGCGCGCTCTCGGGCCGCGAACCTGAGTTTACCCTGGTCGGTGAAGAGTTGCGCGTGCGTATCTGGGCGCGGCCGTGGAGTGAAAGAGGATGACCAGTCGTTCAGGTGAGTCCACCATGACCCGCCGCAAGCTCCCCATCGGCATCCAGACCTTCAGCGAAATGCGCGAGGGGGGCTATTATTACGTCGATAAAACGGCGATAGCCCAGCAGATGATCGACCAGGGCAAATACTACTTCCTGTCCCGCCCGCGC
>CAIMUS010000003.1 GCA_903844665.1 uncultured Pseudomonadota bacterium
CAAGAAGGGCGGCAAGAAGGGCGGCAAGAAGGGCGGCAAGAAGGGCGGCAAGAAGGGCGGCAAGAAGGGCGGCAAGAAGGGCGGCAAGAAGGGCGGCAAGAAGGGCGGCAAGAAGGGCAGGCAGAACTGTTGGTGAGAATCCTGGAGCACAAGTTTGGCCCGCTTCCGCCGGCTTATCAGCAACGGATTCTCGCGGCCGGGCCCGATGACATCTGGCGTTGGGTAGACCGGGTATTGAGCGCTGAAGCGCTCGAACAGGTCTTTGACTGATTCGTTGGAACAGTCACCGTCTCTACCCTTGGAGCACGGTAGCCCGGATGCAGGCCGAAGGCTGGAATCCGAGTCATGGGTGAGGAACCAGGATTGTGCTCCGCAGACTCCGCTTCATCCGGGCTACGCTGGCTGATCTTTGATCATCCTATGAAATCGCCGATCAATTGTTGGAGGCCATCTGTGAAGCACCTAAAAACCGTTTGGCACTGGTTATCACAAAGGGAAGTTCAGAAAACCCTCGCGATTGTTAGCGCAGGATTGGCTGTAGTAATGGGGGGCGCATGGCAGGCCTATCTGCACTTTTCGGGGAAGCCGAAAGACACGCTAACACCGACAGTTTCGGCTTCTAGCGGTGGTATCGCCGCTGGTGGAAATGTTGCTGCGACGGCAGCTCCCGGCGCGCCTGCCATCATTGCCACTGGGAATGTTACGATCGGAGTCACTCCGGAACAATACGCAGACGGGTTAAAGCGCAGGGAACAAGAAGTCCGCACCGAAATTCGCCTCAGTCAGGACAGCGCGGTGGACAAGAAGAAAATTGCGCAGCTAGAAAAACAGCTTGCCGATACGCAAGCCAAATTAGAAAATCCAAAAGCAGCATTAGGGGACTATAAAGCCATACTTGAGCAGGCAAGCAAGGACCTTGATCATTTCAAGGGGGAATTCTCCCCAAAACAGCTAGAAGATGCACGCCAATCATTAGCGAAGGGCGATACAAAACCTGCAGAGATGCTCTTCCAGCAAGTGTTCTTGGGTTCTGGGAACAAGGAAAACGCCGCCAAAGCGGCTTATCAATTGGGCCAATTGGCCTATGGCCGCGTCGATTATGAAGCCGCTGATCGCTATTACCGGAAGGCAGTGGATTTACAGCCGGATAATCCCATTTACGCTCACGCTCAAAATCAGCCGGAAGAGTCGCTGTCAATCACCCATCAAGGAAATCCCATCATTAAATTCTCTTCCAGGGAGAAGGATGATAATTACGGTAAACTCTTTGAACTTATAGTCAGTTACAAGGGTTCAGAGGTTTACAGAGAAAAATCGTCGGTTGACCCTGTCCGTGATTATGAGGGTAAAAAAAGGTTATTATTAGAAGATACACCAAAAAGCGGCTGTCAAACCATTGTAGCTGAAACTTTTTCTGGAGGTGCACATTGTTGTACTAATGACATTCTAGGTATACGCTGTGGCACTGACAATTACATAATGGAATCGATAAATGGAGGATTTTTAGACGATGTAGACAAGGATGGTGTTAAAGAATTGGTTCTATCTAATCAGAGTTTTGACTATTATACGCCGGATAAAAACCATTCCCTCGTCCACGCTGCATCACCATCATATATACCTCATTACGCACTGTGGACTTCGCGTGGATGGAAGATCACTCAACCCGGAGATCTAAAAAGCGTTTACAAGAAGCTTTTGGATCAGACGGAGCTTTCGTATCAGATAAAGCTTTCGGGTCAGACGTTACGGAGAAATGCTCCCGTCGCTATGGCAATTGAAAAAACTTACTATGCACTAATGGCGGGCGAAGATGAAGCCCAAGCAAGGAAGTTACTGCAAAGTCAGTTACCGAAGGATTGGAAAGGTATTGCCAATACTGTATTTTTAGACATTAAGAAAAGTATTTCTAAGGTGATTAGTGGCGAATATTTGACTACGATTATGGCTAATACCGACCAGTCAACTTCCCAATAAACTCGAACCGCCAGGTTCAGTTAACCTCCGACCGGAAAATGTTGGGGTTCGTTGCTCACCCCCAACGGTCATGCTTTTCGGAGAGAAGCACCTCCAGGGATGAAACTCGGCCCATACGTCGGGTTACGACGCGCCTGTAACGTCCCTGCCATTTTCTGACTTGGTAGGAGGCGCGTCTAACCCGACCTACGGCTGCTGAGTTTGATATAATTGCAAAGAATGTCCGAGAACACAGGAGAACACGATGACCAGTAAAACTGTTTCGGTGCGCCTGGACCAGGATACGCTGGAACACCTGGGAGTGCTGGCTACCCTCATGAACCGCCCCAAGGCCTGGCTGATGGCTCATGCGATTCGGCGCTATGTGGAAGACCAAGCTTGGCAAGTGGAAGCGATTCAGCAAGCCGTGCAGCGCCAGGAACAAGGTGAGGCGAAATTCGCGGAACACGAGCAGGTGTTGGCTTGGCTGGAAAGCTGGGGCACTGAAAGTGAACAGGAGCCACCGGCGTGCAGTTGAGATGGCAGGATGACGCGATTACCGATCTACGCCAGTTGCAGGCTTATATCGCTCAGGACAATCCCCAGGCGGCCGCCCGAGTCGCCCGGCGTATTCAGCAGGCGACTTCCCGCCTGATCGACCAACCTGCATTAGGGAGACCTGGACGGGTACCGGATACGCGAGAACTGATAATACCCAATACGCCTTATATCGTAGCCTACCGAATTACCGGTACGACGGTGACGATTTTACGAGTGCTGCACGCTGCCCGGCGTTGGCCGGAAACTTGTTAGGCCGACTAAAAATTGTCTCGTTAAACCGTTGAATTGAAGCGACTGTTCTGCGCCGATTCCCTTCTTCTCAACCCCAACGCCAGCGCCAGTAACCCAGCCAGCAGCAGGACGGTAAAGTTATCCCCCCACAGGACATACGGTGTCGCCCCGCTCAAGGGTTGCACCTTGCCCTTTACCACTTCCGCCTGGAAGGGCGCGCCACGCACGATGATTTTTCCCCGGTCGTCGACAATGGCGGTAATGCCGGTATTGGTGGCGCGGGCCAGATAGCGTCCCGCCTCCAGGGCGCGCATGCGGGCGATTTGCAAATGCTGATGGGGCGCCAGGGAATCGCCGAACCAGGCGTCGTTGCTGACGTTGACCAGGAACTGCGCCTGCGGCAGGCTGGCGCGAATCTCGCTGCCGAACACCGCCTCGAAGCAGATCGATACCCCGACCGGATGCCCGGCGGCTTGCAGCAGCGGTTGAGCGCGGTCGCCTGACGTGAAATCCGCCATCGGGATATCGACGTAATCGCGGAAAAAGCTGAGCAGAGACCGCAGCGGCAGATATTCTCCGAACGGCACCAGGCGCTGTTTGTGATAGAAACCGTTGACCCGGCCCAGGCTGACGACGCTGTTGTGGAATATCCCGGTTTCCCCGTCTCCCCAGGGCACCCCGATCAGATAATCGACGCCGTGATCTTTCGCGTCCTGTTGCAGGGCTTGGGCGAATTCCTCTACGTTCTGATAGAAGGTGGGAATCGCCGCTTCCGGCCAGATGATGACATCGCTGTCGGCCGTCGCCGGCACGCTCAGCCGAATGTACACCCGCACGGTGTCTTCCAACCCTTCAGGACGCCATTTGCGTTCCTGGGCGATATTTCCCTGGATCAGACTGACCCGCAAGGGTTCGCCCGCCGGGCTGACCCAGTCGACCCGGCCCAGTCCCCAGGCGCCTCCCCAGAGCAGCAGCGCCAGCGCCCCGGCAAACAGGCGTATCCGGCGGTCACCCTGAATCGTTAGCAGCAGCAAACCGGCGCTCAGGATCACCGCCCAACTCACCCCGAATACGCCGAGGTAAGGCGCCAGCCCGGCCAGCGGACTGTCGATCTGGCTGTAGCCCATGGCCAACCAGGGAAAACCCGTGAACAACCAACTGCGGACCCACTCCAGCAAGGCCCACAGCGCCGGCGCGGCCAGCAGCCAGCGCGCCGGCCCCGGCGAGGGAAACCAGCGCGCCAGCAGCCAGCCGACGATTGCCGGATACAAGGCCATCACCAGGATCAATAACAGGGTCGCCAGGGCGGCGAACGCCGGCGGGGCATTGCCATAGGAGTGCAGGCTGATATAGACCCAGGAGATTCCCACGCCGAACAGGCCGAGACCGAACAGCAGGCCCCGCCAGGCGGCCCGCCGGGGAGTGGCTCCCTGCCACAACCAGAGCAGCAGGGCCGGCAGCAGCACCGCCAAGGGCCATAAATTGAAGGGCGCAAACGCCAGAGTCAGCAGGGCGCCGCCGGCCAGGGCCAAGGCATCGCCCCAGTGGGAATTTTCGAGAACCGTCACGGCGCCGCCGTTCAACAAGGCTTAACCCGGTACATCATCCGCCGGTTCATCCTGCTGCCTGTCGGGCAGAGTCAGTTCCAGCAGATGCACCCGGCGATTGTCGGCGCGCGCGACGCGAAACGGATAGCCATCGATGGTCGCCACCTCGCCCCGCTTGGGCAGGTGACCCAGTTCCATCATCACCAGACCGCCGATGGTATCGGCCTTCTCGTCGCTGAACCGGGCGCCGAAATGGGCGTTGAATTCTTCCACCGGCGTCAGCGCCTGGATCAAAAATTGCCGTTCTCCCTGGGGACGGATGAATTCGGGCGGCTGGTCGGTATCGTATTCGTCATCGATCTCGCCGACGATCTCCTCCAAGACATCCTCGATCGTGACCAGGCCCGCCACGCCGCCGTATTCATCGACCACGATGGCCATGTGCAGGCGGGTGCTGCGAAACTCCCGGAGCAGCATATTCAACCGCTTGCTCTCGGGGATAAACTTGGCCGGCCGCAGAACGTCCGCCAGCCGGAAGGGATTGCCTCCCTGGGCAAAGTAGCGCAACAGATCCTTGACGATCAAAATACCGACGACATCATCGCGACTCTCGCCGATTACCGGAAAGCGGGAATGACCGGATTCGATCACTTCCGCCAGCAGCCGTTCCAGGCTCCAATCCCGCTCCACCACGACCATCTGGCTGCGGGGAATCATCACATCCCGCACCTGTTGTTCGGAGACCTGCATGACGCCTTCTATCATCGCCAGGGCGTCCATATCCAGCAGATCCCGCTGCTGGGCGTCACGTAACAACTCCAGCAATTCCGCCCGTGTCTTGGGCTCACCCAGCAGGGCAAAACTCAGGCGCTCCAGCCAGGAGCGATGACTGCCGGATTCGGCTTGTTGTTCTTCATTCATGGCAGCGCCATCTCTCTATAGGGATCCGGATAGCCCAGGCCGGCCAGTATCCGAATCTCCAGTTGTTCCATCGCTTCGGCCTGGGCGGCGTCCTGATGTTCATAGCCTAACAAATGCAAAATGCCATGAATCGTCAGATGCGCCCAGTGAGCCGGGAGCGCTTTATGCTGCGCCACGGCTTCAGCCACAACGACCGGAGCACAGATGACGACATCGCCCAGCAGGTCGATGGCGACCCCGGCGGGAGCCGCGAACGGGAAGGACAGGACATTGGTGGCTCCGGCCTTGTGACGGTACGTCCGATTGAGGGAGGCGCTTTCCGCCTCGTTGACGATGCGGATAACCACTTCCGCATCCCGCTGATAATCGGCCCCGGCCAGGGTCGCCGCCACCCAGCGGCGAAATTCGGCGGTTGCCGGCAGTCCCCCGGTTTCCAAAGCCACCTGCAGTTCCACTTCCAGCCTCATTGCTGGCGCTGCTCGTGGCTTTCGTAGGCTTTCACGATCCGCTGCACCAGGGGGTGGCGCACCACATCGCGGGCATTGAACAGGGTCATGCTGATGCCTTCCACCTCCTTGAGCACGTCCAGTACATGGCGCAGACCGGAGGTGACGTTACGCGGCAGATCCACCTGGGTGATATCGCCGGTGACCACCGCCGTGGAGCCGAACCCGATCCGGGTCAGGAACATCTTCATCTGCTCCACCGTCGTGTTCTGGGCCTCGTCCAGGATGATGAAGGAGTCATTCAAGGTGCGCCCCCGCATAAAAGCCAGCGGCGCCACTTCGATGACATTGCGCTCGATCAGCTTGGCCACCCGTTCGCAGCCCAGCATTTCATAGAGCGCATCGTACAGCGGCCGCAGGTAGGGATCGATCTTCTGCGCCATATCGCCGGGCAGGAAGCCGAGCCGTTCGCCCGCTTCCACCGCCGGCCGCACCAGGACCAGCCGCCGGACCTGTTCCCGCTCCAGAGCGTCCACCGCGCAGGCCACCGCCAGATAGGTTTTGCCGGTGCCCGCCGGCCCTACCCCGAAATTGAGGTCGTGTTGGGTCATGTTGTAGAGATAACGCTGCTGGTTGGGACCCCGCCCGCGCACGATGCCGCGCCGGGTGCGGATCACCACCTCCGCCACCTCCGTCCCTTCACCGTCCGGCCGGTCGGTTCCGGCCTCCTGCAGGAACAGATGCACCCTGGCCGGGTTCAGGGTTTCTTCCTCGCTGCTTCGATACAGCGCCTGCAATACGGCGGCCGCCGTATCGACCGCCGCACGGTCGCCACTCACCCGGAAGCGATTGCCCCGGTTGTCGATCGCCACACCCAGCCGATGTTCGATCTGACGCAGATGCTCATCCAACTGTCCGCACAGATTGGCCAGCCGCTGATTATCGGCGGGCTCCAGCAACAGATCCTGAAAGGGGCGGTTGGTATTTAGAGAGAGGGCTGAAACGGTCATTAAGCGTTAATTACCTCGTGGTTACTATCCAGTTCCGGACAGTCCAGGAAATCCCCCCGGAGTGAATTGGGCAGGGCTTCCGTGATTCGCACATTGACGAAGTGACCGAGCCACTGCGGTGGTCCACTGAAATTGACCACCCGGTTGTTTTCGGTGCGCCCGGCCAGTTGCCGGGGGTCTTTACGGGCGGGCCGGTCCACCAGGATACGTTGCACCGTGCCTGTCATGTCGTGGCTGATCGCCTGGGCCTGCGCCTCGAGCAGGGCTTGCAGGCGGGCCAGGCGCTGTTTTTTCACCGCCAGCGGCACGGGGTCGGGCAGACCGGCCGCCGGGGTCCCGGGCCGGGGGCTGTAGATAAAGCTGAAGCTTTGATCGAAGCCGATATCCTCGATCAATTGCAAGGTGGCTTCGAAATCGGCTTCGGTTTCGCCCGGAAAGCCGACAATGAAATCCGACGACAGGCTGATGTCGGGGCGGATCTTGCGCAAACGCCGGAGCCTGGCTTTGTATTCCAGGACGGTATGGCCGCGCTTCATCAAGGCCAGGATGCGGTCGGAGCCGCTCTGCACCGGCAGGTGCAGATGGCTGACCAGTTGCGGCACTTCGGCATAAGCCTGGATCAGGCGGGCGGAGAATTCCAGTGGATGGGAGGTGGTGTAGCGGATGCGTTCGATGCCATCGATGGCGGCGATATAGTGGATCAGCAAGGCCAGGTCGGCGCTTTCACCGTCATCCATCAGACCCCGATAGGCATTGACGTTTTGACCCAGCAGCGTGATTTCACGCACCCCCTGTTCGGCCAGGGCGACGCTCTCGGCGATAACATCGTCGAACGGCCGGCTGACTTCTTCACCGCGGGTGTAAGGCACCACGCAGAAAGTACAGTACTTGCTGCAGCCCTCCATGATGGACACGAAGGCGGTCGGACCCTCGGCGCGCGGCGCCGGCAGCCGGTCGAACTTCTCGATCTCCGGGAAGGAAATATCCACCACCGGGCGGTGGCGCCGCCGAACCTCCTCGATCATGGCGGGCAGCCGGTGCAGGGTTTGGGGGCCGAAGACGATATCGACATAAGGCGCCCGTTCCCGCAGCGACTCCCCCTCCTGGCTGGCCACGCAGCCGCCCACGCCGATGATCAAGCCGGGCCGTTTTTGTTTCAAAGCCCGCCAGATCCCGAGCTGGGAGAAAACCTTTTCCTGGGCCTTTTCGCGGATGGAACAGGTATTGAGCAGTAGCACCTCGGCGTCCAGCGGATTGTCGGTGAGTTCCATCCCGTGCGCTTCATGGAGCACGTCCGCCATTTTGGCGGAATCGTACTCGTTCATCTGACAGCCATGCGTCTTGACGTAAAGTTTATGAGCCATGCCGGTCGAGTGGTAATAACCCTGTCGAACAGTCTACCATTGTGGTCGGGAGGGTGCCAGATCGAGATAGGCCGTTGGTGCGTAGGACGCACCCTATGTTGACTACGTTGACTGCGATCAGCCTGAGCATAAAGCCCGATAAAGATTTCTTTAGTTGCTGGACTGAACGGTTGCCGTATCTATCCCGACGCCATAACTTACTCTACAATTATGCACCCTTCATGCCCATAATTTTACGATTTGACGCATCCACTGCCTTACTTGCCTGTTATTTCAACTATTTCCCAACTTGAGCAGGGTAACCGCGACCTTAGGTTCGACTGCCCGTCTCGTCACCCGATAAACGAATTCTCATCAGACAGAGGGAGGTGACAGCGCATGTCTCTGGATACACCACTTTTTGCCGAACTGGCGCCCGAAGATTTACGGCTGATCTGCGAGTGCGGCGCCACCAAGACCTATCCCAGGCACAGTATCATAATCAATGAGGGTGACCTGAGCGACACTTTGTATATCATCCTGACCGGCAAGGCCAAAGTTTATGTCAGTGAAGCCGACGGCAGGGAAGTTACGCTGAGTATTCTGGGGCCTGGGGAATTTTTCGGGGAACTGTCGATGATAGACGAGGCGCCCCGTTCAGCCTCGGTCGCCACGCTGGAGAGCACCAGCCTGAGCCTGGTTTCCAAAGCCGCCTTTCAACAGTGCATCAAGAAGAACCCCGAAATCGCGCTGAAACTGATGCGTGTCTTATCCCACCGGATTCGCTTGCTAACCGAAAATGTCAAGAATCTGGCCTTGCTGGATGTCTATGGACGGGTGGCCCGTACCCTGGAGACCCTGGCTGTCAGCAAGAACGGCGTGCAGGTGATCGAACAGCGTCTGACCCATCAGGATATCGCCAATATGGTAGGCGCTTCCCGCGAAATGGTCAGCCGCATCATGAAAGAACTGACGACCGGCAATTACCTTCAGTTTAAGGAAAAACAGATCACCATCCTGAAGAAGCTGCCGCTCAACTGGTAGCCGCCTCTGTACCCTGATGGCAACGCGCTGCAAAGCCGGTGTCCAAGGTCTGACAATGTACCGTTCCCGGCGCAACGCTTATCTTTCCATGAGTGAATCTGACTCCAATACCGCCATCGCCGCCCGTTTTCGGGGCTTCCTGCCGGTGATCGTCGATGTCGAAACCGGCGGTTTCAATGCCCAGACGGATGCGCTGCTGGAAATTGCCGCCGTTCTCCTGCGCCTGGATGAAGACGGCTATCTGCATCCCGATCGCACCGTTGCCTGCCATATCGAGCCGTTTCCCGGCGCCAGGCTGGAGCCCGCCTCCATGGCGGTCAACGGCATCGATCCCTATCACCCTTTCCGCCAAGCCGTGCCCGAAGCCGAGGCGCTGCGTCTGATTTTCCGGGAGGTCCGGCATGAATTGCGGGAGACCGGTTGCAGCCGGGCTATCCTGGTCGGCCATAATGCCTTTTTCGATCTGGCCTTCCTGAATGCGGCGGCGGCTCGCAACGCCATCAAGCGCAATCCCTTCCATCCGTTCAGCAACCTGGATACCGTAACGCTGGCCGCGCTGGCCTACGGCCAGACCGTGCTGGCCAAAGCCGCCGCCGCCGCCGGCATTCCCTGGGACAGCAGAGAAGCCCATGCGGCGATCTACGACGCCGAGCGCACGGCGGAATTGTTCTGCAAGGTGGTCAATGAATGGAAAGAGTTGGGTGGTTGGAACCCATGAGGTCCTGACCGCCACAACTTATTTGTACAGCAACGGCTACCAACTTAAGGCGGGACAATCTAATCCTGGGAGCGCCGGCGTCCTCGCCGGCCTCAGGGCATCGACGCCAGTCAACAGTACCCCAAGTAGGTCGGGCACAGAAAGTGCCCGACATGCACCGTCACGAATTAGCAAAATGTCGGGCAACGCTGCGCTTTTGCCCGACCTACAACGACTCTAAAGAAACCGAGTTGAACAGATGTCTGACCGAAAACAAAAACTGGAACTCACCTGGATAGGTAAGGAAAAGCGGCCAAAGCTGGAGCCACGTATTCTGCTAGAAGACCCCGAGAAGTCGTATCACGCCAAACATCGGGTTTCGGACAACGACATCTTCGACAACCGATTGATCTTTGGTGACAACCTGTTGGCGTTGAAGGCGCTGGAGCAGGAGTTTTCAGGCAAGGTGAAATGCGTCTTTATCGATCCGCCGTACAACACTGGCAGTGCTTTTACTCATTACGATGATGGCCTGGAGCATTCGATCTGGCTAGGGCTGATGCGGGACCGGCTGGAGATTATCCGGCGGCTAATGTCCGAGGATGGCTCGTTGTGGATCACGATTGATGACAATGAATGCCATTATTTGAAGGTGTTGTGCGATGAGGTGTTTGGGCGAATTAACTTTATATGTAACGTTATTTGGGAAAAAGCAGATTCGCCACGTAACTCAGCTAGGCAATTCTCCACTGACCACGACCATCTACTGGTTTACTCTAAGAATCCAGATTGGGTTCCAAAAAAACTTGCTCGAACTGATGAGGCAAACGCTATCTATTCAAATCCAGATAATGACCCACGGGGGTCATGGTTACCGGGAGATCCCTATGCCAATAAACCCTATTCGAAAGGGCAATACACAATAGTGGGGCCAACTGGGCGTGAATTTTCGCCGCCACCGGGGAGATTTTGGAGAATTTCGGAAGAGAAACTTCGAGAACTGGATAAAGAGGGTCGTATTTGGTGGGGGCCAACAGGGAATGCACGCCCAAGTATCAAGCGATATCTCTCAGAGGTTGGAGATTTGGTTCCGAGAACATTATGGTCAAAAAATGACGTTGGCAGTAACCGAACGTCAAAAAACGAAATGCGTGAGCTATTTCCGGGTGTTAGCTCATTCGATACGCCGAAGCCAGAACGACTGATGAAGCGCGTTTTGGAAATTTCTACCAACCCCGGCGAGCTCGTCCTCGATTCCTTCGCCGGCTCCGGCACAACCGGCGCGGTCGCCCACAAAATGGGCCGTCGCTGGATCATGGTCGAGTTGGGAGAGCACTGTCACAGCCACATCATTCCGCGTTTGAAAAAGGTCATCGACGGCGAGGACAAGGGCGGCGTTACCAAGAGCATTGGCTGGCAAGGCGGTGGCGGTTTCCGCTACTACAAGCTGGCCCCCAGCCTGATCGTCAAC
>CAIMUS010000004.1 GCA_903844665.1 uncultured Pseudomonadota bacterium
ACGTGCAACCCGGACAACACACCCCGTTGGGCCAGCGTATCCGTCTGACTTCTTCGTAACATTTTTCTTCATCGATGAGGTTGTTGAGGCGGCACATGGCGGACAGGCACAGAGTGGACGAAGTTCGAATTTTATCATGTCCTCAAAACCCAATATGAGCCTCAGCTTTTATTGGGTTTTAGGTAGGATGGGCAAAGCGAAGCGTGCCCATCCTACTGCTATTTTGCTTCCAGTTTTAGGTAGGATGGGCAAAGCGAAGCGTGCCCATCCTACTATTGAAAATAATTCGCTTTGAGCAGATTTTGCTCAACCAGCCTTCTTGGATTCGTCCAATGCGGCTTGCAGTTTGGCCTCATCCTCATGGGTCAGCGAGGTCTGGATGACCTTGCCGCCGGTTCCCTGCAATTCCGCCAGTACCTTGTCCGGCGTCGCCTTGCGCACCAACACGAACAATTCCGAGGTTCCCGGTTGCAGGTTGGCCGCCAGATCTTTCATGAAGTTATCATTGACACCGACATCCGACAGCGCCCCGCCGATCGCGCCGGAGGCGGCCCCTACCGCCATTCCCACCAGCGGCATTAGGAAAATCATCCCGACCAGCAGGCCCCAGAAGCTGCCCGAAACGGCGCCATACGCAGTCAGGTTGTTGATTTGATGCAGCTTGACCTTGCCTTCCTTGTTCTTGACGGCTACGACCGCATCCTCCAGATCGATCAGATAGTCTTTCTGCAATTTCAACAGTTTCAGCCGGACTTCCTCAGCCTGAAACTCATTGTCATAAGCGACCACAATTAAATTAGCCATAGGACTCTCCTCAATAGTTCATAACGTGGGTGAGAATAGCAATTTGGCGGGGCTGAAGATTGACTCCGCCAGACTTAGCGTCTTCCCTTACGCGGTAACTGCGATGATCCCTCTTTGAAACTCTGTTTGTTCTGCGCCGCTACCTGCCGGTCACCGAGCGCATCGTAGATCGGTTGGTTACGCAACATCGTCGGCACCGCATAGGCCACGGAGGCGGCGGCGAGCATTGCCAGCAGCAGATGAAAGCTGTCTGTCATTTCCACCACCAGTAGAATCCCGGTAAAGGGAGAGCTTACGGTGGCGGTAAAGAAGGCGGCCATGCCGGCGACCGCAAAGGGCGTGGCTTCCGTTACCAGAGTCGGTGTGAGGGTGTGGCCGAGCGTACCGCCCAGAAAACCGAGTTGTGCACCGACGACCAGCAACGGCGCGAACAAACCGCCGGGCGTGCCGGCGGCATAGGAAAGGGGACCCAGGGCGAATCCGGAAAGGATGGTCTGGGCGAGGTTATCGCCGCCACCTACGAGGTGCGGCAGAAACCACGCCAGCAGCCCGACCCCGGCGCCGACCAGCGCCCCTTTCAGACCGCGCGGCCAGCGATCGAAATACTCAAAGACGTTCAGTGTCGCCAGTATGGTGCGGTTGTACGCGACACCGAGCAGGCCACAGACTAGACCCAAGACCGCATACAAAGGCAAACTGGCGATCCGTTCTCCACAGTCGCTGGAACCGCCCCAGAACAGGAAGGCTCTGCCGATATGGTAGCTCTGTTTGCCGAGCGACAGATCGATGGCATCCTTGCCGAGACCGGGAAACAAATCGGCCGAGCGCCAGCCGGCAAAGTAACGTTCGACAGCGGCATCGGTGCGTGGCGGATTGTAGGGTCCACCGGGATTGGAAATCTCATGATTGATGCCGTTCTGGGAGAAGGTGCCAGCAAGACCCCCGTAGAGCGTGCCGTAGGCCTGGCCGCTGCCGAGGCCGTAATTACCATCGAGCGCCAGCAGACCGCCGCTTTCATTGAAAACATCGGTACGGCCATCGAAATTAGCCTTGCTGCTGCCGAAACCGGAATTGTTCTGGAACCAGAGTCCCGCGCTGGCGAAACCGGACAACTTGAGCGAATCACCCGCGCTGTTCCTGATCGTAAGATTGCTCCAGTCCAGGGACTGAGCTTGAGCCGGGGTGGCAGCAACGGTAAAGGCAGCCAGACTGTACACGGCCAGCAGTGAAACCAAGCTCGAAAAGTGTTTCATCGAATGGCTCCAGAGAAGTAGGAAGACGCCCAAGTTAATTTTGTAGGGTGGGCAGCTTGTCTGCCCACCAATCCTGTATCCCAGACAGCGTGGGCAGACAAGTTGCCCACTCTACCATTACTTCATGCGGCAATCGCTAGGAGTCTGTCGGACTTATCGCTTAACTATTTGATCTTTATAGAGTTAATATTTCCAACGATTTTTAAAAAGCAATTAGAATCAGTATGTTACTGATTAAGTCCGACAAACTCCTAGAAGAAAACGATGGTCATAAGGTCGTCGTAATAGGTTTTGTCATGCAGTTCATGGATCAGCAGGGCGAGCAGAGCAGTCCAGCCGGTCTGTTGACTCGCCCCCAGTCCCATGCCGGTGTCGCCGTGGAAGTATTCATGGAACAGGAACAGGTCGCGCCAATGCGGGTCCTCCTGGAATTTGTCGTACCAGGCATAAACCGCCCGCTTGCCGTCCGGCTGCCGGCGGTAGAGAGCGATCAGGCGCCGGCTCAACTCCTGAGCAATTTCCTTCAAGGTCATCAACTTGCCGGAGCCGGTCGGGCATTCCACCTTGAAGTCGTCGCCGAAGTAACGGTAGTAACGCTGCATCGACTTGATCAACAGAAAATTCATCGGCACCCAGATCGGACCGCGCCAGTTCGAATTGCCACCGAAATCGTCGGTCTGTGATTCCGCCGGCTGATAGCTGATCGAGTAGCTATGTCCTTTATCATTCAAGACATACGGATGCTTCTGATGGATCCGAGATACCGCGCGGATGCCGTAGGGCGAGAGAAAGCCGTCCTCATTCAATAGATGCGCCAGAATTTTCCGCAATTGCTCCGGCTTGGCAATGGCGAACAGGGTCCGCTTTTCCTGCCCTAACACGGTGGTCGAAGCCACGTTCTCGAACAGATCGGGATGGCGTTGCCGTAAGGATTCGAGTCCTTCGAAGAATTCAGGTACCAGTTGCTGAACTTGCGGTTCCACGGTCTGGGTGGCTAACAGCGGCGCCAGGCCAACCAGGGAGTACACTTTCAGCAATTCCTCTCGACCGTCGGGGAACACCAGCGCACTGAAATAAAAGCCATCCTGCTCGTCCCAGAGCGCCAGATGGCCGTCTTTCCCGATGTAATTCATGGCCTTGGCGATTTCAAGGAATTTTTCCAGGTAGTGCAGGGCCTTCGGCACGTAGGTTTTATCCTCGCAGGCCAGTTCCAGCGTGATTTCCACCACAGGGCGAGCGCGAACATGGCAGCCCAGGCGGTGCCATCCGATTGCTGTAAGTGTCCCCCGGTCGGCAGCGCCAGATTGCGATTGAACACCGCGATATCGTCCAAGCCCAGGAAGCCGCCGGCATATAATCCTTGCCGTTGGCTGTCTTCGCAGGACTGCCACCAGTCGAAGTTCCGCTCCAACCCCTGGAACATCGTTTTAAGAAACTGGTGATCACCCTTCCCGGTGGTACGCTCCTCGTATTGTTTGGTCCAGAGCAGCGCCGCCAGCGCCTGGCGCTGAATAGTGCGCACATTCTGGTCATTCAGTTCGGGCGTCAACGCTTGGTAAAACTCGTCGGCCTCGCGTTGCCGCTGAGCGAAGAGTTGTACAAACTTCGAGTCGAAAGGGGTCTGGGACTGGTGATCGGTAAAGCGGATCTGCAAGGTGGCGGTCTTGCCGGCGGCGACCCGCAAATGGTAGTAAGCCGCCGCCTTGGTCCCGGTCGCCTGTGGATTGACCGCGGCGTGCTCGCCATGGACGAGATAACGATGAAAGGCATCCTTGACGTAAGGTGTATCGTTGGCGACCGAGAAGACCCGCTGACGATTGGTTTCGTTTTCAGTAAACAGCAGTTCCGGCGCCCGGCCGCCGCTGTGGTCACAATAAAGCCAGCGTCTGCCGAAAGTGTTATGGTTCAACTCGATGATGCTGTCACCGGTTCTGGTCAGTTGACCGGGTGGATGCTCTCCTACCCAGCGCCAGGTATTGCGCAACCACAAGGTCGGCAGCACGGCGATCGCCGCCGTCTCCGGCCCGCGGTTGGCGATATGCAGGCGCAGGCAGATGTCCTCCGGCGACGCTTTCGCGTATTCGGCGGTAGGCTACCAACTTAAGGCGGGACAATCCGACCCTGGGAGCGCCGGCGTCCCCGCCGGCCTCAGGGCATTCGACGCCAGTCAACAGCCGGCAAAATGCCGGCGCTACTAGGAGTCTGTCGGACTTATCGCTTAACTATTTGATTATTATAGAGTTAATATTTCCAACGATTTTTAAAAAGCAATTAGAATCAGTATGTTACTGATTAAGTCCGACAGACTCCTAGGGAATCCCCGTAGGGGCGGTTCGCGAACCGCCCCTACCGGCTCAGCCTGTAAAGCGTCCCGACTTAAGTGGATACCCCGGCGGTAATATCGAAGTAACGGTTATCGTTGAAGATACCGGTATCGAGCAGTTCATATTCCGGCTGGAGCCGGTTGCGTTGCCCATTGACCCGCACCAGTTCGTCGTAGGGATAGGCCCGGTGGGGATACTTGTAGACCCAGCGCATAATAATCTTCCCGCACCCCGCCCCATTGTCGCTCACTCAGGTAGGGACCCCAGCGGTGCCACGACGCTTGGTTTTCACCATTTTCCTGAAGTCTCTTTTGCTCTGCATTCATGTCGCATCAGCCTCATCGCTGCGGTTTGCAATCTCGGCTTAATGACAAAGCATTCCGCCCGGCAAACGGATAGTGATCTCGTCGCTCAGCGAGGCAGAGTCCGGAGAGCGGACGCCTGTCACGGGCGACGGGATAGCCGGGATGGAACACAGTATGACGCTTGGCCCGCCTGAATAGCGGGGGGAAGCAACCCTGGAATATCCTCGCTTTAGCTTGGTTTGCTGCATGCTTGTGCCTCGCATGACGAATAAACGCTTTTATTCCGCACTGCCCAGGTGGTTTGCAGACGCAACGGAGAGAGGCATTCAACTGGCGCAAAGTGGAAAATATAGACTTAATTTTGATAATTGCCAATGGCTCGTTACCCAATTTGGGTAATCGCGGCAGGATTGGCTTGCAGCCGATTGAGTGGGGTGCGTATTATTTGACACGGCTTCCGATTTTCCAGGGCTACACTTCGGTGCGGACTCTGAAGCTGTTGGCGGAGAACCAGCGTGCTTACAAATAGTTACGTAAGCGATCCAGCAAGTCCAGGGTGGACAGCCCAGCGGAGGTTGATCTAGGTGCGTAGGACGCACCCTACGTTGACTACGTTGACTACGTTGACTACTACCAGTAAGCAGAGAATATGGCCTCCACCTCAGAACCCGACAGCCAGGCTGTGCTTGACTACCTGCTGGATCTGCAGGATCGCCTCAGCGCCGCCCTGGAGCGCGAGGATGGTGGCGCGGTCTTTCAGGAAGACGCCTGGCGACGTTCGCCGACGGCTTCCGGCCTGCGCGGCCACGGCCGCACCCGGGTGCTGAGCGACGGCGCCTTGTTCGAACAGGCGGGCATCAATTTCTCTCAGGTGCAGGGCGAGCGCCTGCCTCCCTCCGCCACGGCGCAGCGTCCCGAACTCGCCGGTTGCGGTTTTCAGGCAATGGGCGTTTCCCTGGTGGTCCATCCCCATAATCCCTATGTTCCCACCTCGCACGCCAATGTCCGCTGTTTCATCGCCACCAGGCCGGACGCCGGGCCGGTATGGTGGTTCGGCGGCGGTTTCGATCTGACCCCGTATTACGGTTTCGAGGATGACTGTATCCATTGGCACCGTACCGCCAAGGCAGCCTGCGAACCGTTCGGGCCGGAGGTTTATTTGCAATACAAGCGCTGGTGCGACCGGTACTTTTTTCTCAAGCATCGGAACGAAACGCGCGGCGTCGGCGGTCTTTTTTTCGACGACCTTAATGAAGGCGGATTCGCCCGCTGCTTTGCCTTCATGCGGAGCGTGGCCGAGCATTATCTGCCGGCCTATCTGCCCATCGTCCAGCGGCGCCGTAACCTGGCCTACGGGCGGCGGGAGCGTGACTTTCAGCTCTATCGACGGGGGCGCTATGTGGAGTTCAATCTGGTCTACGACCGGGGCACCCTGTTCGGGCTGCAATCCGGCGGTCGCACCGAGTCCATTTTGATGTCTCTCCCACCCCAGGTCGCCTGGCGTTATAACTGGCGCCCTGAACCGAACAGCCCCGAAGCGCGTCTATATGAGCACTTTTTGCATGCGCGTGATTGGTTGGCGGAAAGCCAGCTTGCGAGGATGAGGGTTGAAGTTCCTGGTTCGGTCTTTCCGGTGCAGGTATAGATAAGGTGAAATTTTGCAGTGAATGTGGCTCCGCCGAGGTGGTTCACCGGATTCCGGCGGGTGATACCCATGTCCGCCACGTTTGCGAAGGCTGTGGGACTATCCACTATCAGAATCCGAAAATCGTCGCCGGTTGCATTCCGGAATGGCAGGGGAAAATTCTGCTGTGTCGCCGCTCTATCGAGCCGCGTTACGGCTACTGGACGCTGCCGGCCGGCTTTATGGAAACCGGCGAATCGACGTTGCAGGCGGCCGCCCGCGAGGCTTGGGAGGAAGCCCGGGCGGTGGTGGAGAATCTGACGCTCTACGCCATGTACAGCCTGACCCACATCAGTCAGGTTTATCTGATGTTTCGGGCCGAATTGCGGGAAGGCAAAGCCAGCGCCGGCGCGGAAAGCCTGGAGGTGGCGCTGTTCGCCGAGGCGGACATTCCCTGGCGGGAGCTGGCATTTCCGGTCGTCGACGAAACCCTAAAGCGCTACTTCGAGGAGCGTCGCGCCGGCCGCTACAGCTTACATCTGGGCGATATCAGCCGGGGACCGGACGGCAAGGTGATCGTCCGGCGGTATTAGGGAGTGGAGCCGGCTTCCAGCCGGCTCGTTACTGCCGAGCCGGCGAATCGATGGTACAGGCCGAATTTTTTGTCGGAGTAATTCGCCCATCAAGACCAGCACCAACAAAAGTAAATCACGCTCGCGGTAAGCGGCGGTATTGACAGAAATGTACTTTATATGGTACATAACTTTATGGTTCACCAGCAGAAGATAATCCCTGTCGCGTTTTACCGGACTACTTCGGGAAATGAGCCCGTCAGAGAGTGGCTGAAAGAACTGGATCCGGAAGACCGGAAAATCGTTGGCGATGATCTGCGCACGCTGGAGATCGGCTGGCCTGTCGGTATGCCGCTGTGTCGGCCCTTAACCTCCCATAAGGGGTTACGGGAAGTTCGCAGCCATCTGACCGGGGGCAGGATTGCACGGGTGCTGTTCTGTATCGCAGAAGGCCGTATGGCTCTGCTTCACGGCTTCATCAAGAAATCCCACAAGACACCCCAACCGGACCTTGATCTAGCCGTCAAGCGCATGAAAGAGGTTTTACGATGAACGTCAATCCACACATCGGGTCCTCGCTGGAGGACTTTCTGGAAGAAGAGGGACGCCTGGAGGAGGCGACGGAGACCGCGATCAAGCACGTGCTGGCCTGGCAGATCGACCAGGCGATGAAGCAGCAGCAGCTTTCCAAGGTGGAAATGGCGCGGCGGATGAAA
>CAIMUS010000005.1 GCA_903844665.1 uncultured Pseudomonadota bacterium
CAATCTTGACATCTTCGATATCTAAGGGTATCTCAAAACGGTTCATGGGAACTCATCGCCTCGCTACGTGAACCTTCAGGAACAACTGTAACTACTTGTTTATATTATAATCGGGTACCCCGCAAGATACCAGAGAGCCAACATTGTATCGGTTAACAATCGGGAAATCAGCGAACTTATACATAAAAATAATGTGATAAATTCACGGATAATCGGGTTGGCGAGCCGGGTAGGGTGGGCATGGTCCACGTTTTTCTGTGAACCCCGGTTAGACATGGTGGGCCGTGCCCACCCTACAAGACTTTGGCTATATACGACCGCAATTCCGCTCCGTCCGCTCAAGGCCCGGAACCGCGGTGGGGGCAATCCGGGGTACTGCAGTGACCGTACAGGATCAGGCTATGATCGATCAGGTCGAAACCCAACCGGGCGGCGATGGCGTGCTGGCGCTGTTCGATCACCTCATCGCAGAACTCCTCGATCCTGCCACACTGTAAGCAGACGATATGATCATGGTGCCGGCCCTGATTGAACTCGAACACCGACTGTCCACCCTCGAAATAATGGCGTCTGACCAAGCCGGCGGTTTCAAACTGGGTCAATACCCGGTAGACTGTGCCCAGCCCGATCTCTTCACCGCCTTCCAGCAGGGTCTTATAGATTTCCTCCGCCGTAAGATGTCGATGGCTATGCGCTTGCAGCATCTGCAGGATCTTCATCCGCGGCAGCGTGACCTTCAGACCTGCCTGTTTCAATTCTTGTGAGCTCAAACCGGCTTACTCCCGCATGCAGGAACGATGATCTTTGCGTTATGATGGCGCAGCCTAACCAACCCCACCATAATTCACAATGCATAGAATTCTGGTTGCCCTTGCGTGTTCCCTGAGTATGTTGTTCAGCGGTGGCTGTTCGTCCTGGTTGCCGAGCTTTTACAAGATCACCGTACGCCAGGGTAACTATATCGACCGTGGCATGATCGCCCAGATCCGGACCGGCATGACCAAGAACCAGGTTCAGCAAATACTGGGCTCGCCACTCCTGACCGATCCTTTTCATGCGAACCGTTGGGATTACGTCTATACCTCTCGAGTGGGGCACGGCCCGATGGAAGAGCGACGAGTGACCCTGCTGTTCCAGGGCGATGTATTGACCCGGATCGAGGGCGCCGACTCCTTGCCGCCATAAGGTTCAATCCTTGGCGGGGTCACCTTGCTCGAGCGCAGACGCGCCGGGCGGGTGCCGGGTGTTGGTGCGTAGGATGCACCCTACCTCGACCGCCATGCCGCTCAAGTCGCCCGCCGGGTAAAGGCTGGCGCCTGGAATCAGCGTTTGCCGTACAGTTCCACCGCCCGTTTGCAAAACGCATCCACCAGTGAACTGGTAATCTGTTTGAAAACCGGTCCGATCGCCACCTGGATCAACTGGCTGGAAAACTCGAATTCCAGGTCCAGGGAGACCTTGCAGGCGTCGCTGCGCAGGGCCTGAAACCGCCAAAAGCCCTCCAGCCGCAGAAAGGGGCCTTCCAGCAGGCGGATTTCGATCATCTTGTCGGGTTGCAGCCGGTTGCAGGTCGCAAAGGATTTATGCACGCCGCCCTTGTGCATTTCGATCCGGGCTCTGACTTCGTCCTCGTCGCGGCTGAGCACCTGGGTGGAACGGCACCAGGGCAGGAAGCGGGGATAAGATTCGATGTCATTGACCAGCGCATACATCTCGGCCGCCGAGTAAAGCACCAGAGCACTTTTGTTGACATTAGCCACCAGTCGTTACCTCTACCTGCGCTTACCGCTACCCCGGCGCCTGGACCGCCGGGAAAACGGCTTATTCATAGACGCTTTGCCAGGCTGTTATTATAATCAAGCTATCGGAGAGGTGGCTGAGCGGTCGAAGGCGGCGGTCTTGAAAACCGTTGATGGGTAACACTCATCCGGGGGTTCGAATCCCTCCCTCTCCGCCAGCCTGGAGCCGCAATTTCCAGCGTGTGCCGCCTACTCTGTCGGATTACCTGGAAAGCGCTGCCGCCCTGTCCTGTACTGACACCTTTGGACGCAGATCATGAGCGAGCCATCCAACATCGATAAACTGATTCAGGCCTACAACCGCATGATGGAGCGGGTCAAGACCCGCCTGGAGGAACTGGAAGCCGCGGAAAAGGATGCATTGCCCCGCCTGCGGCACAGCATCGAACACGCCGTGGAAAAGGCGGTGGAACTGGAAGAACTCAGCCGCAAGGAAGCCCAGGAGATCGGCGGCTACCTGAAGCGGGATTTGCAGGATGCCGGCCACTACCTGGGGACAACCGGCAAGGAAATAGGCGATTGGCTGCGCTTCGATCTGGATCTGGTCGAGGATCGATTGCTGGATTTATTCAGTAAAGCCGCCGATAAAACCAGTCTGGAGCGGTTGCAGTTCGAAGAGACGTTGGCAGAGGAATCCCAGTACCAGACCGGCGAAATCACCGGTCCCGGCACGCTGCAATGCGATAACTGCGGCGAACGGCTGGCATTTCATGCCACCTCCCCGATTCCCGCCTGCCCCCAATGCGCCAACACCAGCTTCAGCCGGGTGGCCGATGAGGCTGATTGAGTGAACAAAGCATGGGGCAAGCCGTGCTTGGGCTTTGGCCGATGATGAGAAAATGGCGCGAATGCCCACGTTAGGATCGAAAAAGCCTGGCTGTTAACGCAGATAGACCTTTCCTGACGATAAAGTAGCCATCCATGATGGCGGGCCAGGGATCTTGCCAGGAGAAAATATAATATTTCTGGTTGGGGTTAAAGAACCAGGGCTTTAAAGGTGCTAAAAATAACCTATTGATTATTTTATGAAAAATTTTGGTGCAGTGCACAAAATGACGTTGTAACCTATTGATTTATATAGGCCATCTTTAAAGCCCTGGGGTATAGCCAGGCATGGTTCTGAGCCAATGTCGCTGGCCTTGTAACCAATTAAAATTAGTGATTTTTATGGCGACTTACAACAGTCAACAAGAAAAAACTTGAACATCGAGTGTTATCTGATATGGTAAAAGCGAAGTTTGAATTTGATAACTTTCTCAAGGCTGTCTCGCGCTCGGAACTTCGGGACTTGGTCGCGGCATCTCGGATGAAGTTGAGTCTTCCGCAGGTTCAGCAGATCATCGCTCATGCCGAATCCCTGGAGGCGGCAACACTGCCATTGCGACTGGGCATCATCCATACCTACACCAGCGATCTCCTGGATATCTGGCTCGCCTTCGAGGCTGCTTTACAGGGCCTGGATTTGCAGACTTACCATGCACCGTACGGCATGACCTTCCAGGAAGCCCACGCCGGGTCAGGCCTGTTGCGGCACCAGCCTGATATGACGTTGCTGATGTTGCGACGCGAGGATCTGCATCCTGACCTGGCGTATCCCGTGGCGCGTTTGAGTCCCTCCCATCAGGACGAACTTCGTCGGGGGGTGCTGCAGGGATTGATGAGCCTCGTATGCCAGTTCCGCGAGCATCCCGTCGGGCAGATAGTCCTGACCCTGTTGCCATCCCTCAATGGGCCGGGCCTGGGGATTTTCGATGCGCAGTCAGAGCGTTCGGAGAGCGCCTGGTGGGCCAGGCTGAAGGCGGAGATCGGAGCGGCTTTTCGGGAGTCACTGAGGTCATCCCTGTTTTTTGATCTCGACGAAGTGTTGCTACAAATTGGCCGCGCAGATTTCTTCGACCATCGCTTCTGGTACTCCGCCCGCTTCCCGTTCACGGCAGAGGCGGCTCGGGAAGTTGCGCGAAGGATTGTTGGTCTGGGGGCGGCCATTAAGTGTCCGAGGGCCAAGGTCATCGTGCTCGATGCGGACAATACTCTCTGGGGTGGGGTCATTGGCGAGGACGGCATGGCGGGCATTGCTTTGGGACCCGATTATCCCGGCAATACCTTTGTTGACTTCCAGCGTCGGTTACTCGACTTTCAGCAGCGCGGTTTTATCCTTGCCCTATGCAGCAAGAACAATCCGGCGGACCTGGATCAGGTGCTTCGCGAACATCCCCACCAGCTCCTGCGGGACCAGCATTTCGCGGCTCGCCGGGTCAATTGGGAGCCAAAACCTGACAACCTGGCCTCCCTGGCCAAGGAGTTGAATCTCGGGTTGGATTCCTTCATTTTTGTGGATGACAGTAGTCACGAGTGTGCGGCGGTACGTGATGCGCTGCCGCAGGTGGAGGTGATCCAGACCCCGGCCAAGGCGGTTGAAGTGCCATTCTGCCTGGATCAGGTGGCGCGCCTGGAAGTGCTCTCGCTCACTGCCGAAGACCACGCGAAAACCGAGATGTATGCGCAGGAGCGGCGCCGCCGTGAACTCATGGAAAACGGCGAGAGGACCGGGGCCGGAAGCGAGCCTTACCTGCAATCCCTCGCGATGAAGATGAAAATCAGCCTGGATTGCGCCGCTCATTTGACACGACTCAGCCAGCTAACGCAGAAGACCAACCAGTTCAACCTGACCACCCGCCGCTACGAAGAGAATCAGCTTCAAGAATTCATCGGTGGCGATCGTTGGCTGGTGGCCGATTTTTCCTTGGCGGATGTATTTGGCGACAGCGGCATCGTTGGCCTGGCCATCTTTGCCCTCCACGCCGACCGGCGGGCAGAACTGGATACCTTTCTCATGTCTTGCCGCGTTATCGGACGTGAGGCGGAGGGGGCCTTCCTGCATGCCCTGCTCAAGGTTCTGGCAGAAAGAGGCGTCGGGGAGGTGGTGGCGGACTTCGTGCCAACAGCGAAGAACGGGCTGGCCAAGGACTTTCTGCCGGGGCAGGGCTTTCTTCCGTCCGGGGACGGAAGATATGTCTGGAATCTGGAACGGCAACAACCCCGACCGGAGTCTGTTTTCCCAATAGCGATTCAGATGGACGTATAATGTCGGCCTTAGATTCCGGCTCGGTTTATGCTTTATGTCTCTCCCGCAAAACTGTTCCGGGCACTTATCCTTAGCCTGCCAAGCTTTCTTACTACTGCTAATTTATGAGTATATTCGAACAACTGCAAGGCGTCATCGCATCAACGCTGAAAGTGCCTCCCGCCAAGATCACCGAAACCACGAAAAACGAAGATCTTCCCGCCTCCTGGGATTCACTCGGCCATGTGAACCTAATGATAGCTCTGGAGCAGACTTTCGGAGTTATTCTCGATGTTGAGGATTTTCCCAAGCTGATTTCCGTTCCGGCCATCTTGCAGTATCTGAGAGATCAAGGCATCGAATAGTCTCCTGGGGAAGACAGATATGAGCTTACTTGAAACCATATCCGGGCTGGCGGTACGCCATCTAAGTCAAGATCGAATCGAAATCCTGCGGAACGCTTATTTTTCCGCCCGAACCAAATTGTTCCCCCTCATGCGGACGGTGTTTGGGACTTTCGACGCAGCGGCTTTGCGTACCCACCTTGAGGAGCAGGTCGGTAACGACTTCGAGATCCTCATGGTGCATAGCTCGGTCAACCACATGAAACCCATGTATACGGACGGTCCGCTGGAACTCGTTCGGATGTTGCTGGCGTTTTGTGGTCCGGACAGGACGCTGGTCATGCCGGCGTTCTATTTTGGTGACCCGGCGATCGGTGGCGCCTATGCCACATTCAGCCAGAATCCCCGTTTCGATCTGAAGAGAACGCCCTCCCAGATGGGACTGGCGACTGAGCTGTTCCGCCGCACGCCAGGGGTTGTGCAGAGTCGCAACCCGGTGTACCGTGTTTCCGCCCTAGGGCCACTCGCGGAAGCGCTAACGCATGGCCACGAGCGGGCTCTCAGCCCTGCCGGACTTGGCTCGCCATTCGACTTCATGGCGAATCATGACACTTGCATTATCGGTATCGGAAAGCCTTTCCAAGTGCTAACCCAGGTTCACCACGCGGAAGAAGTGATGGGAGCAGACTTTCCCGTACCTGGCGAGTTCGGACAAGGGCTGAGCATGACGCTCATCGACGGCGCCGAAGAGATTCAGTTCAGGCTGGCCAACCGGAGCCTGCTTTGGCGGTTTAATATATGGAAGCTGCGAACGATCATGGATCGCGATAGCTTGCAGGAATGGACATTTCATCATGTGCCCATGTTTGCCACGCGCGCCGGCGCCGTCACCACGGCGTTGATTGATGCGGCCAAGGGTGGTGTGACACTGTACGACAGACCGTAGCTGATGGAAGAAGGAACCTTTTCAGCGCCCACGTCCTCCAGTTTCGGAAGTCACTTCAAGTGCCCGGAATCGGAGTCGTGGCATTGAGTGAAGTCATCTGTATCCATAGACAAGAGGTTAAGTGTGCTTTTTCCGCTTCATCATATAGGCTTTCTCGTGAAAGATGTTTCACTCGCTGCAAGCGACTTCGTTTCTCGGTTGGGTTACGTGGTTGACAGCGACGTCATCGAAGACCCCGTACAAACTGCGTACGTGCAGTTTCTTCGCCAGCCAGGCGCCCATAACTGGCTGGAGTTGGTGATGCCAAATGGCCCCGAGAGCAAACTTCTCGGTGCTCTACAGAAGGGAGGCGGACTGCATCACCTCTGCTATGAAGTGGAAGACATCGCACGGGCCTGTGAGCACCTGCGCCGCCGATCAATGTTGATGATCGCACGACCGGTGCCGGCAATTGCCTTTCCTGGGCGGCGTATTGCCTGGTTTATGGATCGTTCCAATTTTCTGCTGGAATTGCTCGAAGCCGGTGAAGGCCCACTGTCGCTCACTCAGGGAGCGGCGCGGTCCTGAGCGTCCTGTCGAAAATGGCCGGTGGCCAAGCACCGCTGAGTGCCCAACGAGTTGCCCAGCGAGTAACGACCGTGTTGCCGACAGCCATCGCCGGTCCGCAACCGGGCGCTAATCCTCTGGCCAGCCGCTCGCCGAGTCAAGGGAGGTCGGTCTTTTTTGCCGATGACCGGAGCCTGAGCAGCGCCGTGTTGCCGAGTTGTGCCGGCGGCGGTGGCCGTTTCAGGTCCCCACGCGATGAAGACTTATCCGTGGGTGTCTGTGGTGCAGCGCCTGTCACGGGTAGCGCGGTGCCTCTGAGGCGCCGCTGGGTGGCCTCGGCCAAGGGGATTTTCGACACGGCCCGGTTGCCATGAAAAAGAACTTGGTCAGCGCCGGTCTTGAGGTGGTCGACGGCGTCGGAACCTTTGGCCGCTACCTGTTGACGGGCGGGGTGCTGTTTTTGATCGATCTTGCGGTATTCCTCGCGCTGGTCAGGCGCGGCGGGTTGGAGCCGGCACTAGCCCAACCTATCGGTCGCGCCACGGGCGCGATCGCCGGTTTCTTCGGCCACCGCTACATCACCTTCTTCCAGAACCGCGGCAATGCCCGCCACGGCATCGCCGTCCAGGGCGGCGGCTATCTGGCGGTGGGCGTAGCGATGCTACTGATCACCCCGTTCGTTTTACTGTTCTTCCTTCACATCAGCGGCGGTGACTTGGTGGTGGCGAAGGTGCTGACCGAGATCTTCGCCGTCATCGCCGTCTATGTGAGTTTGAGATTCGTCTTTGCCGCGAAGGGGGCTTAGAGATGCCAGAGCGCCAGACCGTGTTGTCGGTCATCGTGCCGGCCTACAACGAGGCGGCCGCCCTGCCACGCCTGCTCGAGGAGGTCAACCCCGTAGTGACTGGCCTGGGCTGTAGTTATGAAATTGTGATCGTGAACGACGGTTCAGCCGACGGCACCGAAGCCTATCTCGCTACGGTGTCGGCGGCAAACCCCAACGTGAAGGCGATCCATCTTTCACGCAATTTCGGCAAGGAAGCGGCCTTGGCTGCCGGGCTGGAGAGCGCCCGGGGTCAATGCCTCGCCTTTATTGATGCCGATCTCCAGCATCCGCCCGAGCTAATTGGGCTGATGTATGCCGAGTGGTGCCGCGGAAGCGATGTCGTCAATGCCGTCAAGCGTCAACGCGCCACCGAACCCGGCTTGTACCGTTGGCTCGCCCAGGCGTTCAACCGGCTAATGACCGGGATGATTGGCAGCGACATGTCGGGGGCAAGCGACTACAAGCTGATCGACCGCCAGGTGGCCGAAGTCCTCTTGAGTTGTCCTGAACGGAACCGGTTCTTCCGCGGCTTGGTGGCCTGGGTCGGGTTCAAGGTGGCCAACGTCGAGTTCGACGTTCGCAAACGCGAAGTCGGGGATTCGAAGTGGAGCGTGTGGACCCTGCTCCGCTACTCCATAACCAACCTGGTCAGCTTCTCGTCAGGGCCCTTGCGCGCCGTCGGCATCGCTGGATTTATCACCGCGGCGCTCGGCGTCGTGCTCTTGGTGCAAACCCTCGTCCGCTATGCAAGGGGGGAAGCCGCGATCGGGTTCACCACCGTCATTGCGGTGCAGATCCTGCTCAGCGGGATGGTGCTGACGGCGCTCGGCGTCATCTCGATCTATCTGTCGCACATGTACGAAGAGCAAAAGCGGCGGCCGATTTTCATCATCAAGCGGCCGAGAACATCTGCCAACCCCCGCGCCGGCGAGACCTTCGATGCCGGCAGAACCACTTGTGAGTCGGCACGATGACGTCTTATATCTTAGCAGCAACCGATCGCGCGTCTAGCTGGCGCGACACCAGGATTTTCCTTCTCTATCTACTGGCCGCGGCGGTCTTGCATTTTCCGCACTACGGGTCGTTCGTCGGCGACATCACCCCTGATTTCTACCTGCACTACAACTGGGCGAAGGAGTTCGCGGAGAATTTCGCGCTCGGCAACCCTTATCCACGATGGATGTTTCACGCTCGCCTGGGATTGGGGGAACCGACGTTTATCTTCTATGCGCCGCTTTATTACTACGCGGTCGCCCTGCTCTCTCTTCTGGGGCTTAGCACCTGGGCGGCGATGCAGGTCGTGGCGGTGATTTCAACGGCGGTCTTTGCCTGGTTCGTCTACAAGACTTGTGCCTACTATGTAAAAACCCGTCTCTCCGCCATGATCGGGTTGGTCGCGCTCGCAAGCCCCTTTCTAATCATGTTGAACTACAAGTTTGACGGTCTTGCGTGGGGAACGATGGGCTATGCCTCGCATGGATTCCTGTTATGGGCGCTGTTCCGGCCTGGAGCATCACGCAAACTTATCAACCTCTGGGCGTCAATCGCGATCGGCATCGCCGTCGGAAGCCACATCGTCAGCGCGCTCGTGAACCTCGGTTGTTACTCGGCCATGGCTTTTTTCCCGGTTTCGGGGACCGACAAACCTTTGTCCGTGCGGATCGCCCGCTCTATCGTCTCTTGGGGCGCAACCGTCGCGCTTGGCCTCGCACTGAGCGCAATCTATTTGTATCCGGCGCTGACCGATCTAGAGTTGCTCCGCGTGGGGCCCAAGTTAACGAATTTGGTCTTCCACGGCTTCGCGTGGCCGATTGTCACTCAGTTCATCTACCCACTGTTTTGGTTCTCGTTCCAATGGACGATTTCGCTGCCTGCCTTGGCCTTGGTGCTGGCGCCACTCGCCTATGTCCTCGTCCACAAGGAGACCACGGCGGCGCTCTCTTCGGCCATCGCGGTCGGCGCTGTCGCGGTGTTCTTCGCCTCCGAACTGTCCTATCCGCTGTGGGCGCTGAATACACCACTCGGGAACGTCAACCTGCCCTTCCGTTTTGTGTCGGTAGTCTACACGTTGGGAATCGTGGCGGCCGGGCTCGCCGTCGCGCACGCACGCGCCGCCAGCCGCGAGGCCTGGTGCCTCGCGTTGGGGTCCGTGCTCGCCCTGTCTTTCCTTACCGGCGTTCTGACCTTGGTGAAAGCGAGCTATCTGGACGGCACGAAGCTGCCCGCGCCGGTGGCGAGTGATGAATATACCTTCCTGCCTTACTTCGATCTGCTGCACGACCCTGGATTCAAATGCGTCGCGATCCACGTGGAATGCCCGCAATTGACGCCTCCCAGCGGTGCCTTTCGTGGCACGCCGGAGTACCGTCTAAAATGGGCCGAATCGGAGAAGGACTACGTGGACTATGCGAAAGGGGGCTTCGCCGCCGAATGCGCCGCGAAAGGCGTGACATGCGGGCCGCCGCAGCGAACGGCTACCGGACTCAAATGGGAGGTTACCGCCAGTGCGCCGCAATCACTCGTGCTGCCGCTGTTCCACTTCCCGTCCTGGGCGACGGAGATCGACGGCAAGCGAGTGGAACACACAATCGATCCGGCAACCGGGCTGATCACTGTTGCAGTACCCGCCGGCACGCACGAGATACAGACCGTGTGGACGTTATCGAGCGTCGAACGCAACGGCCTCTACTTGAGCATTGCTGCGATGCTGATTCTGTGCACGTTGTCCCTGTTGCGGCGACTCCCCTACAAACCATGATCACCGTCGACACCCAGCCTCAAAAATAGGGCCAAAAGATGGGGTCGGCTCTTCCGGTCGTGTTTTGTCCGGTAGTCCTTATCAAATAGAGTCGTCTGTTGGGTTGTCATAACTCACCCCTCGGTTTGGGAAACTGTCACTCTGACTTAAGAGAGGTTACTCCAGACGACCCTTCATAGCATCTACGCCGCTACAGGAATTTGACGTGATCGTTCAGGACATTCTCCACCATGCGGCCAGCAACTTGCCACCAAGGCGCCTTCAGTAGCACGTTGGAACCGCGGGCCGCCGATGCCGTTCGAGAAGCAAGCTGGCCGATGGTTGCCACCTCGAAGCGGTCGCCGTTCTCGGCAAGGAAAGCACACAGCTTCCTCAGCCGTCCTTGGTTGACCCGGCTCGGATACATGTTGGTGAGGCCAGGGACCGCGTACTTCACGAACTCGAAGGGGTGGGTAAGAATGACCAAGGACTCGATGTTCGAGGCGTGCGCGCGTAACAACAGGGAGCGGGTTTCCGCCCATGAAGCACCGGTGATGGTCAGGGATCGATGGTGGATATGACTACCGATCTGGCGATCAATGTAGGTCAGGACACAGGCTTCCAGTACCTTACCGATCTGGTGCAGACCGGAATACAACTGGAGGTTTGGTTCTTCCGGTCGAAAGATGCCGACGGCGATATTGGAACTGACCGTCAGGCCACAGCCTTCCATCGCCTCGTAAACCGCCCGGTCCGTGATCAGGCTGGCCGTACGCAAGGCAATCGGTCGGTCCAGGCCCCAGCGTTCGAAGATTCCGATGCCATCATTGAGCCACTCGGTAAGTTGCTCTAGCGACCGTCCGTTCATATGGTCTGTCGGCGGGTCCACTTTCAGGCGCTGGACCCAGTCCCGGTTCTTGAAATAGGTCCAGCATGGGTGCAGATGCAACTGTAGATCATTGCCGGCCGCCTTGATTCGGAGCGCCAAATCCCGCATGGGCTGGTCGCCAAATAAATAGGTGTTGAATACCTCGACAAAAAAGGTAGCTGAAATGCCAAATTCTTTGAAGGTGTCGAGCAAGAAGCCCAAGCCATGGGATTTCCCCTCGATCTGGCAAAGAACCGCCTGTTCGCCCACAGGGGTGTACCTGACAGGATCGTCAAATGCGCCACCGATACTGAATTCAGTGTCGACGGTGAGAAATAATTTGGTCTTCATTATTTAAACCGCAAGGCTGACCAGTTGCAGCTTCAATCGCATCAGGGCATTCTTGTACTGCAAGAGGTAGTCTCAAGGGCAGGGGGAAGGGTGCTGCGGCTGTCTTGGTCATGGCGGGTTGTTGTTGCGCCCCTCAGTTGAGTGGCATAGTCTGGCGAATGTCGCCAGACAGCAAGTGATAAAACTGGTGCCGGGAGAGAGAGTCGAACTCTCACGGGGTCGCCCCCGGTGGATTTTGAGTCCACTGCGTCTACCATTCCGCCACCCCGGCTGCAGAAGCTGCATCATAATATAGGCACCAAGCTATCTTGGGCAAGTTCTTGCGACTTATTTTCACCTTCATCCAAGGACCAGCCATCAGGATCTATGTTGCGCAGCGATTTCTTTTTCGACCTGCCGCCGGAACTGATCGCGCAGGTTCCGGCGGAACCACGCAGCGCCAGCCGGCTGTTGGTGCTGGACGGCCAAAGCGGCGCCTGCCATGACAGCGTCTTCAGATCGTTGCCCGAGTGGCTGAACCCCGGCGATTTGCTGGTATTCAACGATACCCGCGTGATTCCGGCGCGCCTCTATGGCCGTAAGGCCAGCGGCGGCAAGGTCGAAGTGCTGGTGGAACGGTTGCTGGACAGCGGCCAGGTACTGGCCCATCTCCGCGCCAGCAAGCCCCCTGCGGCGGGCAGTGATTTGCATCTGGCCGGGGCTGGCTTGGCGACGGTGCTGGAGCGCGAGGGTGAGCTGTTCAGACTGCGCTTTGCGACCGATCGGCCGGTGCTCGAGCTATTGCAACAGTATGGTCAGACGCCCTTGCCGCCCTATATCACCCGGCCGGCCGGGGACGCCGATGTGGAGCGTTACCAAACGGTCTATGCGCGCCACCCTGGCGCGGTGGCGGCGCCCACCGCCGGCCTGCACTTCGACCAGGACTCGCTGGCTGACTTGCGGGCGAAGGGAATAGAACAAGCTTTTATCACGCTGCATGTGGGCGCCGGCACCTTTCAGCCGGTGCGCGCCGACCGGATCGCCGAACACGTCATGCATGCCGAGCGCGTCGAGGTCGGCGCTGCCGTATGCGAGCAGATCCGCGCCACCCGGCGGCGGGGCGGGCGGGTGGTGGCGGTAGGCACCACCGCCGTGCGCAGTCTGGAATCCGCCTGCCGGCAGGGGGAAATTCAGCCTCTGCATGGGGAAACCCGGATTTTTATCTATCCAGGCTACCGGTTCCGCTGCGTCGATGCCCTGGTGACCAACTTTCATTTGCCGGAGTCCACTCTGTTGATGCTGGTGGCGGCCTTTGCCGGTCATGCCACTATCATGCGCGCCTATCGGCATGCCATCGACCAGCGCTACCGCTTCTTCAGTTATGGGGACGCGATGTTTATCACCCGGCCTGCCTCTTGAAATTCCCCCGTTTACGCCTATACAGTGGACTAAGCTTTTGCTTATTCCCGGAGAAGCAGCGATATGAAGCGTGTCTTGTTATTTCTATTAACCAACTTGGCCGTAGTGGTGGTGCTCGGCATCGTGGTCAATCTGCTGGGCGCCAACCGGTTTCTTACCGGCTCTGGCATCGATGTGCCTACCCTGCTGGTGTTTGCATTCATTTTCGGCATGGGCGGTTCGGTGATTTCACTGTTCATGTCCAAATGGATCGCGAAAATGTCCACCGGAGCCCAGGTAATCGCACAACCGCGCTCGCCGGCCGAGCAGTGGCTGCTGCAAACGGTGCGGGCGCAGGCCAGTCGCGCCGGCATCGGTATGCCGGAGGTGGCGATTTTCAACTCGCCTGATCCCAATGCCTTCGCCACCGGCGCCAATCGCAATAATGCCTTAGTGGCCGTCAGCACCGGCCTGATGCAGACGATGAACCAGGATGAGGTCGAGGCCGTCCTGGGCCATGAAATCAGCCATGTGGCCAATGGCGATATGGTCACCCTGACCCTGATCCAGGGGGTGGTGAACACCTTTGTGATTTTCTTTGCCCGGGTGGTGGGCTTTCTGGTGGATCGGGCCCTGTCTTCCAGTAGTAACGAGCAATACCGACCCGGCATTGGTTTCTGGCTCACCAGCATGGTCGCCGAAATGGTGTTCGGTATCCTGGCTTCGATCGTCGTGCTGTGGTTCAGCCGGCAGCGGGAGTTCCGCGCCGATAGCGGCGGCGCCGAACTGGCCGGACGGCAGAAGATGGTCGCCGCCTTGCGACGGTTGCAGCAGATTGCCGAACCTTCCCATCTCCCCAGCGAGATGCGCGCCTTCGGGATCAACGGCGGTCTCGGCGACGGGCTGAAACGGCTGTTCATGAGCCATCCGCCGTTATCGGAACGGATTGCGGCGCTGCAGGCCCAGGGTTAAGGTGGCAGCGGCGTCCCGCCGCTTTTCATCATAAATAAGCGGCAGCGGCGTCCCGCCGCTTTTCCTCTTGCCCCTGAAGATAAGGGCGATCGGGTAGAGAGTCCGGGAGACGGCGCGTTTCAGCCGGCAAATTGCTGGAAATCGAAATACATCTGCGGGCTGGCCTCCTGCACCATATCTCCTTGCACCAGGGTGACGCCGAATTGCCAGATGCTGGCCATGTGCGGCGCGGAGGCAACATCGGCGGCCACCACCAGGGTCTTCATGAGGCGGGCTTTCTCGGTGATGGCCGCCAGCGCCTGGTGGCTGACATCGTTCTTGGAACGGACTATCTGTTCGATCAGTTCACCGTCAAGCTTGATATAGTCGGGAGCCAGATTGCTCAGAATATGCTCCGAGTTGGCCCGGTGGCCGAAATGGGAAATCGCAAAGCCGCAACCGATCGCCTGCAACTGTTCCCGCAACACCTTGATTTCATGAAAGTAAGTTTCAGCAAGCTCCTCGGTGACCTCGATCGCCAGGGTGCTGCCGGGTAAACCGGTATCCTGCAGGCGCTTCTCCAGCCACTTGCAGAAATCTCTTTGCAGAATGGAGTTCTGGGAAAGGGGGATGAACAGCATGGTGGCTTTCCCTTCCCGTTCGGCCAGGGCTTCCAGCGCCTTGAGAATCGCCCATTTATCGAGTGGTCCCATCAGACCGCGCTTTTCCGCCACCGGGGCCAGCAGGGTCATGGGTAAAGGCTTGGAATCTTCTCCCAGGATGCGTAGCGAGGCTTTGTAACGCTCGATGGAGTCGCCCTGAAAACTGGCGATAGGCTGGTAGAGCAATTGCATGCGTTCCCGGGAAACTGCTTCCCGGATCTGCGCCATGATTTCTGTTTCCTGCCGCACGGTGCCGGTTCTGGGCGCCGGCGGCGTATAGAGTTGCACCTGATTGCCGGTGGACTGACGGGCGCTTTCACAGGCTTGATCCGCCAGAGAGATGATCTGGCTGGCATTTTCCTGAGTTTTTTCGATCAGGCAGATGCCGATGGCGGAGGCGGTATTGACCAACCCTTGAGCCGTCTGCGTGGTATGCATTTTGATAGTGGCGCTGATTCGCTCACCGAGTTGCAGTACCCCATCGACGGCGGTTTCGGGGGTAAAGACGGTGAACACGGCATCGGCGAAATGGGCCACCACTTCACGTAGCGAAACCACCTGTTGCAGCAGCTTGGCCACATCCCCCGTCAGTTGATCGACCGCCTCCAGACCGATGCGTTTGCTGATGGTGCGGCAGTCGGTCAGGAGGATATACAGCACGGCGCCGGAGGGTCCCTGGGGGTTGGCGCAGAGCTTGTTCAACTGGTCGATGAAAAATTTCCGGTGGTACAGCCCGGTGAGCAAATCCCGCGTGCGTGGCTCCTCGACCTGGAGGGTGGAATCACCTTGGGTTTCGAAGGGATTCTGGATCACGATCTGGAAGCAGGGCTCATCGTCTATCCGGATGGGCATACAAGTCAGCCGAATCGGAAAGAAACGACCGGTGCTATCCAGGGCGGTGAGCTCCATGGGGGCGGTGACCTTGCCCTGCTTCATGCTATCGCGCATCAACCGTTTCAATTTGTCGCGGTCTTCCAACCGAATAAGGTTCATCAGGGTGACGCCTTCCATCGCTTCCCGGCTGGCGTAGGCAAAAAGCTGCAGATAAGCGGGATTGGCGTAGAGGTGGATACCCTCATGAATATAGGCGATCGCATCCCGGCTGCTTTCCATCAGAATACGGAGGCGCTCCTCCGTTTCCTGAATGTGCAGTTCCTGGAGCTTGATCTGGCGACGCAGTTGCAGGTGACGAAACTCCTTACCGGCGACCGCCAGCAGATGATCGGGTTCGCCAAGGACGAACACGTTGCTGGCGCCGGCGCGCAGCAGTTCCACCGGAGGCTGTCGCAGATCGTCGGCAATCGCGATAACAGGAACATCCTGCGCCGACGCCTCGAGTAAGGCATGGATTTCGGCGATGGTCGGTAAATCGGCCCCCTGTCGTACCAGGATCATGTCCAAAGGCCGGTAATCGATCAGGTTGCGGATTTCCTTGATCCAGGCCGAATGATTGGCCTGGACGAGGTAACCCGAGGCGCGCAGGGTTTGCACGATAAGTTCGATGTCGGGCTGCGAGCGATCGACGATCAGCAGGTTGAGAAGTGGATGCTCGGACACGCTATTACCCTTGACTGCACTTCGCATGCTGGAACGATAATTTATTATAGTAACAGGGTTTTACCCGGTTTGCCCCGTTCTTCGCATGCCAGCCGCGGCACCAGATAACCGGGAAGACTGGCGCGTAAGGCGCGCACAATCGCCGCGGCCTGTACGGCTTCGACCCGGAAATGGGCGGCGCCCCGTACCGGATCCAGCAGATGAAGATAATAAGGCAAGACGCCCAGGCTGAACATAAGCTCGCTCAAGGAGGCGAGCACGGCGGCCGAATCATTCACCCCTTGCAGCAGGACGGCTTGGTTGAGCAAGGTAGCCTTGCCAGCCAGCTTTTGCAAGGCGGCGGCCACGGCATGATCTATTTCCCGGGGGTGATTGGCGTGCAGCACCATGACCACGGGGAAACGCGAGTCGCCGATCAGTTGCAGTAGACCGCTATCCACCCGCTCCGGCAGGACGATGGGCTGGCGGCTGTGAATCCGCAGCCGCCGCAGATGGGGGATGTCGGCCAGCGCTGTCAGCAGGTTTTCCAGGCGCCGGTTGGACAGCGTCAGAGGGTCGCCGCCGCTGAGGATGACTTCGCTGAGGCTGGGGTCATTGGCCAGGTAATCCAACCCTTGCCGCCAGTGGCCGGCGCCCGCGGCGGCATAATCGAATTCGCGCCGGAAACAGTAACGGCAGTGGATGCCACAGGCGCCGGTGGCCAGCAGCAGCGCCCGGCCATGATACTTATGCAATAATCCCGGCGCTTTCAGAGCCTGCCTTTCGCCCAGCGGATCGGCGCCAAAGCCGGGAGTCGACGCCGTTTCCGCTCCCACGGGCAGGACCTGGCGCAGTAACGGATCGGCGGGGTCGCCTTTGCGCATGCGCGCCACGAACCCGCGTGGCACCCGCAGCGGCAACAGGGCGGCGGCCGCCCGGGCCGCCGGCAACAGGGCTGGATCCAGCTCCAGGAGCTGCAACAGTTCGGCGGGATCGGAAATCGCATCGGCCAGCGCCGTTTGCCAGACGGGTGGCTGCCGCCGCACGGTGGTTCCAGGTATCATGACCACCTTTTGCACTTTAACGACCGAAGGTAAATGACTCTATGGCTACCTATAGTACCAATGAATTTAAAAGCGGGTTGAAGATCATTCTGGATGGCGATCCTTATACCATTGTCGAGAACGAGTTTGTCAAACCTGGCAAGGGACAGGCGTTCAACCGGGCTAAGGTCCGTAACCTGAAAACCGGCCGGGTGGTCGAGCGTACCTTCAAATCGGGCGATACCGTGGAAGCCGCCGATGTGGTCGAGGTCGAGATGCAGTATCTCTATAACGACGGCGAACACTGGTATTTTATGGATCAGCAGACCTTCGAACAGTTGAGCGCCGACGCCGGCACCGTCGGCGATAACGCCAAATGGCTAAAGGAACAGGCTGTCTGCCAACTGACTCTATGGAATGGACTGCCGCTCAGCGTCAGCCCGCCCAATTTCGTCACCATGACCATCGTCGAGACCGACCCCGGCGTGCGGGGCGATACCTCCAGCGGTGGCGGTAAGCCCGCCACGCTGGAAACGGGCGCCGTTGTCCGGGTGCCTCTATTCGTTCAGACCGGCGAGGTGATCAAGGTGGATACCCGCACCGGTGACTATGTCTCCCGGGTTAAAGAGTGAGTGCGCCTGGCGTTAGCGGGCTGGCGCGGCGGGAGTGGCGGCCCGCGGCCGGGCTGGAGGTGCTGCGCCTGCGGGCGCGACTGCTGGCCATGGTGCGCGGTTTTTTCGCGGAACGGGGCGTCATGGAGGTGGACACGCCGATACTGTCCAGCGCTGCGGTTACCGATCCCCACCTCGACAGTTTCGCCACCGTCTATGCCGGTCCCGGAACCGGCGGCCCGGTGTTATATCTGCATACCTCGCCGGAATTCCCGATGAAGCGGCTGCTGGCGGCGGGCAGCGGCTGTATTTACCAGATCGCCAAGGTATTCCGTAACGGTGAGGCCGGCCGCCTGCATAATCCGGAATTCAGCCTGCTGGAATGGTACCGCCTGGGGTTCGACCCACTGCGCCTGATAGCTGAAGTGGCCGAACTGGTAACGCTGCTGTTGCGGGACCGGATTCCCTTGCAGGCGCCCGAATACCTGAGTTATGGCGCCGTCTTCGAGCGCTATCTGGGACTGGACCCGCACACCGCCACCGTGGCGGAATTGGCGGCCTGCGCCACGGCCCAGGCGCTGCGGGCGCCGCCCGGAATGCCGCCGGACGATCCCACTCCCTGGCTGGATTTGCTGCTGAGCCATTGCATCGAGCCGCGGCTGGGGCAGGGGCGGCTGAGTTTTATCTATGACTATCCGGCCGCTCAGGCGGCGCTGGCGAGAATCCGGCCGGACCGTCCGCCGGTGGCGGAGCGCTTCGAGCTGTATCTCGACGGTATCGAGCTGGCGAACGGTTTTCATGAACTGACCGATGCCGCCGAGCAGCGCCGCCGCTTCGAACGCGATAATCGGCGGCGCGCCGCGCGCCAATTGCCGCCGCTGCCGGTGGACGAGCGCCTGCTGGCCGCGCTGGAGTTTGGATTGCCGGATTGCGCCGGCGTCGCGCTCGGTCTCGACCGGTTATTGATGATCGCGGCGGGCAAAACGTGTCTGCGGGACGTGCTGAGCTTTCCGCTGGAACGGGCTTAAAGCCGGCCCGGGATAAATCTCCCCCAGCCTTTGCCCCATCCTGACACCGGCGTCGGGCTGGATGGCCGGGTCCCAGCGCACGGCATCCCTGGCAAACAGCAGGATCACGGTCGAACCCATATTGAAGCGTCCCATCTCGGCGCCCTTGTCCAGAAAGACCGCATCCGGTCCGGTGGCGGGATAGGACCATTGCCTGAGAGTTATTCCGAGCGGCGGCGTGATGACGCCCGCCCAGACGGTTTCAATCGAAGCCACCATGATGGCGCCGACCAGAATCATGGCCATGGGGCCGACGGGCGTGGCAAACAGGTTTACCAAACGCTCGTTGCGGGCGAAGAGGTCGGGCACCACCCGTGTGGTAAGAGGCGAGACACTGAACAACCGGCCGGGAATATGGATCATTTCTTCGAGCCGTCCCGGCAGCGGTATATGAATCCGATGATAATCGCGCGGGGACAGATACAGGGTGATAAAGCCGCCATCGTGAAAGGGCAGGGCACGGCTTGCATCGCCACCCAACAACCGGCTTAGCGAATAACTCTGTCCCTTGGCCTGCAGCAGTCTGTCGGCGGTCAGCCCGCCAATCTGACTGACAGTACCGTCCACCGGACAGCACAGGACTCGTTCTCCCTCGGCCAACGGTCTGGCGCCGGGACGCAGGGCGCGGGTGAAGAACTGGTTGAAATCGGGATAGCTGTCAAGGTCGGCGCTGGCCGCTTCGCTCAGGTCCACCCGGAAATGGGCGATAAAACGGCGGATCAGGAAATCCTTGAACCAGGGCGCCCGCAGCCGGGTCAGGCGGTTGCCACAGCGCGTCAGCAGCCGCTGGGGCAGTAGGTATTGGGGCAGATTGCACAAGCGATCCTGCAACGAGACAGGAAAACGGTCGGCGATCAAGCTAAAGCCTCCAGGCGGGTGCAATTGAAATTGATACTGTAGGTCGGGTTAGGCGCGCCAGCCACCGAACCGGGGGAGATAGCATGAACTCGCTGGCGCGCCGTAACCCGACAGCGAGGTGGCACCCACCGGCCTTGCCGTTGGTTGGCCGGCGAGGACGCCGGCGCTCCCAGGGGACAAGCCGGCGCCTCACACTTTGTAATTGTACCCCCTCCAGGCGGGTGCAATCGAAAGGTGATCCGGTAGGAGCAAGCTCGTTCGCGAATCCTTACTGCTTGTCCTCGTAGCGCTGGCGGATATGGGCAAAATCGGCGGCCAGGGTCGCGGGCTGATGCGGAGGGGTGAAAATGGCGTGCAGGCGCGCGTCGGGATCGATCAGCAGCACGGTCGAGGAATGATCCACCGTATAGCTTTCGCCCACCTGATGTGGCGCAATCGTGTAGAGTACGCTCAGTTGCTTGGCCAGTTTCTCCAGTTCCTGGGGGGCGCCGGTGGCGGCTTGAAACTTTTTATTGAAATAGCGCACATACTCACCGAGGCGCGCGGGAGTATCCCGCTCGGGATCGACGGAAATCAACCAATAAGCCGTATCCTGGTTCAAGCCCTGTTGGGATAGCAGTTGGTCCAGTTTGTTCAGTTCCACCAAGGTCAGCGGACAGATATCGGGACAATAGGTATAACCGAAGTACAGGAAACTCCAATGTCCTTTGAAATCGGCGCGGGTAACCGGCTGGCCGTCTTGTCCGGCCAGAGTAAAATCATCGAGTTCCTTGGGTTGAGGCAGATAAATGCCGGCAATCTCCAGAGGCGGTTGGGGTGACTGGTAAAACCAGCGTTGTCCCAGCCAAAGACCGGCGCCCAGGGCTACCGCCGCTACCAGGACCAGCCAAAGCGTTTTCAGGCGTAGCATAGTGTTCTCTTTCATCGTAGGGAAATTGTTAAGTTTACCCTATACCGATCCCAGGGAACATTAAGACCGGAACCGCCGGCCAGATCAAAAATATGATTTTTCTTAAGTAATTAGCGGAAGATCGAATAATGTTCAGCAGCGACGATCCGTTGCAACATCTGCATACCATTCGCGATTTTATCCGTTGGGGCGCCAGCCGCATGAACGAGGCCGGGCTGCATTTCGGTCATGGGACCGTCAACGCTATCGACGAGGCCGCCGCTCTGGTGTTGCACAGCCTGCATCTGCCACCGGATCTGGACGGAGAATTTTTACAGGCGACCCTGACTCCCCTGGAAAAACGGGTGGTGCTCAATTTGCTGGACCGGCGGGTCAGGGAGCGCAAACCGGCCGCCTATCTGATGAACAAAGCCTGGTTCATGGGGTTACCGTTTTATGTGGATGAACGGGTGCTGATCCCGCGTTCCCCCCTGGCCGAGTTGATCGACCGCCAGTTCTCTCCCTGGCTGACCGATCCCGATGCCGTCAGGCATATTCTGGACCTTTGCACCGGCAGCGGTTGTATCGGCATTGCGTGTGCCTATGCCTTTGCCGAAGCCTGGGTGGAATTGGCGGATATCTCGGTCGGCGCGCTGGAAGTCGCCCGGCGTAATGTGCGGGAACATGCCCTGGACGAGCGGGTGAGCGTGCTGCGGTCGGACCTGTTCAGCGCTCTCCGGGGACGCCGTTATGATCTTATTGTCAGTAATCCGCCTTATGTCAGCCTGGGCGAGTTGCACCAGTTGCCGCCGGAATATCAGCATGAACCGGTCCTGGGGCTGGCGGGCGGCGAGCAGGGGCTGGATCTGGTGCTGGCCATTCTCCGCCAGGCGGGGGAGCATCTGACCGAAAACGGCATTCTGGTGGTCGAAGTGGGCAACAGCCAGTACGCGCTCAGCGATGCCTTTCCCGATGTGCCCTTCGTCTGGCTGGACTTCGAGCGGGGCGGGGATGGGGTATTCTTGCTCACGGCCGGGCAATTGCAGCTTTGTCAGGACCAGTTTGGCTGAGGCGGGTGATTTCAGCCCACTGAACCAAGGCGATCTTTAGAAGGGTGCTATAATCGGCTTTGCCCTTCCCCCCATTGCACATCCAGCTTTTCCACTACGCCGCCCCAGCCGGGCGGCGTCGTTATAACCAGAATTCAAGAGGTTAATCGTGCGGCGCCTCAGCATTTTTATCGCTACTGTACTCTGGTCGCTTACTCCACTGGACCAGCGTCTCTTATCCAGCCTCTGTCTCCTGCTATCGCTCCTGGCAGGAGCGCCGGCGACGCTGGCGCAGACCCCCGCCCGACCACCGGTAGACGTTACCGTGGTCGACATCAAGCTGCAGGATACGGCGGCCGCGTTCGAATATACCGGCAAGACCGAAAGCTCGCGTGAAGTGGAAATTCGCGCCCGCATCACCGGCTATCTGGACAAAATCGCCTATCAGGAGGGCGGCCTGGTCAAGCAGGGGCAACTGCTGTTCCAGATCGATCCCCGCCCGTTCGAGGAGGAACTGGACAACACCAAGGGAGTGCTGGCGCGGGAACAGGCCAGGCTCGATAATGCCCGCGCCAACCTGGCCCGCATCAAGCCGCTCGCCCGTGAGAACGCCGTCAGCCAGAAAGACCTGGATGACGCCACCGCGGCGGTACTGGCCAGTCAGGCGGACGTGCAATCGGCCAAAGCCCAGGTCCACCAGGCCGAGATCAACCTGGGCTACACCACCATCCGCTCGCCCCTGACCGGACTCGCCGGCCGCTCCGAGAAAAAGGTAGGTAGCCTAATATCGCCCAGCGACAGCCTGCTGACCACCGTGGTTCTGCTCGATCCGATCTGGGTCAATTTCGCCGTCGGCGAAAACGAACTGCTGAAATACCAGGAGCAGACGGCCTCGGGCCGCTTGCGCTCCCCCGGCGTAGAAGGCATCCAGGTCGAGTTGGTGCAGGCCAACGGTTCGGTCTATCCGCAGAAGGGCCGCATCGACTACGTGGCCTCGACGGTGGACCGGCAGACCGGCACCCTCGCTATGCGCGCCGTCGTCCCCAATCCCACGAAGGCGCTCAAACCCGGTCAGTTCATGCGCGTCCGCATCCAGGGCGTGACCCGGCCCAATGTGATCATGGCGCCACAACGGGCGGTCATGCAGGGACCGCAGGGCAAATTCGTGTTCGTGGTCGGTCCGAACAATACGGCTGAATCCCGCGGCATCGAAGTCGGCGAGTGGTACGGGGATCAGTGGATCGTCACCAAGGGCCTGCAAGCGGGTGACAAAGTGATCGTGGACGGCGCCGTGAAATTGCAGCCGGGCGCGCCCCTCAAAATCCTGGAGACTCCCTCCAGTGGGCCAACGGCCAAGCCATAGCGAGGGTGCCCCATGATCTCTCACTTTTTCATCGACCGGCCGATCTTCGCCGCGGTGCTGTCGATCATTATTATTTTGGCGGGACTGGCCGCCATGGTGACCCTGCCGGTCGCCCAGTTTCCCGAGATCGTCCCGCCGCAGATTCAGATCATCGCCAGCTATCCGGGCGCCAACTCGGATACGGTGGCCAAGACCGTCGCCGCCCCGATCGAGCAGCAGGTCAACGGCGTCGATTACATGATCTACATGGATTCGAAAAGCTCATCGAACGGCGATCTGAACCTCAACGTCTTCTTCGAGATCGGCACCAATCTCGACCTGGTCCTGACCGATGTCACCAACCGCAAGAATCTGGCCGATCCCCAACTGCCCGAAGATGTCAAGCGCAACGGCGTCACCATCAAGAAATCGTCGCCCAATATGCTGCTGATCGTGACTATCGAGTCCGATGGCGCCTATGACTATAACTTCGTCAACAACTACGCCAGCATCAACGTCCTGGAAGAACTCAAGCGCATCCCCGGCGCCAACCAGATCTCCATGTTCGGCTCGACCGATTACGCCATGCGGATCTGGCTCAAACCCGACCGGATGGCGGAACTGGGCATTAACGTCAACGATATCCGCAACGCCATCCGCGAGCAGAACGCCCAGTTTCCCGCCGGCAAGGTCGGCCAGCCACCGACGGCCGAACCGGTGCAACTGACCTTGCCGGTCAGCACCCAGGGCCGATTCGTGGATACAGCGCAATTCGACAATATCATCCTGCGCTCCAATACCGACGGTTCGACCTTGCGGCTCAAAGACGTGGCGACCACGGAACTGGGTATCAGAAATTACGATGTCGATGGCAAGCTGAACGGCAAATCCACCGCCCTGTTGATCGTCTATCAGCAGCCCGGCGCCAACGCCCTGGAGGTGGCCGACAAGATCCACGCCAAGATGGAGGATCTGGCCAAGAACTTCCCCAAGGGCATCTCCTACAAAATTCCCTATGACACCACCGAATTCGTCAAGGTCTCCATCGAGTCGGTGATCCATACCTTCTTCGAGGCGCTGGCCCTGGTCATCATCGTGGTGTTCCTGTTCCTACAAAACTGGCGCGCCACCCTGATTCCCTGTCTGGCGGTGCCGGTGTCGATCGTCGGCACCTTCGCCGGGATGTATATGCTCGGGTTCTCGATCAATACCTTGACCCTGTTCGGCATGGTGCTGGCTATCGGCATCGTGGTGGACGACGCCATCGTGGTGATCGAAAACGTCGAACGCAATATGCATGAATTCGGCCTGCCGCCGCGGGAAGCCGCCCGCCGCGCCATGGAGGAAGTGACCGGCCCGGTCATCGCCATCGTGCTGGTGCTGTGCGCGGTATTCGTGCCGGTCGCGTTTCTGGGCGGCATCACCGGTCAACTGTACAAGCAGTTCGCCATCACCATCGCGATTTCCGTGGTCATCTCCGGCATCGTCGCCCTGACCCTCAGTCCCGCCCTGGCCGCCCTGTTGCTCAAGCCCGGCCACGGCCGGCCGAATATCTTCTTCCGTGGCTTCAACGCCGGCTTCGATTGGCTGACCGGCGGCTATGTCGCCGGATCGGGTTTTCTGATCCGGCGCGCTCTGCTGGGGCTGATCCTGTTCGGCGGGCTGTTGTTTCTGACCTGGGGATTGTTCAAGACTGTGCCCACCAGCTTCGTTCCGGATGAGGATCAGGGCTATGTGATCGGCATGGCGATTCTGCCCGACGGCGCCAGTCTGGACCGCACCCTGGCGGTGTCCGATCGGGTCACCGCCATCGCCCGCGAGCATCCGGCGGTGGCGAATGTATTGACGCTCGGCGGCTACAGCACGCTCGACGGCCAGAACAAGCCCAACGCCTCCACCTTTTTCATCATTCTGAAGCATTGGAAAGAACGCAAGACGCCGGAACTGCATGCCTTCGCCGTCCGCCAGGAATTGCAGCGGCAGGTCGCCCAAATCGGCGACGCCAATGTCCTCATGTTTATCCCGCCTGCCATCTCCGGTCTAGGCGCCACCGGCGGGTTCGAATTCTGGATTCAGAACCGGGGCGAGGACGATCCGGTCAGGCTGGATAAAGCTCTTCAGGCGTTTCTGGAAAAGGCGCGGCAGCGACCGGAACTGCGGGGCCTGACCACCACCTTCAACGCCAACGCCCAGCAGCTCTATGTCGATCTCGATCGCGACAAGGCCCGTTCCCTGGCGGTGCCGATCGATGACGTGTTCAACCTGCTGCAAGGGCTGTTCGGCAGCATCTATGTGAATGACTTCAACAAGTTCGGCCGCACCTATCGGGTGATGCTGCAAGCCGAGTCGAAATACCGTTCCACCCCGCAGGACATCAACAAGGTTTACGTGCGCTCCACTCGGGGCGAGATGATACCGCTCAGCGCCCTGGTGACCTTGCGCTATGCCATCGGGCCGGACACCGTCAGCCGCTTCAACACCTTCCCGGCGGTGCGCATCAACGGCTCGCAGGCGCCGGGTTACAGTTCCGGCCAGGCGCTGGCCGCCATGGAAGCCGTCGCCAAGGAAGTCCTGCCGGCCGATATGACCCCAGCCTGGTCCGGTCAGGCCTATCAGGAAAAGCAGGCGGGCGCTTCTTCGGCCATCGCCTTCGGCTTCGGCCTGGTCATGGTCTTCCTGATCCTCGCCGCCCAGTATGAAAAATGGTCCCTGCCCCTGGGCGTGCTGACCGCAGTACCGTTTGCGGTGTTCGGCGCGCTGCTGGCGGTGTGGCTGCGGGGCCTCGATAACGACGTCTATTTCCAGATCGGTCTGGTCACCCTGATCGCCCTGGCGGCCAAGAACGCCATCCTGATTGTCGAGTTCGCGGTGATGAAACGGGCCGAGGGTCTGTCGGCCATCGACGCCGCGCTGGAGGCGGCGCGATTACGGTTCCGGCCCATCGTCATGACCTCGCTCGCCTTTATCCTGGGCTGCGTGCCGCTGGCGATCAGTTCCGGTGCGGGCGCCGCCAGCCGTCATTCCATCGGCACCGGCGTCATCGGCGGGATGCTCGGCGCCACCGCGCTGGCGATTTTCTTCGTGCCGCTGTTCTACCGCCTGTTCTCCGGCACCGGCAAGTCGCAGCCGGGAGAAGTACAACCGGCGACCCCACCGGCATCCGGCGAAGCCGTAGCCGCAACCGCAACGGGAGGCGAAGCACATCATGCGTAAGCGACTCGTCGTAGCGCTGCCAGCCTTGCTGTTGGCCGCCTGTATGGTCGGACCGGACTATGAACGGCCGGTGGTGGATACGCCCAAGGACTGGCGGTTCCCCACCTCTCAGGCGCAGGCCAACGTGGCCAACACCCTGTGGTGGCAGCAGTTCCGGGATCCGGTGCTGAACCGGCTGATTCAGGTCGCCTTGCAGGAAAACAAGGATCTGAAAATCGCCGCCGCCCGCATCGACCAATTCCTGGGCCAGTATGCGGTGGTGCGTTCCCAATTATTCCCGCAATTATTCGGCGGCGCCGCCGGTACCAAGACAGAGAGTTCACTGAAAACCAATCCGCCGGCTCTCCGCGGGGAAAGGGAAAACAATCTTTATCAGGGCATCTTCGATCTTTCCTACGAAATCGACCTCTGGGGCAAGCTGCGGCGGCAAACGGAAGCCGCCCAGGCCGAGTTGTTCGCCAGCGAGGAGGGCCGCCGCGCGGTGATTCTGACCCTGGTGGCGTCGGTGGCGAACGCCTATACCCAACTGCTCAGTCTGGATCGACAGTTGGTGCTGGCGCAGTCCACCACGGAAAGCCGCGCCGAATTCTTTCGGGTCATCGACCTGCGCTTCAAGGCGGGCATCGTCTCGGGGCTGGAAGTCAGCCAGGCGAAATCGGACTATGAAGGGGCGGCGGCCACCATTCCCGATTTCCAGCGGTTGATCGCGGTACAGGAAGATCTCCTGAGCATCCTGCTGGGCCGCAATCCCGGCCCGATCACCCGCGACCGGCGCCTGAAACAGTTGGCCTTGCCCGCCGTTCCCGCCGGGCTGCCATCCGGCCTGCTGGAGCGGCGCCCGGATATCCTCCAGGTCGAGCAGAACCTGATCGCGGCCAATGCCCAGATTGGCGTCGCCAGGGCGGCCTACTTCCCGACGCTTTCGCTCACCGGTTCCCTGGGCACGGTCAGCGCCACCCTGTCCGATCTGTTCACCGGTCCGGCGCGGGTCTGGGCCTACGGCGCCACCTCGAACTTGCCCATTTTCACTGGCGGAAGGTTGTCGGGTCAGGTCCAGGTCACCGAAGCGCAGCAGCAACAATCGCTGTTCGAGTATCAACGGGTGATCCAGCAGGCGTTTAGAGAAGTCAACGACGCCTTGATCAATACGCAAAAGTATAAGGAGCAGCTCCAGGTGCTGGCCAGGCAGGTGGAAGCGCTGCAAAATTATCGCCGGCTGGCGTGGCTACGCTATGACAACGGCTATGTCAGCATGCTCGAGGTACTGGACGCCGACCGGCGGCTGTTCGAGGCGGAAATCAATCTGGTCCAGGCCCAGGCGCAGGTGTATATTTCCCTAATCAACCTGTATCAGGCGATGGGTGGCGGCTGGGTGACCAAAGCGGATACCATGACCGCCGGTTATACCGCTGCCCCACCGACGCAGAATCCGCCGTGGTGGTAATTATGTAGGGGCGGTTCGCGAACCGCCCCTACTCACACCAGCGAGGCAAAGCATCATGTTGAAACGACAGACGGTCGGTATCGTAGGCGCCGGTCAGGTGGGCATGGCGGCGGCTTATGCCATTTTTCTGCAAAAATCCGCCGGCAAGCTCATCTTGATCGACATTGACAAGAAACGCGCCGAAGGCGAGGCTATGGATCTGATGCATGCCCAGGCCTATGTCGGCCGGTGCGACGTGGACGCGGGCGACTATTCGGATCTGGAAGACGCTCAGATGGTGGTCATCTCCGCCGGCGTCGGCCAGAAACCCGGCGAGACGCGGCTGGAACTGCTGAATCGCAATACGGAGATTTTCCGGGAAATTGCGGTGCAGTTGGACCGCTATGCGCCGAACGCCATCCTGTTGATCGCCACCAATCCGGTGGATATTCTGACCTATGTGATGCAGTCCCTGAGCCAGCGTCCGTCGAACCTGATCATCGGCACCGGCACGATGCTCGACACCACCCGTTTCCGCACCCTGCTGGGCGAATACTACAATGTGGACCCGCGCTCGGTGCACGCTTTTATTCTGGGCGAGCATGGCGATTCCGAGGTGCCGATCTGGAGCACGGCGGATATCGCCGGCACCCGTTTGGTCGATGGCGCCATCATGGGCAAGCCCTTCGACCGCGCCGCCCTGGACGCCTTGTTTCAGCGGGTGCGGCGGGCGGCTTACGAGATCATCAATCGCAAGGGCTACACCAACTGGGCTATCGGGCTGGTGATTGCCCACCTGTGGCGCACCATTCTGGATGACCAGAACAGCGTCCTACCGGTCAGCGTGCGGTTGAACGGCGAATACGGCATCCATGATGTCTGTCTCAGTGTTCCGACGGCGGTGGGCTTGAACGGGGTTGGCGAGCGGGTGCTGCCGGCGCTGAACGAGCAGGAGTTGCAGGCCCTGCGCCATTCGGCGGATGTGCTGAAGCAGGGACTGGCGGGGATCAAGCTTTAAATTGATTCGCTGATCACAAATAAAAAGCGCGGCTTGGGCAGCGCTTTTAAGCTTGTTCCACCTCGAAGCCGACGATGTTGCGGCTTTCCCGGCTGAACTCCACGCCAATCAGGTGGATAGGCTGGCCCAGAGCACGGTATTTATCGGCGTAACCCTTGGCCTTGAGTTGGTCGATGGCCTTGCCTTCGGGCAACAGTTCGACCACCTTGAATTCGAACAGGTAGAGGTGGCCGTTGAATTTCACCGTCATATCCACCCGGCCCTTGTTGCTGCTGTCTTCCACCACGATGTCCAGCCCCAGCGCGGCGAAGTGGCTGTAGAAGATGCTGGCGTAGTAGCCTTCGTAGCGGGCCAGTTCGTTCTTGCGGTACCAGTCGTGCGGGATGCTGGCGTAGAAAGCGTGGAACAGTTCGCGCAGGCCGTCGAAGTCGTTGGCCTGCAGCAGGTCGTACAGGCGCGAGCTCTGGACCGCCTGCTCCGAAGTGGTTTGGGTCAGATGAGTCAGCAGGGTTTGGTTTAAGCTGGCTTCCACCTCAAGATTCGGGTAACGCAAGATGATGTCGATGGCGCCGGGACGGTATCGGGCTGTGCCGATGGTGAGGTAACCTGTTTGGAACATGAGCGCCTCTATGGCCATGGTGTCCACATCGAAGGTGGAAAGCAGGGCTTCACTGGCATGGATGCGTGTCAGGTCCGGTGTGTTGACCTGCCTGCCCAGCAGCGATTTCACCAGGAACGTGGGCGTGCCGGTTTCGAACCAGTACGCTCCGAATTTGCGCTGGCTGAACAGAAGCAGCAGGTCGAAGGGGTTGTAGACGCTCTCGCCCAGCCAGTTGTAGCCGTTGTACCAGCGGCGGATTTCCTCCCGGTCCAGCCCTTCCAATTCGGGCGCGAACACGGTATCAACATCCTGATCGGTGTAGCCGCAGATCGTGCTGTAGCGCTCGTCCAGGGTAATGTCCTGTAGGTTGTTCAGCCCGGAAAACAGACTCACCTTGCTAAACTTGCTCACTCCGGTCAGAAAGGCAAAGCGGATGTGGGCGTCGCTGTCCTTGATGATGGAGTAGATGCCGTGCAAGGTGTCACGGTTGTCACGCGCGACGTCGGGTTTTTCCAAGGCGTCCAGAATGGGTTTGTCGTATTCATCCACCAGGACGACCACCCGCCGGCCGGTTTTTTGGTCGAGTCGGTTGATCAGATGTCGAAACCGACTGGGGGCATCCGAGTAGGGACTGGTGGGCAGTTGATGGGCCTGCTCCAGTTCGTCCAGTTGTGCCTTCAAGCTGTCCTGTAGCGCTTGCGTACTGCCAAACTGGCCTCCGCCGAAGCTGATGCGGATCACAGGGTATTTGCTCGACCAGTCCCATAGGTCGTGGATGAGCAGCCCCCTGAACAGCGGTTCGTTGCCTTCGAACAGCTCCTTCAGGGTGTCGAGAAAGAGGCTTTTGCCGAACCGGCGC
>CAIMUS010000006.1 GCA_903844665.1 uncultured Pseudomonadota bacterium
TTACCTATGTCTCCGGTCCATACAGGAGGGACAGGGTGGGGGGTAAAGCGTGGGGCGCCGCCGCAACCGTTCATTCTGTGGGCCGTTTTCAACCCCTCTCCCCAACCCTCCCCCACAAGGGGGGAGGGAGTTTTTATACAGGCTCTCAGTACGCAGGAGCGAACTTGCTTGCGAATTCCCCCATGTTGGCGCCGAACACTCCCTTCGCGAGCCAGCTCGCTCCTACGCGAGAGCGAACGGTTGGTTGCGCTCTATCGGATCGATCGACCCTAATTTTTCCATGAGCGTGACGGGAACACTGTACATTATTTCCGCGCCTTCAGGCGCCGGCAAAACCAGCCTGGTGAAGCGCTTGCTGGCGACGGTTCCAGACGTGGAGGTATCGGTTTCGCATACCACCCGCCCGTCCCGTCCCGGTGAGCGTGACGGAGTGGATTACTATTTCGTGGACGCGGCCACCTTTCAGGCGCTGGTTCAGACCGGGGTGTTTCTGGAATACGCTCAGGTATTCGATTATTGCTATGGCACCAGCCGCCATGCGGTGGCGGAACGGTTACGGAGCGGCCTGGATGTGATCCTGGAGATCGACTGGCAGGGGGCGCGGCAGGTTCGGGCACGCGCCCCCGAAGCCTGTTCGATTTTTATTCTGCCGCCTTCCCGCGAAACTCTGCGTCAGCGCCTTGAACAGCGCGGCCAGGACGACGAGGCGGTCATCGAGCGGCGGATGCGCGACGCCGTGGCCGAAATATCCCATTACGACGAATTCGATTATCTTGTCGTCAATGACGATTTCGAGCGCGCCCTGGCCGCGCTCCAGGCTATCTTTATCGCCAGGCGGCAACGGCGTGACTGTCAGCTACGGCGTCAGCATGAACTCATCCAGGCCTTGTTGTCTTAATTTATTGATCCTGGTTAAACTCACGAGGCGCGTCCAGCGCTCTATCTCTGGCAATCGAGGAAAGTATGGCACGTATCACCGTAGAAGACTGTCTCGACAAAGTGGATAACCGGTTCAATCTGGTGCTGGCGGCATCCCGCCGGGCGCGGCAACTGGCCATGGGGGGGCAACCCCTGGTGGCTTGGGAGAACGATAAACCCACAGTGGTCGCCCTGCGCGAGATTGCCGAAGGTAAGTTGGATCTGGCCGTGTTAATGCGCAAAGACTGGGCGCTGCGGCTGGAGTTCGAACCTAACCGCAGCCATGAGGACACAGCAGACCGTTAACCCTGGCTTGGAGATTCGGATGAGCGCGGTAACGTCGGAAATCAGTCCCGCCATGCCCAGGCCGGTGGTCGAAACGGTGGCCAGGCCGGTGATCGAACCCGATTGGTTGGACCAAATCCAACTGCGCATCAAGGAATTATGCTCCGTGCTCCACAGTTACATGGAACCGGAGCAGGTCGCGCTCGTGCGGGAAGCCTGCTATTTCAGCGCTGAGGCTCATGTCGGCCAGCGCCGCAAAAGTGGTGAGCCCTATATTTTTCATCCCCTGGCCGTGGCCCGTATTCTGGCCGATGTGCGCTTCGATCACGACACCATCGTAGGGGCGGTGCTGCATGACGTGATCGAAGACACCGGTTGCAGCAAAGAGCAGTTGAGCCATCGGTTCGGCGCCGAAGTGGCGGATCTGGTGGATGGCGTCAGCAAACTCACCCAGATGAATTTCGGCTCCAAGCTGGAGGCCCAGGCGGAAAACTTCCGTAAGATGTTTCTGGCCATGGCCAGGGACATCCGGGTGATCATGATCAAGCTGGCCGACCGGCTGCATAATATGCGCACCCTGGGGGCGATGGCGCTGGAGAAACGCCGTCGCATCGCCCGGGAAACCCTGGAAATCTACGCTCCTATCGCCGGCCGCCTGGGCATGAACAATCTGCGCCTGGAGCTGGAAAACCTGGGCTTCAGCCATCTCTATCCGCTGCGGTATCGTGTGCTCAATGCGGTGGTGCAACGGATGGGCGGCCACCGCAAGGAAATCATCGGTCAGTTGGAGATGCGCATTCGCAACCGCCTGCTGGAAGACGGCGTCAAGGCGCGGGTGCTGGGACGTAACAAGCATCTCTGGGGGATTTATAAAAAGATGCGGGACAAGCATCTGCCGTTTAAGGAGGTCTACGATGTCTATGCTATCCGGATTATCGTCGACAACGTGGATACCTGTTACCGGGTGCTGGGCCAGGTCCATGGTTTATACAAGCCCATCATCAAGCGCTTCAAGGATTATATCGCCATTCCCAAAGCCAACGGCTACCAATCCCTGCATACCGTCCTGTTCGGACCGCACGGCATGCCGATCGAAGTGCAGATCCGGACTTATGAGATGCATATCATGGCGGAGGCCGGCGTGGCCGCCCACTGGCTTTACAAATCGCCGGGCAGCCAGGGAAACAGCACGCACAAACGGGCCCGCGAGTGGCTGCAGAAGCTGTTGGATATGCAACGGCGCGCCGGCAATTCGGTGGAGTTTCTGGAAAGCGTCAAGATGGATCTGTTTCCCGACGAGGTCTATGTGTTCACACCACGCGGCGAGATCGTCGAGTTGCCGCGCGGAGCCACCGCCGTGGACTTCGCCTATGCCATTCACTCCGATGTCGGCAACACCTGCGTCGGCGTCAAGATCGACCGCCGGCTGATGCCCTTGCGGACGCCGTTGTCCAGCGGCCAGACGGTGGAAGTGATCATCGCGCCCACGGCGCGACCCAATCCCGCCTGGCTGAGCTTCGTCGTTACCGCCAAGGCGCGCGCCAGTATTCGGCATTATCTGAAACACCTGCAACGGGAAGAGGCCATTCTGCTCGGCAGGCGCCTGCTGGAGAAGTCGCTGTTGGGGCGAGTCGGCGGCCTTAACGAACTGCCTCAGGAACGCATCGCCGCTCTGGTGGGTGAACTCAACCTCCACAACTTCGACGATATCCTGGCCGATATCGGTCTGGGCAACCGGATGGCGCCCTTGATCGCCAAGCGGCTGCTGCCGGAGGACAGCACGCAGGAACTCACGGCGCCGGCGGCGAAGCGCGGCAACTCCATGCCCTTGCTGATCAAGGGTACGGAAGGTACGGTCGTCAGTTTCGGCAAATGCTGCCGGCCGGTGCCGGGCGACCCGATTATCGGTTATCTTAGCGCGGGACGTGGCGTCGTGATCCATCGCGACGGCTGCAAGAATGTAGCGGATTATAAGAACAACCCGGAAAAATGGATCGAGGTGGAGTGGGAGCAGAGCATCCAAACGGATTTTCCCGTGGAATTGCGGCTGGATGTCACCAACAAACGCGGCGTCCTGGCCATCGTGGCCGCCGCCATCGCCGCCGCCGATACCAATATCGATAATATCAACACGGTGGAAAAAGACGGGGTGACGACTACCGTCAATCTGATTCTGAACGTGCGCGACCGTACCCATCTGGCGCGGGTGATGCGGCGGCTGCGCACTCTGACTCAGGTCCTGCGTATTTCCCGGCGGAGTTCTTAAGTGGTGCGTGGAACGCACCCTACGGTTGCGGTTGCGGTGGCTCTTCCGCTTCCTCCAGCCAGTTCAACACCTGCGTCGACAAGGTGGCGGCGAGCCGATTGGCGACACGAATAGACTGGTAAACCCCGCCCGCGATATTCCGCTCGATATGCTCGATCGTGCGCACCGGCGCCGCAATGGGGTCGATCTGTTTCAACAACGCGAACGGCTTGCGCACGATGGTCCGATGGGTCTCCTCAATCGCGTCCACGCTGCCGGCGACGGTATCGTGGATGAGGTCGGCGACACCTCTGATCTGCTGTAGCGATAGCCGTGACATCGGCTGTCCTCCTTCACTCATTGCTGCACCAAAGTTTGATCTGTTCATAGACTTTGGCGTCATGGGCCAACCTTATATGGTCCACCTTCGGAAAAACTTTGATATGGGAGTTGGGCACGGGGCCGCTGCCGGCTGCCGGCGGCGATTGCCCATAGGCGCGCGGCAGTCTGACCAGCGCATCACCCAACAGCAGGGTCAGTGCATGGTCCGGGTCTTCCGTGAGCGTCCCCACCAGCAAATAATGGCGCGCGTGCGCCAGCCACGGCGCGGCCCCCCGATGATCGGGGCGCCCGACCTCCAGGTCATCGTCCAGCCCGTCTTCGGCCAGCCAACTGCCCGATCTTAGATCCTTGACCCCCTGGCTGCGTCGGTCCAGTATCTTGCCGATGAGTTGGGTAATCGGGTTGGGCACCTTCTGCAACACCGTCACGGCCACATGGCCCAGTTGTTCCAAAATGGCGCCTTCGTGCGGCGTGCCCAGATAGAACACCCGCTGGACCTTGTCGACCCACTGGCAACCTTGCCGAATTCCGTAGTGGCAGGCGCTGCGCAGCACCAGACCGCCCATGCTATGACCGATCAGCACAATGTCATCGACGTGCGTCGGGTAACAATTCAGCAGATTGTCAAGCAGGGTCGCCAAGGTTTTGCCGTTATCGGCCACCGGCAGGCCGGTGTTGTAACGCAAGAAAAATGGAGTATAGTCAAGCTCCCGCTGGAGCAAGGTCCCATACGAGCTATCAGGATTATCTGGCGGCGTATCGGGAAATGCCCAGACGCCCTCATTGCAGCCCAGACCGTGCAGCAGAATGCACAATGTCGCGCCAGGGTTGGGGTGGACGCGGAGCAGGTCCGCGGTGGTCAGGGGCAATGGGTGGTTACGATGGTAACAGGCCATGTCAATGGCGAGGCCATTGCGGCGATGATGCAGATAATCGCCGATCATCCCGTTCAGTACGCTGATTCCCCACTCCGTCCATTGCGGCGCCTGCTCGGACAACCCGTGTTGCCGTCTGGACATGATTCGATTCTCCTGCTTGCAAGTACTACCCTGATTAACGGCGTCTGCCGCGAAAACTTTTGGTTTGGGGGCGTTCCTCGTTCACCTTCAGATGGTTGCCGCGCAGTTCCATGCCGTTGAGCGCACTGATGGCGGCACGCGCCTCATGTCCCTCCATTTCGATGAAGCCAAAACCACGGCACGCGCCGGAAAAGATATCCCGCGCCAGGCGGATCGAACGCACCCGCCCATGCGCTGAAAATAACGCGGTCAACTCTTGTTCAGTCATATCTGCCGGCAGATTGCCGGCAAAAATTTTCTTCATCGAAGCCCTCCTGGGGAGCGATTGGGCCAGCCGGCGCGACGGCGCATCCCGCAATCGCGCACGGCTACGGCACGGTTCAGAATAACCGGCGCAGCCGGACCGAGGTGGAGAACCGCGCTGCCGGCGCACCGGTCATGGCGCGGCTACCCTTACCGGCCGGGACGTTGGCGCGGGCGGCTGCGCGGCGTGGCGGCCAACGGCGGAGAGTAGCTCCCGATAGGCCCAAAACCGTCCACCACCCTCGAGGGAATAGAGTGCCCCAGCAGTCGTTGAATCCCGTGCAGTTGCGGCGCCTCGTCGGCACAGACCAGTGATACCGCCGCGCCGGCCCGTCCGGCCCGTCCGGTGCGACCGATGCGATGCACATAGTCTTCAGGCACGTGTGGCAGATCATAGTTCACCACCTGCGGCAATTGCTCGATATCGAGGCCACGGGCAGCGATATCCGTCGCCACCAGCACCCGCACCTTGCCCTGCTTGAAATCGGCCAGGGCGCGGGTGCGTGCGGCCTGGCTCTTGTTGCCGTGAATGGCCGTGGCGCTGATCCCATCCTGTTCGAGTTGCTGCGCCAGCCGGTTGGCGCCATGTTTGGTGCGGGTAAACACCAGCGTCTGTCCCCAGTTACCCGCCTGCACCAGATGGGACAGCAGGGCCGGTTTGCGGCTCCGCTCCACCGGGTGCACCTGCTGGCTGACCCTGGCCGCCGGGGTATTGCGGGGCGCCACGTCGATAACCGCCGGTTGGTTCAACAAGCCGTCCGCCAGCGTTCGGATGGCATCGGGGAAAGTGGCCGAGAACAACAGATTCTGTCGTTGCCTGGGCAGCAGTGCGAGAATTCGGCGGATGTCGGGGATAAAACCCATATCCAGCATCCGGTCGGCTTCGTCCAGGATCAGGATTTCGACGTCCGCCAGGCTCAGCGTCCGCTGCTGGGCGTGATCCAGCAGCCGGCCCGGAGTGGCGACGAGGATATCCACGCCGCGCCGCAGGGTATCGATCTGGGGCCTGATATTGACCCCGCCGAAGATCGTGGCCGTGCGCACGGACAGGTAGCGGCCATAGGCGCGGAAGCTGTCGCCGACCTGAGCCGCCAGTTCGCGGGTGGGCGTGAGCACGAGCGCCCGTACCGGCCGACGGACCTCCCGGTTCGGACCGCCGGTACGGCTGGCGGACAGGCGGTGCAGCAGCGGCAGCGCAAACGCGGCCGTCTTGCCGGTGCCGGTCTGGGCGGCGGCGAGCAGATCGCGCCCGGCCAGAATCAGCGGGATCGCCTGGGTTTGAATGGGGGTAGGCTGGGCATAGCCCCGGTCGGCGATGGCGCGCACCAACGGGTCCGCGAGACGGAGATTGACAAATGACATAATAACTCCTGAATCCGCCTGCCCATGCAATGGGCATGGGGCCGGTCCAGGCAGCGATATGGATGAAAGGCGGGGAACAGCCGATGAGGGGCGGAACCGCGACAGGTTTGCAGGAGGGATACAGGCATTGAAACCCGTCGACGGCTATCCAAGAGGGGACGGCCAGGAACCTCAGGGCGCAGACCGGACGGCGCCGCGACAAACTTGGCAGGCAATATAGCATACCCGAGCACATTTACCTAAATCTTGACGGTATGGCGCGCCGGTTCATCCAAGCGGCGGCATGGCAAAGGTTGTGGGCCACGCTGGCGAGGGGGTGCAATTAAATAAGGGGCTGGGCAATTATGTCGGCAGAACTAAAGTAAACTAACTGCTGTGTCACTGTTTCCAGGAAGCCCGTATGTCCCGAGAAATTATCTCAACCGACCAAGCCCCCGCCGCCATCGGCGCCTATTCCCAGGCGGTCAAAGTTGGCGCTACCGTTTATCTGTCCGGTCAGATCGCGCTGGATCCGGCCACCATGAGCTTGGTGGCCGGTATCGAGGCGCAGATTCACCGGGTGTTCGCTAACCTCGATGCGGTCGCCCACGCCGCCGGCGGCAGCCTGAACGAGGTGGTCAAACTGACCGTTTTTCTGACCGATCTCGGCCATTTCGCCCTGGTCAATCAGATTATGGCGGAGTATTTCCGGCCGCCGTATCCGGCCCGCGCCGCTGTCGGCGTGGCGGCTTTGCCGCGGGGTGCGCAGGTGGAAATGGACGCGATTATGGTAGTAGCCGCTGCCTGAAAAATGGACGCGGTTTAAGGCTGGAAACACTAGAGGCCGATTAAGTGACGCATGATGCTACGCAGCTTGGCCGGCTGCACGGGTTTATGTAACAGGGGATAACCGCTGGCTTGGGCTTCGCGCAGACGGTCGGGCGCGGTATCGGCGGTAATCACCAGGACCGGCACGCGGTGGTCCAGGACGGCCTGGAGGGCCGCTGCCGCATTCAAGCCGGATGCCTGGCCACGCAGACGGTAATCTACGATCAGTAGTTCCGGCGCTGTCGCGCTCGCTACTATCTTCACTCGCGCCTCTTCCAGCGAGGTGGCTGTGCTGACTTGGCAACCCCAGCACTTAAGCAGACCCTCCATGGCCGCCAGTATGGCGCTATCGTCGTCCAGCACCAGCACGCGGCGGTCTTTCAGTTCCAGGCCGGGAGGCGTCGGCGCCGGCAATGGCGCCTGTTGGGGCGATTTTCGGGCCAGGGGCAGGCTAATCGCAAAGCAGGAGCCATGCCCCAGTCGGGAACGGACAGTAATGTCATGTCCTAACAGAGCGGCCACCCGCTTGACGATAGCCAATCCCAGGCCCAGACCCTGGCGCCGGTCCCGTTCCGGATTGCCCAGTTGATAGAATTCCTGAAAGATGTCATCCAGTTGGTTGGCCGGGATACCGGAGCCGGTATCATATACCTCGATGCGCAGCTTGGCGCCGCGGTGGCGGGCGACCACCAGCACGCAGCCTTTGCTCGTATAGCGCAGGGCGTTGGATATGAGGTTTCTGAGCATTCGCTCCAACATGGCGGCGTCGCTCTGTACGAGCGCCTGACAGGGGCGCACACGCAGGCGGTTGCCGGTTTCCTGGGCCAGAGATTGATATTCGGTTTCCAGCCGTTGGAACAGTCCGGCCACCGCCACAGTACCCACTTTGGGCTGGACCACGCCGGCGTCCAGCTTGGAGACATCCAGGAGGGCGTTGAGCATGTTGTCGATAGCGCCGATGGAGTCCTCGATCTGTTTGATCAGCGGTCCCGTCTCGGCATTACGCACCCGCTCCGCCAGAACGGCGAAGAATAAACCGAGGGCATGGATGGGTTGACGCAGATCGTGACTGGCGGTGGCCAGAAACCGGGTCTTGGCGGTGTTGGCCTGCTCCGCCACCTGGCGGGCCGCCTCCAGCGCTTCCTCCCGGCGCTTGCGGTCGCTGATATCGGTATAGGTCAATACCCGGCCGCCATCCGGCATGGCGTTTTGCAAAATCTCGATCACGATACCGTTCGCGCGTCGATACTCGATCCGTCTTCCCGAAGCGCCGGACAGCGGCGGGTCAGCGGCCTGCAACACGGTGTCCAGAGGTTGGTGATCGTCCGGCTGGCGATGACCAAGACCGAGCAGGTCCAGAAAGTGCTGGTTCCACATCCGCAACCGGCCGTCCTGATCGACCAGGCTGATGCCCTGCTGCATGTTCTGCAAGGTGGTTTCCAGCAAGGCGGATTTTTCTTCGGTCTCCCCGCGCAGGGCGATGTTTTCGAATCTAAGCCGCAACGATTCATTGAGCACCCGGTGAACGTTGCTGAGATAAATCAGGTTGATCACCAGATTCAGGACTATCAGTATGGCGAGAGCAATACCCACCTTGCCGCCGCGTAGCCACAATACCGCGGTCAGAGACGTTAAGATCGGTACGGCGAAAGTGATATAGGCCCACGGGTAGGATGCAAAAGCCGCGGTTCCGCCGGCGCAGATCCCGATCAGAATGAGGGTGATCGCAATCAGGCTCGCCGGTTGAGCGGGATCCAAAAACAGTATAGGCGCTCCGCACCAGATCATGCCGAAGAGTCCGGTCAAAACCGCGGTTAGCACTCCCCACCGGGGCGCTGCTTCAGGAGAGGGCGGGTGTTGTCTATAGGCCCGAATGAAGAACACACGAACAATCACCATACTGTAAAGAGCGGCAAGCCAGACAAGCAGGCTGTCGTGAGGCGCCGTATCCCATAGGACGAAGACCAAAAAAGCGCCGGTAATGGCATGGGCGATAATGATGGTGATAAAAGTCGGACGGAACAGGGTGCGAATATGCTCGGCCTGGATGTCGGCGTGGGGAATCCGGTGGTCTAAAAAAGTCATCATGGTGCTACCTTATCCCAGAAGTCATAGTCATTGATACTTCTACGTTGTCAGATTTATCTGATTGATTTTTATCAGTAAGCAAGGATAATGCAAGGGCTACCCACTTAAGGCGGAACAATCCGACCCTGAGAGCGCCGGCGTCCTCGCCGGCTTGAGGGCATCGGCGCCAGTCAACAGCCGGCAAGATGCCGGCGCTCCCAGGGAATCCCCGTAGGGGCGGTTCGCGAACCGCCCCTACGGGCTCAGCCTGCAAAGCGTCCCGGCTTAAGTGGATACCCGTTCCTCACCCCCAATCTACAGAGCTTTAATTGTTACTGCACCTATGGCTCAGGAACCTGTAACTGCTTACCCCGCAGGTATAGCGTATCGGGAGAGAGATCGATCTCGTCATTCCAGGTTACGGCGCCGTAAGCGACATGTGCCCTCATGAACAGCCCCTCTTCGGCCAAGGGTGCGAAAGCTGGATAGCCCAGATACGGTTTCATATCGAACCAGCGTCGCTCACCCGTAGCAAACTCGGCCTCAAGGCAATAATCTTGCAATGGTTTTACTAAAACGACATCAGGAGTCATTTCCAACCTCTTATCGCAGGGGTTCAATCTTGAAGGGGGTTTGTCCGCTGGATGCCAATATCCAGTCAGCCATGAGATCGTCACGATGCAGCTCAATCCACGCCTGCACTAACCTGGAGCGACTTGTTAGACTCCAATGCGCTTGAGCCAGTAACCGGGACGGCGACGATGGTGGGCGAATGCAGTGACTTGAAGCTGCCCATTTGGCAAGATACGGTAGAACACTGCATACGGAAACCGCGCCAGCCCTATGCGCCGGACTCCGCTTGAATGAACCAGCTTCCATGAGTTGGGCCTTTCAACCGCCAAGTCGACGATGCGCTCAAACTCAGCGATGAGCGCGGCTCCCAGACCAGCACGCTGCTCCTCGAAGAATTGAACCGCCTCCAGATACTCAGCCTCCGCACCAGGGAGGAAACTGTGAGTCACCGAAGCAACGCCCGCACTTTTCTTGCGACCTCGTCACCTGGCACTGCTTGCGCTAGCCCAGCATCGACCTCAGCGGCGCGCCGGGCCGACTCTTCACCCCACAAACGGTCAAACTCCGGCTCCGAAATCTCTTCCAGACTCAGCAAGAGCCGATGAGCAAGAGACGCACGAGCATCAACCGGGAGGGACAGGGCTTCAGATTCAATTTGAGCGATGTTCATAACGCAGTTTTAGCTCTCCTCTCCTCTACGATGAGGTCTAACGGTCAAGCTCAGCCGCCGCGCCGTCAGGCGCGGTCGGCTGCAACGCTTCGTTAGGGCAGTCGCGGCTCCAAGAACCCATGGCTTCCGAACCGCTGCCCTACTTGAAATACAGCAAAGCAGGTTCACTTTGTCACCGTCAGAGCATAAAAAGTAATCTGACCCTTATTCTTGGTGTTGGGTGTGCCTACGCGTACTCGTACACGGGGGCTGTCTTACCCGGCTTCGATTTGGTGTAGAGCAGTTTCTCTAAGTGCTTGATTGTCGAAGGCGCCAAGAGGGTGTCACCGCAGACGGAGCAGACCTCTGCAGGAACGTGCTCAAAGACAAAAATCTTAGAGCCCCGCTGTAAGGTGTGAACGATCAGCTTGGGATCGTACTGACCAGGGCAACCTTGAATGCTACATTTCATTGCGACCTCCTCGCTCAAAGGGCGTGACCCACTTTGGCGGCTTGGGTTCGTACACTGTGATAATGACGATGACATCCAACGATGTTGTGCACACGACGTGCAGGAAACGACTCGACGACGTCCGGCCACAGACCAAGCAGCACGGGCCGCGTTGGTGATCCGCACTTTAGGCACGGGACTGCCATTCTTTGGGATCGCGGCGCATGTGCAAGACCCCTAATACCACCACATCATTGCCCTCCACACGGTAGTAAATGGAATAGGGGAACCGCCGCGTTATCGCCCGGCGGACTCCTCGATACACAACGGGGTGTAACTCGGGCATCCGACCAATGCGCTCGAAGACCTCCTCAACACAGAGCAGAAATTCGGCTCCGAGCCCTTCCCGCTGCCACTCATACCAGCCTTGCGCATTGGCCAGATCAGCTTCTGCTTCCGGTCGAATAATCATAAGGAGGACTATGGCTTCTTCTGCAGACGGGCCTTGACGACTTCCCACGTCGATCCGGCATTCGGATCGGACTCATAGGCCGTTAGACGGCGGTCGAGTTCGTCCTTGTGAGATTGGGGAACTTCCAGGGTTTCCGCCTGAGCAGTGATGCTGTCCCAGATCTCCTCGACGAGCAGGATACGTTCGGCAACACTGAGCCGATCAATGCCTAGAGCTTTGGCAGTTGCATGCATAGGGATTACCCCAACTGAATGTGTCATTGGTAGTGTACCTTGTCCGCACCCGAACTGGAAGAATCAGCCGGCCTAACGCCTCAAGCGCAGCCGCGCGCGTAGCGCGTCGGTTGCATGCTTTTGTTAGGGCTATCGGAATAAATCGAGATCGCCTCCTTGTTCTCTGTTCCCGCAGTGCGTGCCATAACACGCAGATAAGCCTTAAGACAGTGGCCGCTTTCAATCCGCACTGATCCGCAATCCCGCCGCCGTCGCCAGCGGCGACAGGGTCAAGGCCAGCGCCAGCATCGCTCCCAGCAGCGCCAACTGTCCCGACACCGGCAAGCCGGCGGCCGCCGCCGCTACCGCCGCTGTGCCGAAAATCAGCACCGGGACATACAGGGGCAGCACCAAGAGCGTAAGCAAGACCCCGCCCCGGCGCAGGCCCACCGTCAGCGCCACGCCGACCGCGCCGAGCAGGCTCAGAATCGGCGTCCCCAGCAACAAGGTCAACGGCAATACCCGAATCGCCTCCGCCGGCAGATGCAGCAGGACTCCCAGCAAGGGTGACACCAGAATCAGCGGCAGGCCCGTCACCAGCCAGTGCGCCAATACCTTGGCCAGCGCCAGCAGCGACAGGGCATGCGGACTGAGCAGCAAATGCTCCAGGGCGCCATCCTCGAAATCCGAGCGGAACAGTCGCTCCATCGACAGCAGCGTGGCCAGCAGGGCGGCAACCCAGATGATCCCCGGCGCGATTTCCCCTAGCAGACGGGGTTCGGGACCTATCCCCAAGGGGAACAGGCTGACCACCAGAATGAAAAACAGAATCGGATTGAGCAGTTCGCTGCGCTTGCGAATGGCGATTTGCAAATCGCGCCGCAGCAGCCCCAGAAAGGCGGTCGATACGCTGACCCGGTTCATCCCAGTTCCAGGTACTGCACCGGGCAATCGTCCAGACAGATTGCCTGATGGCTGGTGATGATCGCCAGGCCGCCGGCCTGGACATGCCGCAGCAGCCGAATTTCCAACTGGCGGACACCCTGCCGGTCGATGGCGGTGAACGGTTCATCCAGCACCCACAGCGGCGCCGTGCTCAGCCACAGTCGGGCCAGAGCCACCCGCCGGCGCTGGCCGGCGGACAGGGATCGGACTGGGGTATCCTCATAGCCATAGAGTCCTACCCGGTCGAGCGCCTCGGTCAGCGCCGCCGCCGTGCCGTCATGGCCGCCCATGGCCTGAAAAAAGCGCAGATTCTCCAGCGCCGTCAGTTCCAGTTTAATGCCGGGGTTGTGACCGATATATAGCAGATTTTCATGGTAGACGGCGCGATGCCGCTGGATATCATTGCCCCACCAATAGACTGTACCCTCGCGCGGCTGGGTCAGCCCGCACAGAATCCGCAACAAGGTGGTCTTGCCAGCGCCGTTGGCGCCTTCCACCTGGAGCACTCGGCCAGCTTCCAGTTGCAGGTCGAGATCCGCGAACAGGGTGCGGCCGTCGCGCACGCTGGTTAGATGGCGGCCTTCTAACATCGAGCTATTGCACGACCTGATCGATGACCAGCGTGACCGCCTGCGGCCCTTCCTTAAGCTCCAGCATAGTGGAAGTCCCTTGCAGATCGCCGGTCTGGGCGTTCGCCGCTCCTCCCTTGGAGAGCCGTGCGCCGACCACCACCTGCTTGAAATTGGAGAGTTTCAGCGCCGGCGTCACGGCTTGACTGTCATCCAGCACCACCTGCACCGGAAAAGTCTTTACCGGCTGGCGCACCGCCGCCAGCGGCATAGGTGGACCGTCGGCGGCTTTGGCGAACACGAACAGAATAGAATCGGGAGAAAGGGAGGAAAGGGAGGAAAGCCGTTGTTGCAGTTGGGGAGACAATTCCACGGTGACCGCCAGCCGCGGTCCGGGTGGCGACGCCGGTTCCTTGGATGAGTCCGCCTGGGCGCGCTCCGCCAGCAGCGTCTGGGCGCGGGCGATGCTGTTTTGCAACACCCGCGCGCCCTCGCCGGCGCTATCGCCACGCAAGGCCAGTAGCGACTGCCAGGCGTGAATAGCCTCTTCGTAAGCGCCGCTGTTGAAAGATCCCAGTCCCAGCAGGAACAGCGCCCGCTGCTGGTGTGGCTCGGCGGCCAGCAGACGATGCAGCAAGTCGGCGCTGGTGTCATCCAGCCGACCGTCGTTGGTGAAAATCAGCGCCTGGGCATAGGCTAGCATGATCCCCGGCTGGGTTGGTCCCAGTTCATAAGCCCGCGCCAGTGCGGTCCGGGCGGCATCCAATTGCTGCATCTCCAGATAGCTGACGCCCAGCAGATACCAGCCTTCCGGATCCTGACTGCCCTGCTGCTGCAAGCGGGCCTGCAAGACACGGGTAAAGTCGCGCAGATCCACGTCCTTATGCGCGGACAGCACTTCCGGGTCGCGCACCGCCTGCGCCACCAGTCCATTCAAGCGCTCCTGCAGCGCCATCCACTCCGCCGCTTCACCCCGGTAAGAGGACACATAGTAGTATCCCAAAGCGAACAGGGGCACCAAGATGCCCATGCCGACAGCAAGTTTGAAGGTGCCGGACCACAGCGGGACCGCCCTGGCGGTCTCTTCCGGTACATCGCCTAACAGGGTGCGTTCCAGTTCCGCCCGTAACTGTCGATACTCCTCCGCCGTGACCCGCCCTTCCCGCTGCTCGGCGTCGAGTTCCGCCAAGCGTTCGCGGAAGATAGCGGTATTGAGGGCGGTACGGGAGAGGGTGGCCTTTGCCCGCTGCCGGCGTAAGGGCAGCAGGATCAGGGCAACGGCCAGCGCCACCATGCCGCCGGCTAACAACCAGAACTGCCACATTAGAGGCGATCCTCGCGGCTGGTGAGCAATTCCGTCAGGCGGCGTCGCTCCGCATCGCTCAGTTCAGGCGCTGCCTGCCGTCCCCGCTGGCGTAGCCACAGCCCTACTCCCAGCGCCGCCAGAAACAGAAACGCGACAGGTCCCAGCCAGAGTATCCAGGTGGCCGGTTTGAACGGTGGCCGGTAGGTGATGAAATCGCCGTAACGGGTGATCATAAATTCTTTAATTTCCTGATCGCTGCGGCCCGCCTGGATCATTTCATAGACCCGCTGGCGCAGATCCTGCGAGAGCGGCGCGTTGGAATCGGCGATATTTTGATTCTGGCATTTGGGGCAGCGCAATTCCGCCGTCAGCGCGCGAAAGCGTTGCTCCTGCGCCGGGTTTTGAAATTCATAGGCGTCGATGGTGGCGAAGACCGGAGTCGCCAGCAGCAGCCAGACAAGCAGCCAAAGGTCCGAATGATAACGGAATGGCAATTTCAACTCCGTTTCTCCTGCTCGAGCGCCTGGATGCGGGGGAGAAAATTCTCCCGCCAGACCTGTTCGTCCAGGGCGCCCACGTGACGGTAACGGATCACGCCGCGGGTATCCAGCAGATAGGTCTCCGGCGCGCCGTAAACCCCCAGGTCGATACCCAGTTGCCCTGCCTCGTCGTTGATAGTCAAGCGATAGGGATCGCCGAATTGCCGCAACCATTGCCGCGCCTTGTCCGGATCGTCTTTGTAATTGACCCCATAGATCACCACGCCCTGGTCGGCCAGCGCTTTCAGAGCGGCATGCTCGGCCAGACAGGTCGGACACCAAGTGGCCCAGACGTTCAATAGCGCGATACGGCCCTGAAGATCCGCCGGCGTCACGGTTCGCTGCGGTTCGGCCAGGGTCGGGGCGCTGAACTGAGGCAAAGGCTGATCGATGAGCGCCGATGGCAGCAACGTCGGATCGTTGCCAAGACCCCGCCACAGCAGTAAAAGCAGCACCAGAAAGGCCGCCAGCGGCAGGGACAACAGCAGTAATTTAAGCCTGGGCGACATCGGCGTCTCCGGGTACGGTAGCCGTCCGCCGCCGGGCCGGGCGGTAACGGGGATCGCTGCTGGCCAGTAAACCGCCCAGCGCCATCAACGCCGCCCCCAGCCAGATCCAGCGCACCAGCGGTTTGTAATAGATACGCACCGCCCAACTGCCATCGGCCAGCGGTTCACCCAGCGCCAGATACAGATCCCGTGTCAGACCCGGTTGAATCGCCACCTCGGTCATCGGCATGCGCTGTACGGTATAGATCCGCTTTTCCGGTTCCAGCACAGTTTCCACATCGCCGCTGTGAGTGCGCACCTCCACCCGGGCGCGGGTGGCGATATAGTTGGGACCACGCTTATCCCGCAGACTGTTCAACTGAAACTCGTAAGGGCCGATGCTCACGGCCTCGCCGACCCGCAGCCGTACATCCCGCTCCACGCTGTAAGTGCTGGTAATCGCCACGCCGATCACGCACACCGCCAGACCCAGATGCGCCAGCAGCATACCCTTGAAGCCGCTCGGTAAAGCCGCCAGCGCCGCCAGCCGGTCGGCTTTGTGCCGGAGCCTGTCGGCCAGATCGTAAAGACTGGTCAGCATCACCCAGAACGCCAGGCTGAGCGCCAGGGCCACCAGGAAATGGAATCGATCGGCTGCTAACAGCGGCAGCCCGAAGCCCGCTGCCAGGCTGATGAGCAGGAGCGGCGCCAGCCGGCGCAGCAACGGGCCGGGTTCGTCATGCTTCCACCGCAACAGCGGCCCCACGCCCAGCACCAGCAGCAGGACCAGGGTCAACGGCACGAACAGGGTGTCGAAATAGGGCGGACCGACGGAAATCTTGCCCAGGTGCAAAACGTCCGCTACCAGAGGAAACAAAGTGCCGATGAAGACCACTCCGCAGGCGCCGACCAGCAGCAGGTTATTCAGCAGCAGGGCGGTTTCCCGCGAGACCGGCTCGAACTGACCGGTGCTGCGGATGGCGCCGGCGCGCAGCACCAGCAGCAGCAAAGCGCCACCGGTAATGACTGTCAGCAGCGCCAGAATGAACAGGCCCCGTTCGGGATCGTTGGCGAAAGCATGCACCGAGGTCAGCACGCCGGAACGCACCAGGAAAGTGCCGAGCAGACTCAAGGAAAAGGCGGTAATCGCCAGTAGGACCGTCCAGATGCGTAACACGCCGCGTTTTTCCGTGGCTGCCAGCGAATGGATTAGGGCGGTCCCCACCAGCCAGGGCATGAACGAGGCGTTTTCCACCGGATCCCAGAACCACCAGCCGCCCCAGCCCAGCTCGTAATAGGCCCACCAACTACCCAGGGCAATCCCGACCGTGAGAAAGCACCAGGCCGCCACGGTCCAGGGCCGCGACCAGCGTGCCCAGGCGCTGTCCAGGCGCCCGCTCAGCAGCGCCGCCACCACGAAGGCGAAGACGACTGAGAAACCGACATAACCCATATATAACAGCGGCGGATGCAGAATCAGGCCGATATCCTGCAATAGCGGATTGAGGTCCTGACCATCCAGAGGAAAGAAGGGCAGCAGGCGCTCGAAGGGATTGGAGGTGAGTTGCAGAAACAGCAGGAAGCCTATGCTGATCAGTCCCATGACGCCGATGACACGGGCCACCAGTTCCAGCGGCAGGGGGCGGCTGAACAGGGCCACCGCCAGGGTCCACAGGCCGAGCAGCAGCGCCCACAGCAGCAGCGAACCCTCATGACCGCCCCATACCGCCGAAATCCGATACCAGACCGGTAACTGACTGTTGGAATTGGTGGCCACATAGGCGACGGAGAAATCGTTGTTGACGAAGCTCAGCGCCAGGCAGACGAAACTGAGCAGCAGAAAGCCGAACTGTCCCGCGGCGGCGGGACGGGCCACCGCCATCAGGCGGGCATCATTGCGGGCGGCGCCCAGCAACGGCAGGCTGGCCTGCAACAGCGCCATGGCCAGGGCCAGGATCAGGGCCAGATGACCGAGTTCGGGCAGCATGGGGAGAGGTCCTCAGGGTTGCTGTTTGAATTGGCGCCAGACGCCGGCCTGTTTCAGGCTGTCGGCCACCTCGGGCGGCATATAGTTCTCATCGTGTTTGGCCAGCACCTCGTCGGCCTGGACGACGCCGCCAGCGACCAGGCGGCCGTGGGCGATGATGCCCTGTCCCTCCCGGAACAGATCGGGCAGGATGCCGGTATACCGGACCTGGATCTGCTGCGCGGTATCGGTCAGGGTGAAAACCACTCCCAGGCTGTTCGGCTCGCGCTGGACGCTGCCGGGCACCACCAGACCGCCAACCCGGATGCTGCGCTGGAGAGGCGCCTCGCCGGCGACGATCTGGCTCGGCGAATAGAACAGGTTGATATTCTGTTTCAGGGCGTACAGCGTCAGCCCGACGGCGACGCCTACGCCTACGACGATGATCAACGCCAGGGTCAACCGTTTGCGTCGCACCGGATTCAGCTTCATCGATTCCGTACCTCGGTTTGGCGTTGTTCCCGCCGTTCCCGGCGGGCCGCTTCCCGTCGCAGGCGCCGGTAACGCAGCAGCGGCAGCAGCACCGCGCCGCCCAGCACCGCCACGGTCAGACAGTAAGCGGTCCAGACATAGAACGCATAGCCGCCCATCTGGAAAAACTCGGACCAACTGGAAAAAATCATCGATTCAGATTTTACAGCACAGAAGATTGCTCTGTTTGACAGGCAAAAAGCGGATGGTTACTCACTCCTCACTCCTCACTCCTCGTCGCCCTGTTTGACAGGAAAAAAGCGAATAATCACCACCGCCCGGTGGCCATTCAGATGTTCAGCTTGCGCTCCAGCACCTCATTGCGGGTTCTCAGCAGCACCACCAGCAGCGCCAGCAGACCATAAGCCGCCAGCATCACCAGCAGCGGCCAGAGCATGGCCGGCGCAATGGAGGGTCTGCCGAGCTTGAGGATAGTGGCCCCCTGGTGCAGGGTATACCACCATTCGACCGAATAATGGATGATCGGAATATTGATCAGTCCCACCAGGGCCAGCACCGCACTGGCCCGGTCGGCGGTATCGCGCTCCTCGATCGCCTCCTGTAAAGCCATATAACCGAGATAGAGGAACAACAGGATCAATTCCGAGGTCAGCCGGGCATCCCACACCCACCAGGCGCCCCACATCGGTTTACCCCACAGCGAACCGGTGACCAGCGCCAGAAAGGTGAACGCCGCGCCGATCGGGGCGCAACTGCGGGCGACCATCGCCGCCACCTTGAGCCGCCAGATCAGGCCGATGCCGCCGGCAACCGCCATCGCCACATAGACACTCATGGAAAAGACCGCCGCCGGCACATGCACATACATGATCCGAAAACCATTGCCCTGCTGGTAATCCGCCGGCGCGAACGCCAGCCCCCAGACCAGGCCGGTCAGGAACAACACCAGCGTCACCGCCGCCAGCCAGGGTAACAACCGGCCGGATTGTTCATAAAAGTAATGGGGCGAAGCCAGACGGTAGAACGAATGCGGGACTGGAACGGCGTGAGTCATGTAAACAGGGGTGTTCAGTTTGCAAAAGACTTATTATTATGCCATGGCTTCGTTGCAATCGGGCCTTTTTAGCAATAATCAAGTTTATCGGCAACCTTGACGAGGACTCAGCGATGGAAATTCAGAATCACACGTTTATGGTCACTGGCGGCGGCTCCGGTCTGGGAGGGGCCACCGTGCAGATGCTGGCGCAGAATGGCGGCAATGTCATCATCGCCGATGTCAACCGCGAAGCCGGCGAAAAGCTGGCCGCCGGCTTGGGTGAGCGGGTGCGCTTCGTGGCGACGGACGTCAGCAGTGAACAAGACGTACAGGCGGCTGTCAATGCCGCAGTGGAGAACTTCGGCGGCCTGCACGGCATCGTCAACTGCGCTGGCATCGTGGTCGCCAACCGGGTGCTTAACCGGGACGGCAGCGCCCATGCGCTGGATCTGTTCAGCCGGGGCGTACAGGTGAACCTGGTCGGCACCTTCAACGCCATTCGTCTGGCCGCCCAGGCGATGGTGAAGAATACCCCCAGCGGCGATGGCGAACGCGGTGTGGTGGTCAATACCGCGTCGGTGGCGGCCTTCGACGGCCAGGTCGGCCAAGCCTGCTACGCGGCGACCAAGGGCGGCATCGTCGGCATGACCTTGCCTATCGCCCGCGACCTGGCGCAGTTTGGCATCCGCGTCATGACGATTGCCCCCGGCCTGTTCGAAACCCCGATGCTGGCCTCGCTGCCGGAAGCGGCCCGCGAGTCGCTGGGCAAGCAAACCCCGTTCCCCCCCCGGCTGGGTCGGCCGGCGGAGTATGCCGAACTGGTCAAGCATATTATCCAGAACATCATGCTGAACGGTGAGGTTATCCGTCTCGACGGCGCGGTCCGGCTGGCGCCACGGTAAGTCTGTAAATTCTGGCGTGGCCCGCTCGGGCGGCGGCAAACTGCCGTACCAGTGTGGCCACGACGCTAGAAACCCGGCTTATAGCCCCTTGAAATAGAAACGTTTACTTGTTATTATGTTTTTCTCTGATGCGGGGTGGAGCAGTCCGGTAGCTCGTCGGGCTCATAACCCGAAGGTCGCAGGTTCAAATCCTGCCCCCGCTACCACTTTGGTTTACTAAAAAAAGCCCCTTGGTGGGCTTTTTTTATACGCGGCGTCCGACTTCTTTAGTGATGTCACCGTTGTTTACGCCGTGCAGCAGCCTGGATCGAGCTGAACAAGTGGGCCTATGGCCCATTTTTTATTTGCGGTAGTCAGCATGGGCCAAGACAGTCACATCTTGCGGCAAATCCTGGAGCCCGTGGTCGCCGCCATGGGCTATGAACTGATCGGTGTCGAATTCCATCCTCACCGTGGCAGCGCCCTGCTGCGCCTTTATATCGACCGGGAAGGCGGCGTCAACGTGGACGACTGCCAGCGGGTGAGCCATCAGGTCAGCGGCGTGCTGGATGTCGAAGATCCGATTCACGGCCACTACCGGCTGGAGGTCTCGTCGCCGGGGCTGGACCGCCCCTTGTTCGAGGCCCGTGATTTTCTCCGCTTCGCCGGTCGCCCGGTCCGGGTGCAACTGGCCATGCCCTTAAACGGCCGGAGGAAGTTCACCGGCCGCCTGGTAGGGCTGCGGGACGACAAGGTAGTACTGGAGCACGAGGGCCAGGAACTGGCGTTCCCGCTGACGGCGATTGAGAAAGCGCGGTTGATTCCTGAATTCTAACAAGGAAACGGTAGAGGCGAGCAAGATGAGTAAAGAAATTCTATTGGTGGTGGATGCCGTTTCCCACGAAAAAGGCGTCAGCAAGGACGTGATTTTCGAAGCGATCGAGGCGGCGCTGGCATCGGCGGCGAAGAAGCGCTATGAGGAAGAGGCGGAGGTGAGGGTCAAGATCGATCGCCGCAGCGGCGATTACGCCACCTGCCGGCGCTGGCAGGTGATTGCGGACGATACAGTCCCGACCATCCCGGCGCGGCAGATACCGCTGAAGCAGGCGCGCCTGCTGCAGGCCGATGTGCAAGTGGGCGATTACGTGGAGACGCCGCTGGAAAATCCCCCGTTCGGGCGCATCGCCGCCCAGACCGCCAAGCAGGTTATTGTCCAGAAGGTGCGGGAGGCGGAGCGCTCCCAGATCATCGATGCGTTTATCCAGCGCAAGGGGGAACTTATTAGCGGCGCCGTCAAACGAATAGAGCGGAGTAATGTCTTCCTGGACCTGGGCGGCAATGTCGAGGCCCTGATCTCCCGTGAAGAGATGATTCCGCGCGAACAGATCCGGGTCGGCGACCGCATTCGCGGTTTTCTGAAAGAGGTGCGCTCCGAGCCGCGTGGACCCCAGTTGTTTATCAGCCGGGTGGCGCCGGAATTCCTGCTGGCGCTGTTCACCCTGGAAGTGCCTGAGGTGGGGCGGGGTCTGATCGAACTTAAAGGCGCCGCCCGCGATCCGGGTTCACGGGCCAAAATCGCCGTCCGCAGCAGAGATCCCCGGATCGATCCGGTAGGCGCCTGCGTCGGCATGCACGGCTCACGGGTACAAAGCATCTCCAGGGAACTGGCGGAAGAACGCATCGATATCGTCCTGTGGGATGAGAATCCGGCGCAGTTCGTGATCAACGCCATGTCTCCAGCCGAGGTCATCTCTATTGTGGTCGATGAAGATTCCCACAGCATGGACATAGCCGTGGCCGAAGAAAAACTGGCCCAGGCTATTGGCCGGGGTGGCCAGAATGTACATCTGGCCAGCGCCCTGACAGGCTGGGAATTGAATGTGCTCACCGAAACGCAGGCGCAGGCAAAGAGTGGACGCGAACAGGAGTCCCTTAAAGATTTGTTCATGGAACAACTGGATGTGGATGCGGAAATTGCCGCCATCCTGGTGCGTGAAGGCTTTGCCAGCCTGGAAGAGGTGGCTTATGTGCCTGCCTATGAAATGTTGGAAATCCAGGAATTCGATGAGGAGATAGTTGAAGAACTGCGGAACCGGGCGCGTGATGCTCTGCTAACGCGCGCCATTGCCGCCGAGGAAAGGATGGGTGATGCCGAACCTGCCGAAGATCTCCTCCACCTGGAGGGCATGGATGAGGAATTGGCGTACCTGCTTGCCGGAAAAGGGATTACAACGCAGGAGGCGCTGGCCGAATTGGCCGTAGATGATCTTACGGAATTAGTGGGCTTGGATGAGGCGCGCGCCGCCCGTTTGATCATGGCCGCGCGGGCGCCCTGGTTTTCGCAAGGGCAGCAAGGCTGAACCGTCCTGGGGGTGAACGATGCCAGATGTAACAGTTAGACAATTTGCAACGGATGTAGGTATTCCATTGAATCGCTTGCTGGTGCAGTTCGAAGAAGCCGGTATCGAGGTTGGCGGCGCAGACGCCACGATTACCGATGAACAGAAGATGGATTTATTGGCGCATTTGCGTAAGAGCCACGGCAACAAGGGACAGTTGGGAATCGCGGAGCCGAAAAAGATCACGTTGAAGCGCAAAACGCACAGCGAGATCAGGCTGGCGGGTGGGGTCACCGGTCAGGTCAAGACCGTCAGTGTCGAGGTGCGCAAGAAACGTACTTTTGTCAAACGCAGCGTAGTGTTGGAGGAAGAAACCAAGCGGCGCAAGCTGCTTGAGGAACAGGAGCAGACGCGGTTGCAGGCTGAGGAAACGATCCGCTTGGAAGCGGAGACCGGGTCCCGCACCGAGACCGACGAGATTGCCCACCTGCAGGCGGAAGAGGAGGTCCACCGCCAGGCCGAAGCCGAGGCTGCCGCCCGCCTGCAGGCGGAAGAGGAGGTCCGCCGCCAGGCCGAAACCGAGGCTGCCGCCCGCTTGCTGGCGGAAAAGGAAGCCCGCCGCCAGGCCGAGGAAGCCGCTCCGACCGAAGCCGGGGCAGTCAGCCCTTTGCCGGTGGAAGTGCAAGCTCACCCCGAGAGCGCCGCCGAGGGTCGCGCCGAAGCCGAGGCCGCCGGCCCCAGGCCGACGGCAGGGAAAGCCCACCCCCGCCGCGCAACCGAGGGTCGCGCCAAGGCCGAGGCAGCCACCGGGCGCAAGCCTGAGGGACAGCCCCGGCGCAAGGCGCAGCCAGCCGCTGCCACGACGCCGCCCAAACCCGCCAAAGTTCCGGAAAAAGCCGGACTGCCGCGCCGCAAGCACGTGGAGGAAGAGGAAGCGGCGGCCGACGCCAAACTCAGGAAACACTGGAGTGACGCCGCCGGCCTGGGACGCATCGGCAAGAATGTCCGCGGCGAGCCGGGTGGCGACAAAACGGTCCGCCGCGGCAGGCTCAAGAAGACGAAACCGCTCGCCAAGCCGGCCCCTCCGCTCCAGTTACGGCATGGCTTCGCCAAACCCACCGCCCCTATCGTGCGCGAAGTCAACATTCCCGAAACCATCACAGTGGCCGAACTGGCGCAGCGGATGTCCGTCAAGGCCACCGAAGTGATCAAGGTCATGATGAAGCTGGGGACGATGGTGACCATCAATCAGGTGCTGGATCAGGAAACCGCCGCCATCGTCGTGGAGGAAATGGGGCATACCTATAAGCTCCTGAAGGAAAATGCGCTGGAGGAAGAGTTGGCGGCGGAAACCCAGGAGGCCGGACATGGGGCGCCCAAAGCGCCGGTGGTCACCATCATGGGCCATGTGGACCATGGCAAGACTTCGCTGCTGGACTATATCCGCCGTACCCGGGTAGCGGCCGGCGAGGCTGGCGGCATTACCCAGCATATCGGCGCCTACCATGTGCGGACGCCCAAGGGGATGATCACTTTTCTGGATACGCCGGGCCACGCGGCCTTTACCGCCATGCGGGCCCGCGGCGCCAGGGCCACGGACATCGTGGTGCTGGTGGTGGCCGCCGACGATGGCGTCATGCCGCAAACGCTGGAAGCGATTCAGCATGCCAGGGCCGCCGGCGTGCCCATCGTGGTGGCGATCAACAAGATCGATAAACCCGACGCCGATCCGGAGCGGATCAGAAGCGAACTGGCCGGCAGGAATATTATTCCCGAGGAATGGGGCGGCGAGACCCTGTTCGCCGAGGTCTCGGCCAAAACCGGCCAGGGCATCGACAGGCTGCTGGATCAGATCCTGGTGCAGGCGGAGGTATTGGAACTGGAAGCGGCCGTGGATTCGCTGGCGCGCGGGGTGGTCATCGAATCCCGCTTGGACAAGGGGCGCGGTCCGGTAGCCACCATCCTGGTGCAAAGCGGCACGCTGCATAAGGGCGATATCGTGCTCAGCGGTCTGGAGCATGGCCGGGTACGCGCCATGCTGGACGAAACCGGCGAACAGATCAACCTGGCAGGCCCGTCGATTCCGGTGGAAGTGCTCGGTTTTTCGGGTACGCCCAATGCCGGCGATGAGGTCATCGTGGTCAGTGATGACCGCAAGGCGCGGGAAATCGCTCTGTTCCGCCAGGGCAAATTCCGTGATGTCAAGCTGGCCAAGCAGCAGAAGGCCAAGCTGGAAAATGTGTTCGAACAACTGGAAGAGGGCAAGATCCATACGCTCAATATTGTCCTCAAGGCCGATGTGCAGGGTTCGGCGGAAGCCTTGAGCGACGCGCTGACCCATCTCTCCACCGGGGAGGCGCGGGTGCGGATCATTGCCAGCGGGGTAGGCGGTATCAATGAGAGCGACGCCAACCTGGCGGTGGCTTCCGAGGCGATTCTGATCGGCTTTAATGTGCGCGCCGATAATTCCGCCAAGAAGGTGATCGACGAAGATGGGGTGGATCTGCACTATTACAGCGTGATCTACGAAGCCATCGACGATGTCAGGAAAGCCTTGCAGGGTATGTTGAAGCCGGAGTTCAAGGAGCAGATCATCGGCCTGGCGGAAGTGCGCAATGTATTTCGCTCGCCCAAGTTCGGCGCGATTGCGGGTTGCATGGTGGTCGATGGCGTGGTGCGCCGGAACAACCCGATCCGGGTGTTGCGCCAAAACGTGGTGATCTACGAGGGCGAACTGGAATCGCTGCGTCGCTACAAGGATGACGTTAACGAAGTGCGCGCCGGCACGGAATGCGGGATCGGGGTGCGCAATTACAATGACGTGCGGGAAGGCGACCAGATCGAGGTGTACGAGCGTGTCGAGGTGGCCCGTACGTTATAGTCTGCCGCAATCTTGAGAAGCGGGTCGGGTCGGCCCGCTTCCCTCGAAGGGAGAGCAATCGATGCCAAAAGAATTTCCCCGCACCCGTCGTATCGGCGAGCAGCTTCGGCGCGAGTTGGCCGAATTGATCCGCGCTGAGATTCGCGATCCGCGTATGGCCATGGTATCCATGACGATGGTGGAGGTCAGCCGCGATCTGGCCCACGCCAAGGTGTATATCACCCTGCTGGGCGATCCCGCCGGGCGGGCCGATGTCCTGGCCGTTCTCAACCATACCGCGCCCATGCTGCGCGGTGAGTTGGGCCGGCGCATGCATATCCGCACCGTGCCACGGCTGGAGTTCGTCTATGATGAGGTGGTGGAGCGGGGCGCGCGCCTGTCCTCGCTGATTTCCACGGCGGTCGCCGCCGATGCCGCCCGGCATCGGGACGAGGACAGCGAGCCTGGGGAACCGTCGCAGTGAGGTTACCTGCTTGAGTACTGTCGGTACAAATCGGCGGGCGCCCGGCCGAATGCCGCGCCTAAAGTCGTGAAATCCCCGTATTCGCCACAAAAAAAGCAACCACCCACCATTACCCTACAGGGGTTGGCGGGTGGTTGCTTGCAAAATAATTAAGAAGGTAGGTTCAGGCGGCTTCGCCGATACTGCGAATAATGGCCATCTTGGGCGCTTCTTTGGCTTCTTCCGCCTTGATCATTGCCTTGATGCTTTCTTGCAGCGCATTGACCTGCCGGGCAAGGTCCTGAATGTCCTCGCGGCTGGGTACACCCAGGCGGTGCAGGGCGCGCGTAACCCGCTTCTGAAAGGCTTTCTCCAGCTTGTCCAGGTTATGGGCGGCGCTCTTCTGAACTTCTCCCAACCGATCCTTCAATTCCTCAACCGTATCTTCGGCCCTTTGCATTGCCAGCGCCTCCAGTTCCTCGCCACGATGGACCAGGGTATCGAATAGTTGGCTGCCTTCCTTTTCGGCTTTGGCAAGAGCGCCCAGACCGGCCAGCCAGATCTGCCGGGCATATTCTATGGCGTTATCGGCCATCGGATTGTCAATAAGTTTAGTAGTCACTGTGGCGACCATGCTTACCTCCTTAAAACTTGCAGATTGTGCGTATAGGCTAACGGAATGAAGGACGATAACAGTACCGTCGAACCATTGACTGACCTGTTAAATCCTATTGCTACGAAATTTAACGAAAAAAATTAGAATAAACACCCTATTAGCCCCATCCATCAGAGTTACCCACTTAAAGCGGGACAATCCGACCCTGGAAGCGCCGGCGTCCTCACCGGCTTGAGAGTATCGGCGCCGGTCAACAGCCGGCAAGATGCCGGCGCTCCCAGGGGAACCCCTCGGTCAGCCTGCAAAGCGTCCCGGCTTAAGTGGATGCCCTATAGGGCGTAACCAGCCTGGCGCTCTGTATGGGTCATCAATTGCCTGCACCAGCCACTTCAAGGCGCCTGTAGGAGCGAGCTTGCTCGCGAACAGCACCCGCCATGAGCAGCAATCTGGCGGAGGTGACGGCCCGCGCGGCCTTGGCCATCAGGTCTGGCGCCATCACAGCCGAAGTCCCCTCATGGTCGATGTTGTAGCAGGCGTGGATTGGAGTAGGAGGCCTCCGGGCGCGTCCATTCCTCTTCTCAGATCTCGGCAGCGGTTGTACGCGAATTCCTGTTTCCAGCAGCACCTCATAGGCAATATCTGCCATGGCCAGCTTCGTGGGTGTGAATGAAACAGGGCGACCGCGCATCCGCTTGTCGGGTTACGCTCCGCTAACCCGACCTACGGAGATTTTCACGATAACACTTAATTGCCAGGAAACAGGTCGGCCAGTCGAATGACAGCCTCCGGCAAATGTAACGGCGCCACCTGGCCGCTACGGAGGTGCTCGATGTGCTGGTATTTCCCCTGTTCGGGCTTGCGATAAATCTCCAGCACCCGCTCTTGTAAATCCAGCAGCCAGACTTCGGGAATACCGTGGCGAGCGTACAGGGGAACCTTGATCTTACGGTCGTTACGTGCCGTAGTGTCCGCTACTTCGACGACCAGCAGTGTATCCTCCGGTCCTGGATGGGCGCTTTCATAAAAATCATCCCGCCAGCGCAGAATGGTTATATCCGGTTGGGGTTCGGAGCGCTTGCCAAGCACGACGGGGTCCTGGGCAGCGACGATGGCTGTATCACCCAACAAATGAGAAAACAGACGAATAAAGCGTTTTACCTTTCCCCCGTGTCCACTACCGATCGGCGTCATCTCGATGATATCCCCCTCGATCAATTCGACTCGCGCATCTTCTTTCAGTAAGCCCACCTCAGCCATTTTGTGATATTCCGCCACCGTCCAGCGGCGCCGAGGTGGAATTTCTTCGGTATGGACCGGTTGTTGCGTCTGGGCATCCGGTCGAACAACTTCTGCGGTAACACTCATAACGGTCACTCCACGTTCATCAGGCTCAACAGTGGTGCTTATGACGGGACGTTTCCATGGGCACTCCATCATCAGCGGGATTGAAGTCTTGCAGGGTGGGCACGGCCCACCATTTTAATCAGGGTTAGGAAATGTGGGCCATGCCCACTCTACCCGGCTTACCTTATCCACTCTGTTCCTGGTGAGGTCGATGGAGTACTCTAACGTCATGACCAAACCCCGCGTATACGTTGAGACCACGATTCCCAGCTTCTATCAGGAAGAGCGCACTGCCCCTGATATCGTCAGCAATTCCCGCTGCTCTAGAAATTTTAGTATAATCAGTGTATTATATATGAGGTCCAGGTAGGTCTGGCAAGGTATTTTGGCTTCAAATCCGATTGATTTTGGTGGCCATCATGGTAAAAGCAAACCTAATTCCACAA
>CAIMUS010000007.1 GCA_903844665.1 uncultured Pseudomonadota bacterium
GTGGATAAGCGCAGAAATTTTGACAGGTTAAGCCTATATTCCAGAGCTTGTGTAGGGCGGACTCGCGCAGCGTGTCCGCCGCCATGTGCAGCAGGCCACCGCCCTTCGGCGGACAGCCTCACGGCAGTCCGCCCTACCTACTACCTACTCAATAACCTGTCAAAATTAATGCGTCCGACCATTAGCCGGGGGTTGGTCTTAAGTCTGCCGGCGCCCCAATTCCGCCAGCCGGCGGCGCAACACCTTACCGTTGGCCGTGCGCGGCAGGGAGGCGGTGAAGATGACCTCACGCGGGCATTTATACGCCGCCAGATGGCGATGTGCATAGGCGAGCAGCGGCTCGGCATCGGCTTCATCGGCGTCTCTGGGCACGACGAAGGCGGCGATCACCTTGACGTCTTCCCGAACTTCCAACTCGGTCACCGCCACCTCCGCCACGCTGGGGTGATGGCTGAGGCACTGCTCCACTTCCAGTGGCGACACCCGATAACCCATGGCGTTCATGATATCGTCGTTGCGGCCGTGATAGCTCATATAGCCTTCGGCGTCGAAGCTGGCCAGGTCGCCGCCCAGAAACCAGTCGCCGCGATAGACCAGCTCCTCCTCGTCGGGACGATTCCAGTAACCCAGCATCAGGCCGGGATCGCTGCGATGCACCGCCAGCAGGCCGATTTCCCCGGCCGGCAGCGGTTCCTCGCCGCCTTCGAGCGGCAGGGCGGCGACACACCGTCCGGCCTGTGGCTTGCCCGGACTGCCCGGTTTGATCGGCGCCGAGGGCGAGGAGGAGACATAGGTGGAGCACTCGCTCATCCCCAGGGCTTCATAGAGCTCCAGGCCGGTCGCGTCCCGCCAGGCGGTCAGTAGGGTGGGACTCAGGGCTTCGCCGGCCGTCAGGCCGTGCCTTAGGCTGGACAGGTCGTAGGCGCTGAGATCGCCATATTTCAAAATCTGCCGGTACAGGCCCGGCACGGTGGCGAACAGCGTGGCCCGGAAGCGCTCGATCAGCCGGGGCCAGACGGTCACATCGCGCGGGCCGTTGTAGAGCACGGCGGTGGCGCCGTTGGCCCAGGGATCGCTTAAGCCCACCCCCAGGGTATAGGTCCAGTTGAAGGCGCCGGCGTGGAGCACGATATCGGTCGGGCCGATACCGCCGTACCAGCCCCGATACATCGGCCGCCGTCCCCAGGCGGAGCGTTGGGCATGCAGCACACCCTTGGGGTTGCCGGTCGTGCCGGAGGTATAGATCAGAAAGGCCGGATCGGCGGCGGCGGTGGCGGCATAATCGATGGGATCGTAAGCGCCTCTCAGTCGGGCGATTTCGGTGGGTTCCAACAGCTTGACGCCGGGTGGCGGGGCGATACGCAGTTCTTCCGATACCGCCAGCACGCCGGCGCCGGAATCCGCCAGCAGGAAATCCGCCTCCTCTTCGGTCAATTGCGCCGAGGACGGCAGCGGCGCCAGCCCCGCCGCGATGGCGGCGAAAAACATCAGGGCGTAATCGCTGGTATTGCCCATGCGGATCATCACCCGCGACCCGGCGACCAATCCCAACTGGCGCAAACCCGCCGCCAGGCGCCGCACCGCGTCATCCAGTTGCCGGTAGGTCCAGCGCTCCACGCCGGCCGTGGCCGCCTCGGGGTCGGAAACCACGATCAGAGCCAATTTATCGGGCCAGTTAGCGGCCGCCACGCCCAGGCAGTAGCGCGCCATATTGAACCGGGCGGGTGGCTGTTCGCCGCTGTAACCGAATCTTGCCATCGTCATCGCCTGTCGTTGTTAACATTGTGGAATGTAAGCGTTCACCCCGCTCCCCCTAACCCCCTCCCACAAGGGGAGGGGGAATACGCTAAGTAGCTGTTTTGCAATAACTCCCTCCCCCCTTGTGGGGGAGGGTCGGGGAGAGGGGGCTGAACGGTTACTGTGGAATTATCAAAGCACAGCGGCTGTCCACTCACAAGCGGGAATGAGGGACAGGAGAAATTTTGCCGTCCTCCCAGGGCCGGTTGAGACCGGCGCCGGGACTGTGTTAAACAGCAGTTGCAGATGCTTACCTACGCTTGCAGGAGAGCGCGATGAATCTGATAGATCAACGGCTGGCGGAATTGCAACTCAGCATTCCAGAGGTCGACCCGGCGGAGGCGCTGGCCTTGCAACAGCAAGGCGCGGCGCTGGTCGATGTGCGCGAACCGGACGAGATCGGCCAGGGCAGCCCCATCGGCGCCCACCGCCTGGGACGCGGTTTTCTGGAGATGCGGATCGAAGCCGTGGCGCCGGACCATCGGCGGCCGGTATTGGTGATATGCGGCGCCGGCGCCCGCGCCCTGTTCGCCGCCGACAGTTTGCAGCGGCTGGGTTATCGCGATGTCCGCTCGGTGGCGGGCGGCTTCAACCGCTGGAAAGACGCGGGCCTGCCTTTCGAGATTCCCCGCCTGCTGGATGCCGACGCCCGCGAGCGCTACGCCCGCCATTTGCTGCTTCCGGAAATCGGCGAGGCGGGGCAGCTTAAGCTATTGGACAGCAAGGTTCTGCTGATCGGCGCGGGCGGCCTGGGTTCGCCGGCGGCGCTGTATCTGGCCGCCGCCGGCGTTGGAACCCTGGGTCTGGTGGATCAGGATGTAGTGGACCGCAGCAATTTGCAGCGACAGATTCTGCATGCAGAGAGCCGGCTCGGCATGTCCAAGGTGCAATCCGCCCGTCAGGCCATCGAGGCCCTGAATCCGCACGTTGTACTCATCGGCCACGAGACCCATCTCGACAGCGGCAATGTGGAAGCGATTTTCAATGGCTACGAGGTGGTGGTGGATGGCTCGGACAACTTCCCCACCCGCTATCTGGTGAACGATGCCTGCGTCAAGCTGGGCATCCCCAACGTCCACGGCTCGATCTATCGCTTCGAGGGACAGGTGGGAGTATTCTGGCCGGCCTATCCCAAGCGGCGCGGTCCCTGTTATCGTTGTCTTTACCCCGAACCGCCGCCGGCGGATTTGGCGCCGTCCTGCGCCGAGGCCGGGGTACTGGGCGTGCTGCCGGGGGTGATCGGCCTGTTGCAGGCGGTGGAGACGATCAAGCTCCTGCTCGATATTGGCGAGCCGTTGATCGGGCGGCTGCTCTGGTACGATGCGCTGCGGGCGCACTTTACCGAGCTGCACGTCGGACCTGACCCGGCCTGCCGGTATTGCGGCGAACACGCCCAGTTTCCGGGCTATGTGGATTATCAGCAGGTTTGCGCTTCGAGTTGAAACCAAAGTTCGTAGGAGCGAGCTTGCTCGCGAAGGGGGCGTACGGCGGCATGCCAGCCGACCGGATTCGCGAGCAAGCTCGCTCCTACCTGCTAACCTCTTACAATTGCGCCTGCATAAATTGACCCGCGCGCCGTTGCGTCCTACTATGCTGACTTCTTTTCCCTCGCTCCAAGCCAACAACGAGTGCTGTAACCCAACCTCTGGAGGTTCCCTATGTCTATCTATGTTTTCGGCCATAAAAGCCCCGATTCCGACGCCGTTTGCAGCGCCATCGCCCTGGCCAACCTGAAGCGGCAGCAGGGCGTGGACGCCACCCCCGTGAGTCAGGAGAAGATCAACCCGGAAACCACGTTCATCCTCAACCGCTACGGTTTCTCCGCGCCGGAGGTCATGAGTTCCTTCGCCGGTAAACAGATCATCCTGGTGGACTTCTCGGATCTATCGCAGGGTCCGGAGGATCTGACCAAGGCCGAGATTCTCGGCATCGTCGATCATCACAAGTTGGGCGATGTCACCACGCCGAACCCGCTGGAATGCTGGATCTGGCCGGTCGGCTGTTCCAGCACCGTGCTGAAATCCATGTACGATTTCTACGGTGTGCCTATCCCCAAGAATATCGCCGGCATCATGCTGTGCTCGATCCTGAGCGATACCGTGATCTTCAAATCGCCCACCTGCACCGAGCAGGACCAGAAGGCCGCCGCCGCCCTGGCCGGGATTGCCGGTGAAACCGATCTGCAAGCCTTGGGAATGGAGATGTTCAAGGTCAAGTCGGCCATTGTGGGAACGCCGATCCGGGAACTGGTGATGCGCGATTATAAGGACTTCAACATGAGCGGCCGCAAGATCGGCATCGGTCAGTTGGAAGTCGTGGATCTGTCGATTCTGAACGATGTGAAGGCGGAACTGGCTGCGGATATCAAGGTGTTGAAGGCAGAGGGCAACCGCCACAGCGTATTTCTGCTGCTGACCGATATCATCAAGGAAGGCTCGCAGTTGCTGGTCGTGTCCGATGAACCGGAGGTCGTGCAGAAAGCCTTCGGCGCTGTGCCCCAAAACGGCGAGGTGTGGTTGCCGGGCGTCATGAGCCGGAAAAAGCAGGTCGTGCCGCCACTGGAAAAGGCTTTCGCCGCCTGAAAATGAAAAAAGCCGAGGAGGGAACCTCGGCAACGACTCACTAGGGGTAAGTACAAGGAGTTCAACACATGACATTGGAGTTAAAGCAATACTTATGCCATAAAATAATTTACTTTAGAAACAAACAGATACATTAAGTTAATGGAAGATGGCGACGGAATGATTGCGCACATTGCTACAAAACAGACCTTGTTTGCACCTTGATGGTGCAATTGCCCAAGCACCTGTAGGAGCGAGCTTGCTCGCGATTTGTTCGGACGGCGCACAAGGTAGGGACTTCACCGCTCGTCGTGGGATTCGCGAGCAAGCTCGCTCCTACATTTTACTGTAAGGAGCGTTTCCTTTGAAATGGCGGGCTATTTCATGGCTAATGAATTTTAAGTCTATGAAAGACAAATTGCGTGTCCATTATCATCGTTATGATGGCGACTATGATGAATGGAATCTATGGACCTGGGATGAAACCACTCGGAGTCAATCGCAAGCAGTTCAATCCAATAACAAGGATGGCTATGGTTTGCTTTTTGTTTTAGACAAAAATAATTATGGAAACGGCACGGCGATTGGTCTTTTGCCCCGCAAAGGTCAACCCGCCAAAGGCGAAAAATGGGACAAAGATGATCCAAATCGCATCTGGACATCAGGATTAGGCGATGAGGTCTGGATATTGCAGGGTGAACCACAATTGTTCACCGCACCACCCGATACGGAATTACCGATTGCTGCTGCTTTTGTGGATGATGTCGATCAGGTGTCGATCAAATTACCGCTACCGACAATCCATACTCCGAACAAGCCGGTCAAAGTAACGATCACCGATGAGAAAGGTAAAACACTTGGAATCGAATCCGTGAAAAACGCCGGTCAGAGCGAGCAGACCGACACTCTGCGGGTAACGGTCGATATGAAGTTTCGGCTGGATTTGCCGGTACATCGATATAAAGCGTGGGTCAAGGGTTATAAACCCAAGCACCTTGCTTTCCGCAAGTTGCTGGATACGTCCGACTATTTTGCCGCTGTAGAGTTAGGCGCCACTTATACACCGAAAGCCACCATCTTCCGCCTGTTTGCCCCGACGGCCACAAAAGTAACACTGCTGATTTACGCTGCGCCGGAAGGTGGCGCTGGACAGCCCTATCGATTAGAACGAAAAGACCATGGTGTTTGGGAAAAAGAGATTAAAGCCGATTTACTCAATAACTATTATACCTACCGGGTGGAAGGCAACGATCCACGTTTCCATCCGGAAAAAGAACTGATCGATCCCTATTCCCGCTGCAACACGGCTCATAATGGCCGGGGCATGATCGTTCAGGATAAAACGGTTATTGCCGATCGCCCGACTTTTTCAATGGAAGAAGCTATTATTTATGAAGTCCATATCCGTGATTTCTCCATCGATACAAATTCGGGAATTCGGTACAAAGGCAAATATTTGGGTATGAAGGAAACAGGTGCGACATGCAAAAGCAAGGGTAAAGTGGCCACCGGTCTCGACCATCTCGTCGAGATGGGTATTAATACGGTGCAGCTCATGCCGATTCAGGATTTTGACAATGATGAAACGTCCGAGCAGTACCATTGGGGTTATATGCCGGTACACTTCAACTCGCCGGATGGCTGGTACGCCACCGAACGTCACAACGCCAAACGGATTGAGGAGTTTAAAAAGGTGGTCGATGCCCTACATAAAAAAGGCATCCGGGTCATCTTGGACGTAGTCTACAACCATACCGCCGAAACTGACCCCGCGCCATACAGCTTCAACGGCATTGCGCCAGGCTATTATTACCGGCTGACCGATACAGGGCAGTTCTCAAACGGTTCCGGCTGTGGCAACGAATTCCGTAGCGAGGCGCCCATGGCTCGCAAGTTTATCCTGGATTCCGTTAAATATTGGGTCAATGAATACAAAGTCGACGGTTTTCGTTTCGATCTGATGGGTTTGATCGATCTGGACACGATGAAGCAAGTCACCGCTGAATTGCATAAAATCGACCCGAATATTATGGTATATGGTGAACCTTGGGCTGCCGGTCAGACGCCCATCGAAGTGACAGCCAAAGGTAAACAGCGCGGTTTGGGCTTTGCCGTCTTTAATGACAATTTCCGCAATGCACTGAAGAGCAGCCCCTTTTGGATCGAACCGACTTTTCTGGTAGACGGTGAGCGGATCGATGAAGTGAAAAAGGGCATTCGAGGTTCGATCGATGACTTTGCTGACAGCCCTCTGGAAGCGATCAACTACGTGGAATGCCACGATAACCGCACTTTTTGGGATCAACTGCATCACCTCACTAAAGACCACCCGAAACTTAAACTGACTGTTGAAGACTACATTCGCATAGACAAGCTAGGCGCCGTTATTCTCTTCACTTCGCAAGGAATACCTTTTATTCAGATGGGACAGGAGTTTTTGCGTACCAAGGATGATGTGGAGAACAGCTACGATCGGCCGGATCACATCAACAAGATCGACTGGGAGCGCAAACTCAAATATGCTAATGTCATGGAATATTACAAAGGTCTGATTCAGTTGCGTAAGGTGCACCCCATGTTCCGCATGCGCACTCGGGAAACAATTGAAAAAAACCTGAACTTTTTCGATGATGATCTGGGTATAGTCATTCCACATCATTGCGTGGCTTTTCAAGTGGAACACCAGGAAGATTCATGGAAGAAAGCGATTGTCCTGCTCAACCCCAATCCATATAATGTCCTGTTCAGCCTTCCGGTCGGCCGATGGACCTGCGTGGTCGATCATGAAATGGCCGGGGTGGCGCCATTGGCTACCGGCATGACGGAAGAGGTGAGGGTATACAAGCGTTCGGCGATGGTACTGTATTTGGCGCGGGTGTAACCGTTCAGACCCCTCTCCCCGACCCTCCCCCACAAGGGGGGAGGGAGTTATTGCAAAACAGCTACTTAGCGTATTCCCCCTCCCCTTGTGGGAGGGGGTTAGGGGGAGGGGGGTGAACGCTTACGGCACGGGTGTAACCCGCGATTGATACCCTGTCGAAATAGAATGGTTTCTTCAAAAATCTCTCAAAGATAGGACTCCCATGAATCATTACGCATTACATTCCTTAACCAGATCCTCATCCGAAGATATATCGAGAATAGCCACTCCGGATTGGGTAAAAGACGCCATTTTTTACCAGATATTTCCGGATCGTTTCGCCAAGGGTATGCTGGAATTTATGCCAGCTAATCTTCAACCGTGGGGCGCGGCGCCAACAAGGTACGGTTTCCAGGGAGGAAATCTTACAGGTGTTATGGGAAAATTGGATTATCTGGTTGACCTGGGTGTCAATGCCATCTATTTCAATCCCATATTTGCCTCGACTTCGAACCATCGTTATCATACTTATGATTACAATCAGGTCGATCCTCTGCTGGGCTCCAATAAGATATTTCGTCAATTGCTTGATGCCGCTCATGAAAGAGGCATTCGGGTGATTTTGGATGGGGTATTCAATCATGCCAGCCGTGGATTCTTTCAATTTAACCACATTCTTGAATGTGGCCCTGAATCACCTTATGTCAATTGGTTTCATATCCAGGGTTACCCATTATATGCCTATCATTCTTCGAGAAAACCTAATTACAAAGCTTGGTGGGGGCTGAGAGAATTACCTAAGTTTAATACTGATAATCCTGAGACGCGTCGTTTTATCTTCAATGTCGCTAAAAAATGGGTTGATTTTGGAATAGATGGTTGGCGTCTGGATGTGCCCGCAGATATTGACGACGATGAATTTTGGTGTGAATTTCGTCAGATCGTGAAGAATGCCAATCCAGAAGCCTATATCGTGGGTGAAATATGGGTGGATGAAATTCAAAAAACTGCCAAGCGCTGGTTGCAAGGAGATCAGTTCGATGCAATTATGAACTATGGATTCAGATCAGCCTGCATTAAATTTTTTATAGGCGACCAGATAGAAGAAGCATTGCTGTCCAGGCGACCGCATGCACCCACTGAGCCTCTGGATGCGGAAAGCTTCGCCAGTCAGATAGAGACCCTGCTTGGCAACTACTCTCCGGAGATTGTTTATGCGCAATATAATATGCTGGAAAGCCATGACACGGCGCGTTATCTTTCAATTGCTAAAGGTGACAGACGTCTTCTGAAATTGGCAGTCACATTCCAAATGACTTATCCTGGAGCACCGGCTATTTATTATGGCAGCGAGATAGGATTACAAGGTGGGCATGACCCGGATTGCCGTCGAGCCATGTCGTGGAATCGGTTACAATGGGATATCGAGATACTTGATCACTATAAAAAACTGATCTCGATTCGAAAATCTCATCCATCTTTGAGAAGAGGGGATTATAAAGCTTTATACGCTAGTGCTTCACATGGAATATATGCGTTTATACGATGCTTGGATAACGATAAGCTGGTAATTATTTTAAATAACAGTGAGAAAAAACACGTGGTGAATGTACCAACAGGTGATTACTTTTCCGATGGAGCAGAGCTTAAATGTCTACTGAGCGGAAGATCATTTGAAGTAAAAGGAAAGAGACTTCATGGTCCTGCTTTGCTACCTCGTAGTGGCATAATCCTTTCACTTGTTTCTGGCAATAGTTTGGTTTAAGTAAGTAGTCAATGTCCATACTATGAATGGAGTTAGTAAAAGGCCCATGATTGTAAGGATACCTTGATAAACGCGTAGTAGGCGGCCTAATTTACTGTGATCTGGTTGCCATTTATCCTGCTGTTGTAGCTTGAGGATTGGAATGAAAGTACCAAGAGAGTTAGGGGTTGGAAGGAAAGTACCAAGAGAGTAAGTGAATGGATTAAATTCCGGATAGTCTGATGGTAATCTCTTGCCATTAAAATAGTCTGTACGATCTGTTCCATCAGTCGGAACTACAATTTTATGAGTATATCCTATATCAAAGATAAATCCGCCTAATAAAATAAGAATTATTGAAAACAAGAGCACTCTATATGTTTTGTAGCCGTAACCTATGGTAATATTTAAAATTAAACTCCATAACCATGGCGCTAATTTCGATGGATTCAACCACCAATACGAACCTTTGGGTTTACGCCTAATTTTCTCCTTAGCTATAGAGATTTCTATAGCATCAGCATCCTGACCATTTCGATGCAAAACCGTTGCCAACTGTTCGTAGATTTGTAAATTAAAAATGCTCTGTCTTTTTAACCATTTCAGGTGAGTTTTATAGTTATTCTCTAAATCCTGATGCTCTATCCTATTGTAAAAAAAACCATCAAGATAAAGGTTCGGCCAACTTTTTTCTCCCCCCGAAGTAACTAAACGACCTACTGTGGTATCAAAGAGTAGAAGTCGTGTTGTTTTGGTCAACAACACGCTTTTCCACACCAATGAGTTTGTTATTTTTGCACCATTGAGTACAATTCCACCATCATTGAATATAGATGTTTTATTTCCATAATATTTACCAATATATATGGAATCTTTGATGTTTGTAAGCTCAAGATTGATAAAACCATTTGTCACAAAATCTCTTCTATTATTTTCAAGTTCTTCCATGCTCTCACAGAGGTATACACAGCCCTCCACTTTAGCGCGAGGAGCATACAAAGCGTTATAGTCTTTACCAGAAGAATGATTAAATTCTCCACCACTGCAATCCAGATCACCGGCAATCGTCGTCCCAATCAGACGTACCTGCCCAGTTGCAGAAAATCCTTGGCATAGAAGTACATCACCACCAATACTGGAGCGGTCAATCGATATAGCGTGATAGTTACCTGTTTCATTTACAATACTACCACCGGTGCAATCAAGGTCACCATCGATCTTCATTTCAAGCGCATAAACATGTCCAGCTACTCTGAAAGAATTGAAACATACTTTTCCATCAACTTTAGCCAACCTGATATCCAGTGCATAAATTTCATTTTGTGATGATGATTTAGCTGGTGCCGGATTTATAAATACTCCCCGACTGCAATCAATATTACCTTCGATCTTTGCTCCAGACAAATTTGCTTCTCCATTGACATAACTATCAATTAAAAACAGGTCTCCACTGACTTGGATATGTTTAGCCCAAAAAGCCCTCTTACCCTTATTGATAAAATTTCCTTCACTACAGTTAAAATCACCACTGATGTTAGCCCCGCAAATGTTAATACCTTGGCTACAGGTGCTGCCTTTCAAACTCAGAAAGGACGTTTTTATGCCAGTCAGATTAATACTGCCTAGAAAGTAGGATTTTTCTAAGACTATTGGAAAATTGATGGTAACGTTTTCTAAATGTAAATCACCCTCGATTATTATCTCCTCGGCATATATGCCATCGGTGCTAATAAACTTTACAGCCTCAGGATTTGTAAGAAGCCATTGAAGAAAACCAGCTTTAACAATGCGACTTTCATTTTCCTTACGTACTAGCTTTTGGCCAAAAGCTGCACACCATAACAATTTTCTTTCAGTATCTGTTATGAATGTTGATGAGTTACTGGTCAGTTTTCTCAACCTTTGACCCTTGCAGGACTCAAGCTGATCAAACATGCATTGTAGAGGCGGCTTTTTGCTGATCTGACATATACCTTCAAGTTCTAGTTTTAGTTCTGCCGCTCGGTTATGCATCCCTCCATACCCTTTATGCCAATACCTAAGACACTTTTCAATGGGAGGCATAGAATTATCAACCAAAGAATTATCAACCGCTGTCATGGTTCACTCCTCCAACAACAAACTGTACTATACATCTTGAATTATAATTCCACTGGTTCGATTCAAATATAATGTAATTGGTTCAACATAGGTTAGTAAAAAATTGTAAAAAAATGATAAATTTAACGAAATCAAACATCTATCGGGCGTAACCGGTCTTCCGTGCTTAGGCTCTTAGGCAGCGATTTGCAGAGGCTGCTCGACTGTGTAACCGTTTAGCCCCCCCTCCACCACTTGCGCTAACAGGAGGAGGTATCGGTTTTTTTTCCCCTCCTTGGATAAGGAGGGGTGGCGCGCAGCGCCGGGGTGGTTTGTCTATGCAGGTACACCACGTCCCCTCGCTAAAGCCGCCCATGAAAGAACACTGTGCAAAATCCGCCGGTTGGCAAGAGAAACCGTGAAACCACCCCGGCGCTTACGCGCCACCCCTCCTTGAAAAGGAGGGGAAAGCAGCAATACCTACCCTTGCGCCCTGCAAGCAGGGGAGGGGGCTAAATGGTTACCTATCGGGGAGCTTCGTAAACAATCCAGTGATGATCTTTACCTCCGTCCAATTTGATATAGATGACGCCAAGTAACTCCTGTCCCGTCCTATGGTAGCTACTGCCTGGGTCACCCGGCAATTTGGTTATATCACGTAAAACATAGTTTCTGGACGGATCGATCAGCTTTTTAAGCTCGTCGGTAAGTTCCACGCCGCCTTCGTTGGTTTGGCCGGAAATATTGCTGATAAGCAGTTCCATCACCGGTTTGTAATCTTGCCCCAGATGGGTCAGTTCGCTGTATTGCCGCCGGGAAGGATCGAGATAGATGATTTTTCGCATCTCTTCCCTACCTGCCCGAATGGCCCGTAAGCTCGACCCAAAGGTAAACCATTTGCTCCCGTATTCCCGCAGACGCACAACCGGATCGTAGTCTATTTTCTCCCTTTGCTGGAGTGTATTGAGGATACGCACCACTTCGGGATCGGTCATATCCAGGTTGGGGATGCGCACAGACCAGTTTCCTCCCTCAATCCGAATGGAGCCGCTGGTGCCTGGTTCATTCAAGTTGACTGCTGTGGAGTTCCCCACCCGGTCCGGATAGAGCAGCGCGTAAAGGTCATTGATAAAAATGGTGAGCAGATAGGAAGGCATGGCTGCCTGCTGCTCAAGCAGGTGAACGCCTAGCGTCCTGCTCAGTTGTCGGGGGACGAGAGGAATCTGATTGGGAGAGGTAAATACTCGATAGACCTCAGTCAGGTAATTAGCGATCTGGTGAGGGAAACTACCCGCAAACCACAACTTTTGATCGCCTCTCCGGTTGGTGAGGATCTGCCATGTGGTCGGCTGATCATGGTTGGTTGCCATGAATTCCGTATTCTCTGGAATTGTGGTGTACTTTCCCTGCCAGTTTTTGTAAGGCGCCACATGCATGATCCTGAACTGATACCCTTCTTGGTTCAGCCGCTCCAAGGCGCGCTCGACAGCCGTCTGACGGTCGGGATCTCCTGTGGTTTCTCCACCCACTTCCAGTCCTATGTTAAAGATGGTTTTGAGCACCTTATAGACATTGTCTTCCATAATCTGCATGATCCGTTCCTTGTCAGCCGCATTGCCCGGATCGAGATGGCGATATTCTTCGCTGCGTTTCCGGTCTGTCGGATAAAGCGGTATCTCAAAATGGCCCTGAGCGGGTTTCGTACCGTCGTCGGTTCCGAGCTGATCGTCCCTTATTCCTTTGGGAACCAGGTATTTATTGGACCATCCACAAAGATGATCGAGAAAGACGATATCGGCATATTGACCCAAATATTCAAATTTTTCCCGAATAAAGTCGGCGAGCGCCGGGCCTTCCTTGTATTGGTAGATCTTCCAGTTCTGCTCCGGATACCCATTATGCGGTTCCGGATAGCACCCTACGTACCATTGCGTATCGAATACGACACCCTGGCGGGCCCAGACGGTTCCGCCGGCTTCCGTGGACACGCCGTAGGGCAGATTCAGTTCGATCTTGATTCCTCTTTTCCTAAAATCCTCTTTGTACCGCTGGTACTGTTCATTCGCGATAAACTGGCGATAGAGATAGCAGCGGACATCGTCGGGATATTCGCGTACCAATGTCTTTACTTCCTTAGACTCTGGGTTCTGGTACTCCTTGGGCCAGGAATCGAACAACGGAGTTAGCTCACGGCTTTCCATTTCCCTCTGCACTACACTGAAATCGGCGTTACTGGAAAGCCAGAAATCGTTACGTTCGACAAACTCTTCATAGGCTGCTCTTCTGGCTTCGTCAAGAGCTATAATACGGTCAAATTGTTTGGAGGCTGCTTTGGTAATCTCATCGTGCAGAGTTCTGTATGCGATATGATTTATATTCTGTCTTCCTTGTGTTCCCACTTGGACATACATTTGCTTGACTTTTTGGGTCAGCGATTGACTGGAAAGGATCTCTGGTAAGTCAGGAAGATACGTGTAGTAGTGGTTCAATCCAAACGCGTCCGAGGAGAAGGGAGAAGCTTCCCCTCCATGTTGCTGAGTGATAGGAAGCGCGCCGACTATATTGATCCCGGCGGTTTCGTGGAACTGGATGATCTGATCGTACCAGCTTCTGAATGTCCCCATCTTCGTCTCTCTGCCCGCCGCGTTCAAAACGGGTGACACCGCCGCGAAAACCGGTATGACGATCTTGAGTTCTCTTGGATTCGTTGTTGCTATCACTTTATGGTTCATACGACCTTTCCTCAAAAAAACTGAAAGAAGCCCAGGGGTATCCACTTAAGTCGGGACGCTTTACAGGCTGAGCCGGTAGGGGCGGTTCGCGAACCGCCCCTACGGGGATTCCCTAGTAGCGCCGGCATTTTGCCGGCTGTTGACTGGCGTCGAATGCCCTGAGGCCGGCGGGGA
>CAIMUS010000008.1 GCA_903844665.1 uncultured Pseudomonadota bacterium
AGGCGGGACAATCCGACCCTGGGAGCGCCGGCGTCCCCGCCGGCCTCAGGGCATTCGACGCCAGTCAACAGCCGGCAAAATGCCGGCGCTACTAGGGAATCCCCGTAGGGGCGGTTCGCGAACCGCCCCTACCGGCTCAGCCTGTAAAACGTCCCGACTTAAGTGGATACCCTATACAGGCTCTTAGTGTTCTGTCAAATTGCATAAGGTGCGTTACGCTCCGCTAACGCACCCTACGAAGCCACCAAGCAGGATCGACACAGCGCTGCAACCCTACGTGCCCAGATAAGCCGCTTTGACCCGAGGGTCGCCTAACAATGCCTGGCCGGCGCCGCTCAGGATCACCGTGCCGGTCTCCAGAATGTATGCCCGCGAGGCCAGTCGCAAGGCCATATTGGCATTTTGCTCCACCAGCAGGATGGTGGCGCCGCTGCGGTTGATTTCTGCCACCACCCGGAAGATATCGCGCACCAGCAGAGGCGACAGTCCCATGGACGGCTCATCCAGCAGCACCAGCCGCCCCCGGCTCATCAAGGCCCGCCCGACCGCCAGCATCTGCTGCTCGCCGCCGGAAAGCGTGCCGCCCAATTGCTGGCGCCGCTCCTTCAGCCGCGGGAAAATCTGAAAAACCCGCTCGTAGTCCGCCGCGATTTCCACCTTGTCGCTGCGCTGCCAAGTGGCCAGTTGCAGGTTCTCCTGCACCGTCAGGTTGCCGAAAACACCTCTGCCCTCCGGCGCCTGGGCAATTCCCAGCGCGACGATCTTATGCGCCGGGACCCGCTGCAAGTCCTGCTGTTCGAACCGGATCTTGCCGCCATACGGAACCAGGCCGGAAACAGCCCGCAGAATGGACGACTTACCCGCCCCGTTGGCTCCGATCAGGGTGACGATCTCCCCCCGCCGGACGGTGAAGGAGACTCCCTTGACGGCCTCGATATTACCGTAGGAAACCTTGAGATCACGTACCTCCAGCAGGATATCGGCATTGCTGTTCATCCTACCGGCTCCTCGCCCAGATAGGCTTCCAGCACCTTGGGGTTGTTCTGAATCTCCGGCGGGGTTCCTTCGGCCAGGGTGGCGCCGAAATCCAACACCAGCAGCCGTTCGCAAATGCCCATCACCAGCTTCATCTGATGCTCGATCAACAGAATGGTCAGCTTGAATTCCTGGCGGATCCAGCGGATGAATTCCATCAGGCGGTCGATTTCATTGGGATTCATGCCCGCCGCCGGTTCGTCCAGCAGCAGCAACTCCGGGCCGATGGCCAGGGCGCGGGCGATTTCCAGGCGGCGTTGCAGGCCGTAGGGAAGGTTACCGGCGGTTTCACCCACCAAGTGATCCAGTTTGAGCATCGCCAGCAGTTCACGGGAATGGGCGATGATGCGCCGTTCCTCGCGCTGATAACGGCCGACATGGAACAGCGCTTCCAGCGGGTTATAAGCCACCTGGGAATAATGGGCGATGCGGACGTTGTCCAGCACCGACAGGTCCTTGAACAAGCGGATGTTCTGAAAGGTACGGGCGATGCGCAGGGCCGTGATCTGATGCGGCGTCTTGCCGACCAGTTCCGTCCTGTTGAATTCGATGCTGCCCTCGGTGGCCCGGTAGACCCCCGTGATAAGATTGAAGATCGTGGTCTTGCCGGCGCCGTTGGGACCGATGATTCCCATCAGTTCCCCGGCCTGCAAAGCCAGATTGAAGTTGGCGACCGCGCACAGACCGCCGAAATAATGGCTGACGTTACTGGCTGCGAGCAGGCTCATGATCCTTCTCCGGCAACACGGCGCCGACCCCCGCCTCCCGATCCAACCGGGGTACGAACCAGCCGAATTCCCGCAATCCCATGATCCCCCGCGGTCGGAACAGCATCAGCAAGACCAGCAGCAGGGGCATGATAACCATCCGCCAGATGCCCAGGTGCTGGATGAAATATTCGTTCAAGGGATCGAAAATGAAGTCCGGCAGCCAGGACAGCAAGGCCGCCGTGTTGGAAGGCCGCAACACTTCCAGCAGCACGGTAAACACGGTGGCGCCCAGCATGGAGCCGGCGATGGAAGCGATGCCACCCAGATAGACCATGATCAGAATGTCGGTGGTTTTGATAATGTCGAACACCCGGGGGCTGATGAATTGCAGTACATGGGCGAACAGGGCTCCCGCCACGCCGGCGAAAAAAGCGGACAGGGCAAAGGCCAGAAACTTGACCCGATGGGTGTTGACGCTCATCAGATCGCTGGCGATTTCGTCCTCGCGGATGGACAGCACGCCGCGACCATAGTTGGAATAGACGAAGTTGCGCACCGCCCAGACGGAGAGCACGGTCCAGAAAAAAGTCCAGGGAAGAGTGGTCAATTTTCTGATGCCGGGCATACCGCGCGGACCACCCAGATAGTCGATATTCTCGATGACGGATTTGACGATCATCAGGAAGGCCAGGGTGATGATGGCCAGATAATCGCCCCGTATCTTAAAGGAGGGAATCGCGACCAGAAAACTGAACAGCGCCGCCATCAGACCGCCGGCCAATACCGCCAGCGGAAACAGCCAGGGATAGTCTGCGACCGGCAGCACCCGCATGGTCAGCAACGCGGCGGTATAGGCGCCGATCGCCATAAAGCCGGCATGGGCCAGGGAGAACTCGCCCATATAGCCGTTCACCAGGTTAAGGCTGACGGTCAGGATGATGTTGATCCCCACATACATGATGATCAACTGGATATATTTATTGGGGAAATTGTATTGGGGGATGGCGAAAGAAAGCCCGAGACCGAGCAGCAACAGCACGGGTAACAACCAGCGTTGGGCCGTCAGCCATGCCCGGCCGTCATGAAGCGGAGCGATCATACTTTTTGCGTTCTCGGCTGGCCCAGGATACCGTAGGGTCTGATGACGATCAGCAGCAGCAGCAGGGTAAAGGCGACGAAATCACGATAGGTGGAGGGGAAGAACGCCACCACCATGATTTCCACCGTGCCCAGAATAAAAGAGCCGATCATGGCGCCGCGAATATTGCCGATGCCGCCCACCACGGCGGCGATGAAGGCTTTCCAGCCGACCATGATGCCCATATAGGGATCGATCACCGGATACGCCAGCCCGTACATGGCGCCCGCCGCGCCGGCCAGACCGGCGCCGATGGCGAAGGTGATGGAAATGATGGAATCCACCGGCACCCCCATCAAGGGGACGAAGGTCTTATCCCAGGAAATGGCGCGCATGGCCATGCCCACCGGCGTGCGGTAAACGATATAGTCCAGCAGAAACATCAATCCCAGCGACAACACGATAATGATCAGTTGCAGCGAGGAAAGGGTGACGCCGCCCAGGGTCCAGGTGATATTGTCCAACAGTGGTGGAATATGCTGCGGATAGGGCGCCAGGGCCAGGGTGAAGTTCTCCAGGAAAATGCCCACGCCCAGGGCGGTGATGATGGCGGACACCCGCGGCGCCTGCCGCAACGGCTTGTACGCCACCCGCTCGATCGTCGTTCCCAGCAGGGCGGTTCCCAGTATGGTCAGCAGCAGGGTCGGCAGAAACGGCAGCCCCAGCATGACAGCCGCGATAAAGCAGAAAAAGGCGCCTACCATAAAGACATCGCCGTGGGCGAAATTGATCATGGTCAGGATGCCGTAGACCATGGTGTAGCCCAGGGCGATCAGGCCGTAGATGCTGCTCAGTTGCAGCGCATTCAGGATCTGCTGGAACCAGTAAGTCATTGTTTCATAAAAATATCCAAGCCTGCGGGGACGCCAGCGCTCCCAAGATCGAGCGGAGACGCCGCGGTCCGGCGCCCCCGCCCCGAACCCGCTTAGGGGTTGGCGTTGGAGTGGTAGACGAACTTATCGCCCTTGATCTGGAGGATGACCGCGCTCTTGATGGGATCGCCCGAGCCGGCCTGGAACTTCATGTCGCCGGTGACGCCCTTGTAGCCCGGCAGGGTGGAAAGCGCATTGCGCACCGCTTCACGGTCGGCTTTGCCGGCATTCTGGATCGACTTGAACAGCATGCCGAAGGCGTCATAGGTCAACGCGGCTACGTCATCCGGCACGTTGCTATATGTTTTCTTGTAATCCTCGATGAATTTCTTGGCGACCGGGGTGGCGTTATCGGCGGCATAATGGGTGCTGAAGTAATAGCCTTCCAGTTCGTTGCCGGCCAGCTTCAACAGTTCGCTGCTACCCCAGGAATCGCTGCCCAGGAAGGGCGCGGTGATGCCCTGGCGGTGGGCCTGCTGCACCTGTAAGGGCACTTCGCTGTAATAGTTGGGCAGAAAAATAACGTCGGGCTTGGTGTCCTTGATTTTGGTGAGTTGCGCCGAGAAATCCTTGTCGTTAGTGGTGTAGGTCTCGAAGGCGACGATTTTGCCGCCCAGCTTTTCGAAGCTCTCCTTGAAGACTTCGGCGATGCCCTTGTTATAGTCGGAGGCCACGTCATAGAGCACGGCCGCGGTTTTGGCCTTCATATCGTCGCGGGCGAACTTGGCCAGCACCTTACCCTGGAAGGGATCGATAAATGCGGCCCGGAAGACATATTTCTTCGGCTTGTTGGTAGTGGCGTCCAGCGTGGTCTTGGGGTTGGTGGACCAGGGAGTGATCAGGATGGTCTCGGAACTCTCCGCGACCTCCGCGGCCGGAATGGCGTAGCGGCTGGCGTTGGGGCCGATGATGGCGACCACCTCATCCTGGGTGATCAGCTTCTGCGCGGCGGCGGCGGATTGATCCGCCTTGCCGGCGTTATCCTCCACCACCAGTTGCACTTTCACCTTCTTTTTGCCGAGTTGCAAACCGCCGGCGTCGTTGACCTCCTTGACGGCCATTTCCGCGGCATTCTTGCAGGAGGCGCCGACCGCCGGCATATCGCCGGTCAGCTCGGCGATCAGGCCCACTTTGATGGTCTCCTCTTTGGCGGCCCAGCCCAATGTGCTGAATGACACCAGAATTAAGGGGATCAGTAAGGACAGTGCTTTCTTCATAAATTCTCCATGCTCCCGTTGATAGTTGTAGAACAGTCGGAATGTCGGAATAATGATTTCGGAATTACCAGCGCCCTCCCCGTCGGCGAGGCGCTACCGCCTCCCTAGCCAGGCAAAGTCGCGGCCCGTATCGTAACCCAGAGTTGCGGCGGGTTGCTACTGCTATTCGCAGTTCGTAGGGGGCGTTATACGCACCATCACCCAGGGATGTGGTGCGTGGAACGCACCCTATCGCTTGCTGCCGTTTGTTGGCCGGCGAGGACGCCGGCGCTCCCAGGGAAAAGCAAGCGCCTCACACCTCACACCTCACGCCTCACGCCTCACACCTCACCCCTCACCCCTCACACTTTCAATTGCACCCTGCAATTCATGATTGCTTAAACAAGATCGAGGCAGTACTATCTTCAGGCGCCCCTGTGCGTACAGTGGTTTATTCCTTATTAATCGAAGGAGGAGAAGTGATGAAAAAAACGTTTGGTCTGGCGCTGGCTTTGCCCGCCATATTGTTGGCCGGCTCGGTATGGGCGGCGGATTACGGTACGCCGGCCGAAGCCAAGGCGATGCTGGAAAAAGTGGTCGCCGGAATGAAAAAGGATAAGGCCAAGACGCTGGAGGAGATTAACAAGGGTGAAGCCGGTTTTAAGGACCGCGACCTGTATCCCTACTGCGGTGGCCCTGACGGTAAATTCACCGCCCATCCCAAGCTGGTCGGCCAGAGCCTCAAGGATCTGAAGGACAAAGCCGGCAAGGCGTTGGGCGAAGAGGTCTACAAGGTTGCCCAGGAAGGCAAAATTTCGGAAGTGACTTACATGTGGCCCCGTCCCGGTGAAGACAAGCCGGTCGAGAAGGTGGCTTATGTCACCAAGATCGGTGACGAAGTCTGCGCGGTCGGTTATTACAAGTAATTCATGCCAGTTGTAGGCCGGAATAAGCGGAGCTTGCGGAGCGTTTCCGGCGCTCCTGGGCATGCCGGAAACGGCCGCCGTTGGCGGCCTTATTCCGGCCTACGGCTGCCTTATCAATCTCCTGATGGCGTTTTCCCCTAATGCACCATCTGATTCAAATCGAAAATCGGCAGCAGAATCGCCAGCACGATAATCAGAACGATCAGTCCCATCGTCAGAATCAGCACCGGTTCGAAGATACCCAATAAGGCGGCGATCAACGTCTCGGTTTCCCGTTCCTGCTGCTGGGCGGCCCGCTCCAGCATGGTTTCCAGCCGGCCGCTGGCCTCGCCGCTGGCGATAAGCTGAATGGTCATCAAGGGGAACAGACCGCTCCCGCTCAGAGAAGCGCTCAAACTGGCGCCTTCCTTGACTTTGACCGCCGCCTGCTCCACCGCCTCGCGCATCGGCAGATTGCCGATTACCTGGGCGGATATCCGCAGCGCCTCCAGCACCGGCACGCCGCTGGCTATCAAGATACTGAAGGTGCGGGCGAAGCGGGCGGCGTTCAGGCCACGATTGAGGCGGGAGAGCAGCGGCAGGCGCAACAGCAGAGTATGCCAGCGACGCCGGAAAACGGGCCGTCGCAGGGCGTATTTGAAGCTGGTAACCGCCAGCACGATAGCGGCCAACACCAGTACGCCGTACTGGCGCAGAAAGTCGCTGGTAGCGATCAGATACCGGGTCAGGGCCGGCAACTGTTGCCCGGTATTGACAAAGACCTGCACCACCTGAGGGACTACGTATATCAGCAAACCGGTGACGATAAGGATCGCCACAGTGGTCAGCATGGCCGGATAGAACAGGGCAAGACCGACCTTTTGCCGCATCTGCTGGCGGGCCTCGGTGTAATCCGCCAGGCGCTCGAAGACCACGTCCAGATGCCCCGACTGTTCGCCGGCGGCCACGGTGGCCCGGTATAACTCCGGAAATACCCGGGGAAAATCCCGCAGGGCGTCGGCCAGGGTATGGCCTTCCAGCACGCGGGCGCGCACCGCCAGCAACAGGCTGTTCAAGCGCGCTTTCTCGGCCTGGCGGGCCACCGCGCCCAGGGCTTCTTCCACCGGAAAACCGGCATCGACCAGCGTGGCCAGTTGACGGGTCACCAGCGCCAACTCGATGGCGTTGATTTTTCTCCCCAGCCGGAACCCCCGGCTGCCGCGTACCTGTTCCTGGGCGGCGACTTCGTCCACCGTCAGCGGAGTGAGACCGCGTTCCCGCAGCAATTGACGGACCTGCCGGGGGGTATCGCCCTCCAACAGACCCTTGCGAGTGCGTCCGCCCTCATCCAGGGCGGCATATTGAAAAGCAGGCATGGTCGTCGTTTAGCGATGGTTCACGGGCTTGGAGCCTGTACCAAATCTCTCCTCTCCCGGCGGGAGAGGGAACCACGGTGGTAGCCGGCGCCAACGCAGATCACTCGCGTCATACACTTGGTTTTCGTACACGCTCTTCATCTTCCTGGGTCACCCGCACCAGTTCTTCAAGGGAGGTTTCTCCCAGCAACACCCGGCGGCAGCCATCGTCCCGAATGCTGGGGGTGAACCGGCGGGCATAGCGTTCCATTTCCTGTTCGCCCTTGTTCTCGTGGACCATGGTCTGCATGGTCGGGTCCACCACCACCAGTTCGAAAATACCGCTGCGCCCGCGGTAACCGGACTGGCGGCATTTATCACAGCCCTGGGGGAGGTAGAGGGTCGGCGCGGACGCCGGGTCTACCCCGAGGATGCGGCAGTCGGAGGGGGTGGCGATGTGCGGCTGTTTGCAAGCGGGACACAACAGCCGTACCAGGCGCTGCGCCAGCACGCCAATCAGGCTGGAGGACAACAGGAAAGGCTCCACGCCCATATCCCGCAACCGGGTAATCGCCCCCACCGCGCTGTTGGTATGCAGGGTGGACAGCACCAGATGGCCGGTGAGACTGGCCTGCACGGCAATCTCGGCGGTTTCGAGGTCGCGGATTTCGCCGACCAGCACCACATCGGGATCCTGCCGCAGGATGGCGCGCAGGCCACGGGCAAAGGTCATTTCGATCTTGGGATTGACATGCGTCTGGCTGATGCCGTCCAGAAAATACTCGACCGGATCCTCCACCGTCATGATATTGCGCTTGCGGTCGTTGAGGGTGGTCAGGGCCGCATACAGGGTGGTGGTCTTGCCGGAACCGGTCGGCCCGGTGACCAAAAAGACCCCATGCGGCCGGCGGATCAATTTATCCAGCAGTTCATGGGAGTTTGCTTCCATTCCCAGATGCGACAGCTCCAGCCGCCCTTCGCGCTTGTCCAGCAACCGCAGCACCACCCGCTCGCCATGGCCGGCGGGCAGGGTGGAAACCCGCACATCCACCGCCCGGCCCGCCACCCGCAGAGAAATACGCCCGTCCTGGGGCAGGCGCTTTTCGGCGATGTCCAGGTGGGCCATGACCTTGACGCGCGAGATCAGCAGCGGCCCCAGCCCGCGGGGCGGCCGCAAGACCTCACGCAACACCCCGTCCACCCGAAACCGCACCAACAGGCTGGACTCGAACGATTCGATATGGATATCGGAGGCGTTTTCCTTGATCGCCTCGGTCAGCAGCGCATTGATCAGCCGGATGATCGGCGCTTCATCGGCGTTTTCCAGCAGGTCTTCCGGTTCCCGGTTGAGTTGCTGGGCCACCTGATCCAGATCCAGTTCCTCGCCCATACCCTCCATCATCTGGGCGGCGCCATTGGCGTCGCTTTCATAGAAACCTTGCAATAAATTCTCGAAGTTTTCGGCGGAGACGGGCTTGGGACTGAGCGGCCGATCCAGATAGCGGCGCAGCTCCAGCAAACTGCGGTGGTTGAGTCCCGGTCGATAGGCCACCTGTATGTGGCCATTGTCCAGGGATTCCAGGGCCACGATCCCATGGCGTTTGGCGAAGGCGTAGGATGGACGGCGGAGTGCGGTCATCGGTCGAAATGATCATCGGTAACAATGGGGGGAGGCGCTGGCGGCGCTGGCAGCGGTTCGGGAGCCGGCACGGGCGCCGGCGGCGGCGCCGTATTCAGCATGGTATTGCGCTTTTTGACTTCCCCCGGCGCCGGCAGCAGCGGCGGTTGGACGTCGGACAGCAGGGAGGAACTGCCGCGCATCTGGGCGGCCAGTTCCTGTTCACGCATATAGTTATACTTGTCCGTGCTGGCCAGCGTACCCTGCAAGCCATCGCGCAGGATCACCGGATGCAGAAAGACCATTAGATTTTTTTTGGTCTTTTTACCACTGCGGTAACGGAACAGCTCGCCCAGCCAGGGAATATCGCCCAGCAAGGGCACTTTTTGCGCCGATTGGCTGAGCTGATCATCGAGCAAACCGCCCAGCACCAGGATCTGGCCATCTTCCACCAGTACATTGGTCTTGATATCCCGCTTGGCCGTGATGTAGCCCTGGTCCGTATTGCTTAACAGATTGGAAACCTCCTGGGAGACTTGCAATCGCACCGCATTACCCTCGTTGATCTGTGGCTTTACCTTCAGGATCACGCCCACATCCTTGCGTTCGATAGTCTGAAACGGGTTGCCAACGTTGCCGGTGGTGCCACTGGTGTTGGTGGTAAAGTTACCGGTAATGAAAGGCACTTCCTGCGCGACCTTGATTTCCGCCTCCTCGTTATCCATGGTGACTATGGTCGGAGTGGACAATACATTGGTTTCGCTGTCGCTGGCCAGCGCGCTGACGATGATCGCGAAACGTTGGGAACCATTGTTATCGCCGATGCCGGCGTTCAGACCCTGGAGCGTATTCACCCCGCTCAGCCCGCTGGTAGTACCCGTGGTTGTGGCGCCACTTGTAGTACTACCACTGGTAGTCCCACCCTTGGCGGCATCGCGGACAGCCAGTACAGCCTGGGCTATCTGCGCCAGACTCTGGCCCAGAGTAAAGTTAGTGGCGCCGATGACGCCGACCCCATTGGTATAGGCAAGCCACTGAATACCCAGTTGGGCCTGTCTTTCGGTGGAAATCTCGGCAATCGCCGCTTCCACCAGGACCTGGGCTCTGCGCAAATCGAGTTGCGCAATCACGGAACGCAGAGCCTGAATGGCCGCCGGCGGTCCGGTGACGACCAGCGAATTGGTCGGTTCATCGGCCTGAATATCGATCAGATTACCGGCGGCTCCGGCGCCGCCACCGCCGCCGCCGCCCCGCGCCAGCGGTGGCGCGGCCTGCTGGCCCGGCGCGGTTTGCTGCTGTTCTTCGGCGATCTTTTTGCTGACCCCGGTCAGCACCTGCGCCAGCTCCTTGGCCTTGGCGTAGCGCAGATAGATGACCTGGGTATTGCCCTCCCGTTGCACCGGCGTATCCAGGTGCGCGACCAGCGCCCGCAGGCGCAGGCGGGACGCCCTGTCGCCGCTCAGCAGGATGCTGTTGGTGCGCTCGTCCGCCACCAGCCGGGCCGGCGTGCCACCGGCCTGGCCACCCGCCTGACCGGCGGCCTGCGCCTTGGCCTGCTCCAGCGTGGTGATGGTGCGCACCACCTCGGTGGCGGAAGCATGCTGCAACGGAATGATCTCCACTTCCTCGTCGCTGGCCCGGTCCATGCGGCGGATGATATCGCCGATGCGTTCCACATTGCCGGCGGTATCGGAAACGATCAATACATTGGTGGGGGCATAGGCCGCCAGATGCCCCTGTGGCGGAATCAGGGGACGCAGGATCGGCACGATCTGGGCGGCGGAGACGTTTTGCACCTGGATCACCTCGGTGACCACCTGATCGGGCGGCTTACGGATGGGCTGCTCGACTGTCGGGATGGTATCCTGCTTGGCGCCCGCGGCGGGCAGGATCTTGATGATCGGGCCCGAAGGAACGGCGGCGAAGCCGTTTACCGTCAGCACCGCCAGAAAGACCTCATAAACCTCGTCCTCGTTCATGGGCTTGGAGGAGATCACGCTGACCTGGGCCTTGACGCGCGGATCGACGATGAAATTCTTGCCGGTGATAGCCGATACGCTTTCGATCAGCGCGTTGATATCCACATTTTTAAGGTTCAGGGTGACCTGATTGGGAGCGGCCTGGACGGCAGCGATCAAGCCTGGCAGCAGCAGTAGCGCGAACGCATAACGCCGCAGCCAGTGCAGGCCATTGCCGTAGGATGCTTTAAACCATGCTGTCATAATCATCGCTCGAGAGGTTCGCCATAGCGCCACCTTAGGGGTGGGCCGGCTATGGAGCGCGAAGGATAAGGGTGAGTGCACGCTCGGTTCCACCTCGCAGAATTCGCAAGTCCACCTGCTTGGAGGTTAACAGTTGCTGCATCATGGTCGTTCCCTGGCTCTGGTCCGTCAGCGGTACGCCGTTGAACTGGATCAGGATATCGCCGGTTTGCAGGCCCAGTTGGCGGAACATGTCCTCATGGCCCGGCTTCGGCTTCAGGCTGAAACCCTGAAATTGACGGTTTGGCATGTAAGGCCCGGCGGTGATCAGTTCCTGCAAGGCTTCCGGTCCCTTGCTGCGCAGGCGTTCGCCGACTACGCTGGCGTCTATGGTCTGGGGGGCGGCGGTGGGAGCCCCACCTGCCAGGGGATTGAATGCCGCGGGCGCATTGCTGGTGGGGATACCTGAGTCGGGTGGGGCAGCCTCGCTATCCGCGGGCGCCGGCATAATGAGCGGCGGCTGGGGTACGGCGGGTGCGCTGGGCTTGGTGCTTCCCAGGGATTCTCTGGGCAAACTCAGGGTTTCCAGGTTGCTGCCACGGGACAGGATAACTTTATCGGAGAAGATTTGCTCCAGGCGGGGGCCGTTAGGCACCGGCTTGCAGTTCTTGTCGCGAATCGGTTCGCCGACCCGAACCGGACATTCCGGACCACCACTTTCGGAGATAATCGCCAGGGCGAAGTTTTTGTTTTCCGAAGCAAAAATACCGACAAGCTTTAAATTCAGCTTGGTTTCAGGCGCCGCCTGCGGTTTGGGTGGCGCGACCGGCGCCGGTTTGCCCACTTCTGCTTTGCCAAACAGATGCCAGTTGGTGATAGTAGCCAGTTTGTCTTTCTTATCCTCCGCCAGTTGCCCGGATGCATCGGTTGCTGTCTGCTCGGTGGGTGGTGGCGGCGCAGGCAGCGGCAGCAGCCAGGTCCAACTCAGCCGGGCCAAGCTGTAAGCCAGCAGGATGACCAGCATGATATTGACGGGCAAGGCCAGGCGGGCTATGGTCTCCGGAGTGGCTGCAGTCGGTTTTAGCTGCATCGGCGTAGTACTTGAAGCAAAGCTCCCGCCAGGCCCAAGTCAGCGGAACCAGACCATAAGCGGTAGCCGGGATACCGGGATCGATCTTAAATCTATTGTGAAATCCATATTTAAATCTTTAGTACAATCTTTTAAGGTGGTGCTTGAGGTTCCTTGCGGCCGTTAAGCTTCCATTAAGTTGCTGTTCCATACCCTTGCAAAGTAACCGTTCGTCAATACCGTTGTAAAGCTTGGCTGTCTGTATGGTATCGCTTGGCGGCCGGTGTAAGGACATCTTTAAGTCGAGAGGATGGGCAGTTACCTTACAGCCAATCATTGACAACTACAAGTCCAGTTCTGTCTGCAACAAAGTATTACAGTTTAGGAGACTATTCAGATGAATGCCATATTCAAGACGACTCTCTGCGGCGCTTTGGTGGTGGCCTTGGCCGCCTGCGCCGATAACCCCTACCAGCGCACCATGGCAGGCACCGGCCTGGGTGCGGCCACCGGCGCCGGTATCGGTTATGCCATCAATAAGGGCAAAGGAGCCGCCATCGGCGGCGCGATCGGTGCGCTGGCGGGCGGCGCCATCGGCAACTACATGGACCGGCAACAGCAGGCTTTGGAGCAGAGTCTGGCGCAAGAGCGCAGCCAAGGTAATTTGAATATTGTCCGCCAACCGGACAACAGCATTCGCCTGGATATGCCCAGCGAGGTGTTGTTCGCTTTCGATAGCGCCGCGATCAAGCCGTCCTTCGAACCCGCCCTGGGCAAGGTAGCCAGTGTGCTGCAGCAATATCCCGACACCAACGTGAAGGTCGTCGGCCACACCGACAGCGTCGGTTCGGACCAGTATAATCTGGGACTGTCCCAGCGGCGCGCCCAGAGTGTCGCCGGTTATCTGGGTTCGCAGGGAGTTGCCCCGCAGCGTCTGACTACCGAGGGCATGGGTAAGCAGAATCCGCGCGCTTCCAACGCCACCGAAGCCGGACGGCAGCAGAACCGGCGGGTGGAGCTGTTCATCCAGCCGATCGCGCAGCAGGGCCAACCGCCGGCGCAGGGTGGCTATGGACAGGCGCCGGGCGCGCATCCGCCGGCCCAGGGTGGTTATCCGCCGGCCCAGGGTGGTTACGGCACGGCGCCGCAGCCAGGTCAGAGAGGCCAGTACCCGCCGTCTGTACCGGCTCAGGGTGGCTACCCCCAGACGCAGGGGCAGCCGGGCGGATATGGTTCCCCAGGCGGCTATCAACAGACGCCTGGAGCGGCGGCGGGCGGCTATGGCAATAGCTATACCCCACCTAGCCCTTGACCAATGGCGGTCGGCGCTACGGCAGCGTTACTGCGAATGAATCCGAACCATGTCCGATTTGCAGGCTGCCTTTGCCGCCGCTCTGACGCTGGTCATCCATTTCGACCGGAATCTGGCGGAGATCGTGCTGTTGTCCTTGCGGGTCAGTCTGACCGCGGTGCTGCTGGCCTCTCTCGTCGGCCTGCCGCTGGGAGCGATCCTGGGCTTGCTGCGGTTTCCAGGCCACCGGCCGGCCGTCGTGCTGCTCAACGCCCTGATGGGACTGCCGCCGGTGGTGGTCGGGCTGGTGGTCTACCTGCTGTTGTCCCGCTCGGGACCGCTGGGTTCCCGGGGCTTGTTATTCACCCCCGGCGCAATGATTATCGCCCAGTGCATACTGGTGACGCCGCTGGTGGCCGCGCTGACCCGGCAGGTGGTGGAAACGCTCTGGGAGGAATTGCAGGAACAATTGCGGTCTCTGGGTGTGGGACCCGGGCGCGCCATCGGGACCTTGCTGTGGGAGGGGCGCTTCAGCCTGTTGACGGCCATTCTGGCAGGTTTCGGCCGGGCTATCGCCGAAGTGGGGGCGGTGCTTATCGTCGGCGGCAATATTGCCCATGTCACCCGCACCATGACCACGGCCATCGCCCTGGAGACCAGCAAGGGCGATCTGCCGCTGGCACTCGGATTGGGTGTCATCCTGATCGCGCTGGCCTTGCTGGTCAATCTCGGCGCCTATCTGATGCAGCAGTTCGCCCGACGGTGGCAGACTTAGAGCCTGTATAAAAACTCCCTCCCCCCTTGTAGGGGAGGGTTGGGGTGGGGGGGTTGGAAAATTGCCAGTAGAATCCACTGAGGAACCGGCCCTCACCGGTGCAGCAGGCCGCTTTCCTGTGCGCTGATCAGGACACCCCGCAGCGCCATCCGCTGCCGCGCCGGCGCATCGGCCCTGGCGCTGAGGGCGATAAACAGAGAAGCCAGGTCGATAGGCCCGATCGCGACAAATAAGGTGGCGAAGGCATGAATGGCATAATCCAGCATGGTTTATAAGCCTTGAGTCGCAGACAACCGGCGTGGGCAGACAAGCTGCCCACCCTACTACTGCTCAGACGCCGGCCGCCAGGCGCCAGTCCTGCACCCGTTGTCTGATCAGACCGATGATAGACTCGGCGATGACCTCGAACGAAACAGGGCCGGTGTTCCAGATCACGTCGTATTGCAGCGGATCGTCGATATCGACCTGGAAATAGGCTTTCAACAAGCGGATCCGGTCGTGATCCTGCTTGCGCACGACCTTACGGCTGTCCTCTTCGTCCCGATTCAACAGCTTCATCATACGCCGGACGCGCAGGGGTTCGGGCGCCACCAGCCGGGCGTGCACTCCCAGTTCCAGCCGCTTGGTGATATGCGACCCCGCCCGGCCCACGATAATCACCTTGCCGACAGCCGCCACGGAACGGATCACCTCGAACATCTTGCGGATGGCCAGATGCTGATCCTGCTGGCCGAGCAGGCTGCGCACGAACTCCCTGATCTGGGAACGGTATTCCTCCGACAGCAGGGATTGCAGGGACACGTCCAGAAAGCTGTCCTGTAGCAGAATCTCGCATAACTGCTGATCGAGGATCTGCCAGCCCTGGAACAGGGACTTGTCCTCCTGCCGCTCCATCAGCCTGAGGAGGGCTTCGGCGAGGCTGTGGCCGCCGGCGCCCGCCTGCCGGGAAATGGTGACAAACGGTGAGGTTCCCCGCGGGCCGCCGTGAGGTAGGGTTTCGATGTGTTCGGCCTTGGACAGGGCATCCAGAAAGCGAGTGATGTCGGTGCTGGGGTTCATGATTTTTCTCGATAGCAAACGCCGTGAGGCAGGCGGGAACCGAATTATCGTACTCTATCCAGCGGCGGCGGTCCCCATTTTTTGCTAAATTGACTCTGGCTATTCCGCGTACCACATCCCTGGCCGTGCAGCGAGAGAATCCCATGCCTGTGATCCCGACCGTCGACTATACCCTGCTGGATAATCCCTACGTCCTGGCTTCCCTGTTCCATCCGCGCCCCAGCTACGATCCGGCGCCCAGCCCATCCGCCCGGAAAATGGCGATTCCGGTGGCGGCGGATGTGACCATCGGCGGACGGTTTCATATCACCGCTCCCGGCGCTGTCAATCTCCTGTTTTTCCATGGCAATGGTGAAATCGTCGATGATTACAACGACCTGGGTCCGCTCTACAATCAACTCGGCATCAACCTGCTGGCAGTCGATTATCGCGGTTACGGTGACTCCACCGGCAAACCGACCACCTCGGCCATGATGGCCGATGCCCATGCCATTTTCGGGTTCGTCACCCAATGGCTGCGGGACCATCGACACAGCGGCGCCTTGCTGGTCATGGGCCGCTCGCTGGGGAGCGCCCCGGCATTGGAACTCGTCAGCCGGTATCCGGAGCAGATCGCGGGACTGATCATCGAAAGCGGCTTTGCCCATACCGGTCCCCTGCTGCGTCTGATCGGCGTCGATACCGAACAACTGGGATTCAAGGAAACCCAGGGCATTCAGAATCTGGAAAAGATCGAGACCTTTACCAAACCTACCCTGGTGATTCATGCCGAATTCGACCATATCATTCCCTTTGCCGATGGCCAGGCGCTCTATGACGCCAGTCCGGCGGCCGATAAACGGCTGCTGAAGATTCCCAACGCCAATCACAATAATATTTTTTCGCTGGCGCTGTGGGAATATATGGGAGCGATCAAGAACTTCGCCGATCGGTTCAAGTAGGCAGGCTGTTCGTATCGAGCCGACCGGCCAGATAAGAAAGTAACTTCTACCTTCCCCTCCTTTTGAAGGAGGGGTGGCGCGAAGCGCCGGGGTGGTTGCTGGGGCGAACCCGCACAGCAAGCCTCTGTCGTATAACAGAGCCACCTGATAACCTATCCCCATACGCTGTTCTGCGGCGTCACCTCGCGGGTGCATTTCCACTACGATGAGCGGTAAGCTAAAAACTGTCTATGCCTGCACCGAGTGCGGCGCCCAGTTTCCCAAATGGTCGGGGCAGTGCGGCGATTGCGGCGCCTGGAACAGCCTGCAAGAGTCCCTGGCGGCGCCGCCGGCGCCTCGTAACGATCGCTTTGGTGGCTATGCGGGCGTGGCCGTGGAAGCGGCGGTCCACCGCCTGGACCAGATCAACCTGAGCGAGGAGGTGCGCCTGGCCACCGGCATCGGCGAACTGGACCGGGTGCTGGGCGGTGGGCTGGTGATCGGTTCGGTGGTGCTGATCGGCGGCGATCCCGGTATCGGCAAGTCCACGATTCTGCTGCAAACCCTGGCCCATCTGGCGGAACAGTACCGCACTCTCTATGTTACCGGTGAAGAATCGCCGCAACAGGTGAGTCTGCGCGCCCGCCGGTTGGGGCTGTCGCGCGAGCGGCTGCGGCTGCTGCCGGAGACCTGTATCGAGCACATTCTGGCGAGCGCCGAGCGGGAGCGCCCGCAGGTGATGGTGATCGATTCCGTGCAGGCGATTTTCACCGAACGGCTCCAGTCGGCGCCGGGTGCGGTGGCCCAGGTGCGGGAGAGTTCGGCCCAACTGGTGCGCTTCGCCAAGCGCAGCGGCACGGCCCTGTTCCTGGTCGGCCATGTGACCAAGGAGGGAACCATCGCCGGTCCCCGCGTGCTGGAGCATATGGTGGATACGGTGTTGTACTTCGAGGGCGACAGCGGCAATCGTTACCGGGTGATGCGGGCGGTGAAAAACCGCTTCGGTCCGGTCAACGAACTCGGCGTGTTCGCCATGACCGAGTACGGTCTGAAGGAAGTCAGCAACCCTTCGGCGATTTTCCTGTCCCGCCATGAGGAGCCGGTGGCCGGCAGCGTCATCATGGTGACCCGCGAGGGCACCCGGCCCTTGCTGGTGGAAGTGCAGGCGCTGGTGGATGACTGCCACAGTGGTTATCCGCGGCGGGTCACGGTGGGACTGGAGCAGAACCGGCTGGCCATGCTGCTGGCGGTGCTGCATCGCCACGGCGGGGTGGCCATGTACGATCAGGATGTGTATGTCAATGCGGTGGGCGGCGTGCGGATTGCGGAGACCGCCGCCGATCTGGCGGTCATCATGGCGGCGCTGTCCAGCTTTCGGGATCGGCCATTGGCCAGCGATCTGATCGTTTTCGGCGAAGTGGGTCTGGCCGGGGAGGTCAGACCGGTGCCGAACGGCGAGGAACGTCTGCGGGAGGCGGTCAAGCATGGCTTCAAGCGGGCCATCGTCCCTCGCGCCAATGCTCCCCGGCGGGGCAGTCGGGTGGAGGGGATCGAGGTAACCGGGGTGACCCGATTGGCGGAGGTGATGGGGAATGTGTGAAGTCGGCCGGCACGAAGACTCGCTGTCTCCGTGGGTCTCGCGAAGAGGGATGCTGAACGAGGTACAGCTCTCCGCGTCTCACCGGGGAACCTGATAGGAGAGCGCATCCTCTGCCTCAGCGTTCAATTCGTCCGAATGGGCATTGATCACCGCAAGATCCGAGCTGTCCTCGCCCGGACGAGGCCAAGCGAAGTAGGCGCGTAAAGCAGCAGCGATGAGATCATTGCGCTCGGGCGGATTCGGAGCGCGGCGATCCAGGGCGGCCTTGAGATCCTCTGGTAGGGTAACTACGGTTTCAGTACTCATATTAACAATATTACGATGACGGGCTCGGTTGGGGTAAGTGTCGGGAATACTGCACAATGCCAGCAGTGGTAGCCCGGATGCAGGCCGAAGGCCGGAATCCAGAGTTTGCGGGCGGAACCCGGATTGCGCTCCGCAAGCTCCGCTCCATCCGGGCTACGCTGGCTGCCTTGTTTTTAGCTCACGTTTTACCTCGGCAAAGGCAGTCTCCTCGAGTTCCACCCGCTCTCGAATAACACGTGTAAGCCATTCCTCAAGGCCCTTTTCCCGGTGGAGCTTGGCTAGAAAAGCGGCTCTTGCAGCAAGCTTGGCAGGAATGGACAAAGAGGTTGCTTTGGCCATTTCAACCTGAGTGGGCTCTTCCCATGCCAAGTCATCATCAGCTTGCGCCACTACTATTTTGTCGATTTCCTCTTCAGAAGGTTTCTTTCTCGTAACTCTACTTCTTGCAGTCATATCGGCCACCCCGTAATGATACAAAAGGTCTTTGTAGAGCGGCATTTCCCTTAAGATAATCGCTGGCCGATTCTTAACCGCCCCGTCAGCTTGCGGAACCGGTGTAAGGATAACATTACCTTCCTGCATACTCGGGATTAGCCTCTTTGATTGAACCTAGCGAGTATTCCTCCTCAGCGTCACTATATGCGCCCTCAAGCCCTTTCCCGGATAACCGCAGCCACGCTTCACGCTCGGCATCCTGTTTAGGCAAAACGGTCACAATCAGCTTTGTATTTAGCTCTAGTTCAACAGGCTTGTCCAACAGAATACGCTCACCATCGAAATGAGCTGGAATAGAAATAGCGTTCATTGATTTACCTCGAAGAGCATTCTACACACTCTTATAGTCTCGCTAATGGTTATCCAGACATTCGTTGCTGCTGGCGCCCTGGGAGCGCCGCACCCCAGTGCGGCCCTCAAATGCCGCACTGGGGTGCGGCGTTCCCAGGGATATCGCTGCATAGGTCCGGTTCTCAAT
>CAIMUS010000009.1 GCA_903844665.1 uncultured Pseudomonadota bacterium
CATTAAAGAAATCTGTAGCAAAGTAGATAATCATCCACTGATGATCGAAATGATTGCTATGCGCGCAGCAGGAGCATTGTTGCCTCAGTTGGTAACCATTGCTGAACAGTACTCAAGGCAGGACCCTGAAAAAATTTGGCATGAATCATTGTCCAAATTATATGAAGAGAGTCTTGATGAAGACTCCAAGACTATGTTAGTCGACCTTAGCGTTCTTCCCGGTGAAATTGGTATGGAAGTTATCAACGCAGTGACCGGAAGTGAAAACTGGATCAAAGCTGCTGAAAATCTTGTTGCGATATTATTTTGGCAAAAGTTACCCAATGATCGTTACATGGTGAGTCCATTAGTTCGTAATTTTGCGCTGCAGAAATTAGAAGACCAGCGTGAGAAAACAGAAAAACGAATTGCCCATATAATTATAAATTTAGCGCAGGAAATGTCGAATCGAATCCAACCAGGTAAATATTCTTTTGATGAGATGCGAGAAGGATTAGATTGGTTCGATGCGGAATGGCTTAATCTAATAACCTGCGCTTCCTATGCGGAGCAAGATGATTTATGCGAATTGGGTGACACGCTACTCCATTTTATGATACGGCGAGGTCACCTGAAAGATTGCGAGCAGATATACAAGGGTGTATTGAATGTGCGCCAGAATCAGGGTGATCGCCGTGGTGAGGTGAAAACATGGAACGATTTAGGTGTCTGTAAGCAGTTTCAGGGAAATTGGGATACAGCAATTGACAATTATCGACAGAGTATTCAGCTACAGGAACAGTTATTAAATGAAGATACCCAATATACTGGTATTGATCAATTACCAAAAACTTACAACAATCTTGGTTTTGTTTTTCAAGAGAAAGGGGATTTCGACAAAGCCGAAGAAGCTTATCAACAGGCTCTTAAAATTTGCGAGGAGGCAAAATCTAAGAACTTATCAGAGGAGACACGTAAAGAAATCATACTAGAGTTAAGCCAAACGTATAATAATTTAGCTTGGTTGCGTACCTGCAGGATTAGAAATAATCCAGAAAAATTAAAAGAAGAATTTGGAAAAGCTCGAAAAGAATTTGAGCAAAGTATTAGGATAAAACTCAACCATGAAGATCCACGGCTTGGGCAAACTCGACGTCGTTATGGCGAACTCTATCTGCTTAACAAACAGAGGCTCATGGCTCAAAGAGAGTTCGATAAGGCATTAGAGGATTTACAGGAAGTTAATGACAAGTACGAGTTAGGATTATGTTACAAGGGGTTGGGTAATGCTGCTCAGCAACAAGAAGACTGGAAAAAAGCTGAAGACGCTTTTTTAAACAGCCTCAAATTCTTGAGAGATGAGGATTATCCCATACTTAATGGAGAAATACATATTGCATTGGCAAGAGTTTATAGAGTAACAGATTTAGAAAAAGCTCTGAAAGAGGCGCTGAAGGCGTTGTCTATTTTAGAGCGGACCGATGAGGATAGCCTTAAGAATGAAGCAAGAAAACTGGAGGAAGATATCGCGAAGCAGATAGAAAGCCGCCGGTCAGATTCTGTTACAGGTTAAGACAGAAAAAGAGATTGAAGCCATGATCATTCATAATCAATACCTACAGGCATTGATCATCGTTTCGGCCAGCACCCTACTTTGCATCGCTATCAACTTTGGCAAGCTGGCTCTCCTGTAGATTGCTATGGCCGAAACGATGATCATGGCCGGAGGACCTGGATTGCGCTTCGCAAGCTCCGCTCCATCCAGGCTACGCCGCTGCCATCCAGGCTACGCCGGCTGACTGCCACAGCATCGATGGCTTCCCGATTACGCCAGGCCGCGCGCGTGCCGGCGTCAGCTTCCGGATCCGCTCAGAGCCGCAAACTGACATGCCGCAAACCCGGATCGTCGGGTTTGATTTTAATGGTGAATCCCAGCGCCCGGTCCAGTTGCAGCATGGGCTCGTTCTCCTGCAGAACTTCGCCGTACACCTCGCGGATGCCGCGCTCCCGCGCGTAGTCGAGAATCCGCCGCATCAGCAGCGAACCCAGGCCCAACCGCATCCACAGCCGATCGACGATGATCGAGTATTCCGCCTGGTCATTATCCGGATCGGCGCTGACGGTCACCATCCCATAGATCTCAGCCTTGCCCGGCAGGCCCGGGCCGACGGCGGCCAGAGCCATTTCCCGATCGTAGTCGATCTGGGTCAGGCGCGCCGCCATATCATGGGACAGCTCTCGGATCGGCTGAAAGAAGCGCAACCGCAGATCCTCCGGTGAGGTGCGCTGCACCAGGGCCTGCAGCGCCGGCTCATCCTCGGGCAGAACCGGCCGTAACAGAACGGTGCGGCCGTCAGGAAAGGCACAGGTTTCTTCCAGTTGCTTGGGGTAAGGCCGGATGGCCAGCCGGCGCGCGCCGGCGCCCTCGCACGGCGCCAGCCGTACCTGCGCATCCAGCGCCAGAACCCCCTGGGCATTGGCGCGCAGGGGATTGATGTTCAGTTCCACCAATTCGCCCAGGTCGACCACCATCTGCGAGACTTTGATCAGCGTCAAGGCCAGGGCATCGAGGTCCGCCCGCCGCAGCAGGCTGTAGCGCAACAGTTCATAGATCCGGGTCTGGGACATGATCTCCCGGGCCAGGTGCATATTGAGCGGGGGCAAACCAGAGGCGATATCATTGATCACCCTGGCCTCGGTGCCGCCCTGGCCGAAGTAGATCACCGGCCCGAAGTGACCGCCGGGACGCACCCCCAGGGTGATATCATAGGCGCCGTCCCGGTATTCCATCGGTTGGATCAGGAATCCCTCGGTTTGCACGGCGGGAGCCACAGTGCGCAGCCTGATCAGCATGGCCTCGGCTGCCTGCCGCACCGCTTCCGGTGTGTTCAGATAGCGCGCCACCCCGCCGATCTGGTGTTTGTTCTCGATATCCGGCGACAGGATATTGATGGCGACCGGCCGGTCCAGGTTCGCGGCTATGGCCGCGGCGCTGTCGGGAGATGTCGCGATCAGCGAATCCACCACCGGAATACCGTAGGCCGCCAGCAGTTGCAGCGCCTCGAATTCGCTGAGCCGGTCCCGCCCCTCCGCCAGCGCCTGGGCGATGATCGGCCGCGCCACTTCGGGGTAAGGCGTAAATTCCTCCGGCAGGGAGGGCGGGTTTCCATCAGCAACCACCGTAACCTCCTCAGAATCGGAACCCGAAAAGCCCGCCGTCGTCTCGGGCGTCGGTCAGTACAACGGGCAGCACGTGCTTCCGGAGGTCGAATCCTTCGATTTTCTCCTTGAACGCATCGTCTTCATTCATGGTAACGATGTACTGGAAGCCCAACTCTTCCGCGGTCTCGGCACCTACCTTCAAGGCACTCACAACTTGACGGCCATCGACTCCATCGAAGAGGTGACTGTCATGGATCAAGAAACCGGGGCCTACGCCGCGTTTGGCGCATAGCCGCATAAGCATCATGTCGAAGCAGAAAATCTGCATATTCTTGATACCCTTGCTGCGAGAGCCCTGCATCGGAAACTGAAAGGCTGGCCCATTGGAGGTTTCCTCCACGGTCATGCTGCCGGCTGACTCATAGAGCCGCCTTGATGTCTCCTCAAACGCGAGAATAGCCTCCGACAAGCGGGCCTTCTGCTCGGCAAAATCGCGCCGCAGACGCAGCGTCAGGCGGTTCCGTTCGATTTCCAACTCGTTTTTCGTGCCCTCCAACTGCTCCGCCGCCTCAAATCGTTGGCGCAGCGACTCGACCTCAGCCTCCCTGCGTCCCACTTCGCCTTGTAGTTTGGAAAACTGATCCAATGCACCGTGACTCCGTAGTATTCCCAGTACAGTTGCACGCCGTTCGTCGAGCCGTAGCTTTTCCTTCTCGCGAACTGCAACACGCTGTCGGGCTGCTTCCAGCTCTCCAGCAAGGTAATCGCGCCGGTTTCGGATCACCGATTCGTGGAAACTCCGCACGTCCTCGTAGCGCTGAATGGCCACGCCCGGGAGCACTACACCCGCTTCTGCGTAAAGGCTTTCCAGATCTTCAAGCGGTGGGGGAGCTTCGGCTTGCATCGCGCGCTCGAGGTCTCGGACTGCTGCCGCATCGATTACGTTTGCGTTCGAGAACTCGTTGATTGCTCGGGTGAGCTGGTCGGCCTCTACTTCCATTTCCCGGTATTGAGGCAGCACACGGAATGCGGTAACTTGGGATTCAAGGTCTTGCAGTCGAGCCTCTGCCACCGTCAGCTGGGTCCGCAGGTCGGATGCCTTTCCTACACTGCTGCCGAAAGCACCGGCACCTGCCGCCTTCTTCAGCGCGGCCAAGGTTTTCTCCCGGTCCCGCACTTTCTGCCAGTCGCTGGCAATCATCCAATCCAGGCCAAGTAAAAACAGCAGCGCGACCTGATAGTCACCGGCTTGCTGCATGGTTGCCTGCTTCTCAGGAGTTGTGAACGCTCCGCTAAGTTGCCGACGCACGAAGTATGCGAACAGGGAACGAAATGTTGGGGTGCGCCCATCGTTCTCAGGAACCTGGCGCAACGCAAACATCTTTTCGCCGAGCAATTCCACCCACTCGGAGTTCGAGAGGCTGATCTTTCCTCTTAGAAAGCTGGCGCCTTCGACGTGAACCTTGGACTTATGATGCCCCGAACGCTCGACCAGTAGTCTTTCTCCGCCGAGGTCGAACTCCATGCCAAACGATTCATCGACGAGCGCTGCCGAGCGAAAAAGAGAATCTTTCCCAGCATCAGAGCCGGTCAGGAAATGCACGATCTCGATCAAGCTGGTCTTGCCCGCCCGGTTGCGGGTTTGCTTATCGGTTGCACCGGCTTCCTTCTGAGCGATCAGAATGTTCAAACCGGGCTTGAACTCCAGCTTCTTAAAGGTTGCCAGGCTGCTGAAGATTCGCGAAATCATGGCGCCCTCCGGCGCAGGAGGCCATCCCGAAGTTCAATCGCGCCTATGAGAAACAGCATGTCGAGGGCAAGCACAAATCCATCGTAGCGCAGGGGCGGCAGACCCTTCTTTCCGGCTATGGGGCGCGACATCTCCTCCCACAGCGCCGACACCGTCATCGGCTGCGACAGGAGTCGCAACATTTTTGCCCCCACGGTGAGCAGGGCGCGATCCTGGGAGAGGTGTTTGGAGGGGAGGATCACGGCGCCACACTCCGTGGTTCTTCGAAGATATCGCAGCGCTCGAAGAAGTACGCGAGGATCGTCAGAACGGCCAGCTCATGCTCTGGCATGCCGCGATGATCCCCGCCAGCCCACGACTGAAGTTCGGCGAATATCTGATTCGGGGAATGCTGTTCGCGCAGTCGCCGATATTCGGCTTTGAAAGTCTCGGCTAACCGTTCCCCAAACGTTTCGTCATGCCACTGGGAGAAAAAGTCTGCTACCAGTGGCGACTTGATCATACCCTCCTTCAGCAACCGAGATACGGCCTCGGACAAAGCATTGGCCTCGATCTTGCCCATCGGCACGTCCCTCACCTCGGCCATCTTTGGCGCAGGAAGAGTAGCCATCTTTTCTAACACGATTTTCAGGTCACTGAAGCCAAGTCGTATCTTCGTCGCATCGGTTGGGGCGAGCCCGAACCATGACGCTTTGTCATCAGCCGATAGTGTGCGGAAGATTGTCCGCAGCTCCTCCAGACCCCATGGCTCCAACTGGATTCCAGGGTTGGCTTGCTCGAAATCGAGCAACAACTCGTGAACATGCGGCGGAAGTCCAGCCGTAGCGTTGTGGACGAACACCCATTTGTCAAAATGCGTTCTCCAGTACGCCTTCGCACCCTCGAAGTCCTCGGTAATCTTCGCCTTGGCCTTGGTCGCCTCCATCTCATTGGGCGCATAGACCTGGAACAGACGGCGCTCTGACTTCAGAAAGCCGTCATTCTTGCGGTCGCCCTGATTTCCCCACGGGCGACAGGCCATGAAGTCAGCCCTATAAGCCAAGCTCATCAGCCGCTCGAAGACGTCCTGGAACGCATCCCCCTTCGCGCGGAGAAACGCGTTCTCGAACTTCTGTTCGTAGTAGGCGTCTTGCAGGTTCATGGCTTACGCTTCTGACTCGTGGTAGGCGGCCTGAAACGCCTTGCCGTTGGTGGTGACCCGGACTTCATAGCCGAGATCGGTGGCCACCTTGCGGACGAATTCACCAAATTCCGGCTCGTCATCGACGACCAGCAGACGTTTATCGGTCATGATCATGTGCTCCTTAAAACCTTACAGATAACAATATATGATGTGCAACTTTTCAGTTTAAATAATGAGGCGGTAGGGTGCTCGATGATTTCGCGAATGTCCGGGTCTTGATATTCAGAGACCCGTCTATAGCTTTTTAGGAAGTCGCTGCGCGCCGTGGATTACGGCCAACACATCGATCTGATCAGCTTTGATGCGATAAATGAGGCGGTAGGGCGGCTCGATGATTTCGCGAATATGTGGGTCTTGATACTCGGATACCTGTTGGCCCGATTGGGGGAAGGCGGCAAGCTGCTCGGTACGGCGGATGAGTTTATCAGCTACGCGCTGGGCGTAAAGTGGCGCGTCCTGGGCTATGTAGTGATAGATCGCGGTCAGGTGTTTGATCGCCGTCCCGGTCCAGTGAACGATCATTCCGTCAAACCCAAGCGGGCACGTACCTGTTTAACATCCTGGGTTCTGCCGGCGTCGCTGTCTCGTATCCCCGCCTCGACGGCCTGACGCACGTAAATCTCATACATCAGGTCATCCCAAGTGGCATTTTCCGGTAGCTCCTCTACAATCTGGTGAGCCTGTTGTTTTACATTGGCGATAGTTGGCATAACGCCCCCTCAGTTCGATGTAAGTTGGTTGTTATCTTACCGCCTCTGCTATTCTTATGTCAGCAGCCAGCGCAGCCTGGATGGAGCCGGTTAGGTCGGTCACAGCCGGGAAGGGCGGGTACGTATGTGCCCGACGGTCACCGCGACGAGCCGGGGACACTAGAAATTCCGGAGCAACATATAAACCGCCACCGCCACCATCATCCCGGCGAACAGCTTTTGCAGCAGCGGTCCGGCCAAACGCCGGCTTAGCAGGATACCCAGTCCCATACCGGCCAGGCCGCCGAGGACGAACCAGGCGGTGATGGCCTTATCGAGAGATTGGCCCGCCAGCAGATGGGAGACGACGCCGGCGGCGCTGATGATGGCGATGACTACCAGCGAGGTGGCCACCGCCCGCCGGATGGGCAGCGCGGCGATCGACAGCAGCGCGGGTACGATCAGGAAGCCGCCGCCCACTCCGAACAGTCCCGACAGCACGCCGGTGACAACCCCGCTAAGCGCCAGCACCAGGGCGCAACGGGAGGTCAGGTGCAGCCCGCCTTCGGGATTGCGCCGACACGCCGGTCCGGCGTCGTCCGGCTCGATCAGACTGGCGCGGACCACCTGGGTCTCGGCGGGATTCTGGCTGGCCCGCCGCCACAGCCGATAGGCGATCAGCAGCATCAATACGGCGCAACCGCCCAGGATAAAGTCTCCCGGGAGTCTGCCGCTCAGCCAAGCGCCCCAAGGCGCTCCAAGGATACCGGCCAAGCCGAAGATAAGACCGGTATGGAGTTCCGCCGCGCCGCTGCGCCAGTGCAGCAGGGCGCCCGCCAGCGCGGTGCAGCCGACCGCCGCCAGGGAGATCACCACAGCCTGATGCACCGGCGCCGCCAGACCGTACACCAGCAGGGGAACCGCGAAAATGGAACCACCACCGCCGGTGAGGCCCAAAGAAAAGCCGACGATGATGCCGAAGAGGAGACTCATGGCCCTGGCTCGGTGCAATTGAACTTGTACCCATTCTGAATAGTGTATATTATGTTTTACTAAGTAGCTGAAGCAACGCTGGTTAAAGCGAGCATCGAGCGTCCCGTGTGGGCTTCCAGTTACGAGAAAGGCAAGGTGACTGAAGATGGATTTTTCAAATACTGATAGCAGTGCTTGCTTAGCGAAAAAATCTTACATCTTGCCTGAAGTTCTGAGTCTTGGTAATGATATTTTAAACTATTGATGAATTAATATTATAAAGGAGCGCAAAAATGGCACCCCTACGAGATCTAGATGGTCGAATGTCAAATCCACAACGTTTAGAGAAAAAAATCGATGACTTGCAACAACAGTGGGAATTGCTCAATGAAAAACTGAGCGGGCTAAAGAAACAGAGGATACTGGAGAGCCGAGCGGAGGAGAGGTTGCGTCTGGAAACTTTGATCAAAGAGACAGAATCTGAGTGTAATCAAGTTGAGCAAGAGTTAGAGGTTCTAAATAACTTGCGTTCCGAAGCTAATAGCAATGTAAGTGAGGCTGTTGGCCGAAACGATAACAAAAGCCAACTTTCTTCAAATAACACAATAAAGCAAAAACTGGTCTCAAAAAACACATCACCCCTTCCGCAAGGATTTGTGGGATGAATGGAAGAAACCGAAAAGTTAAAACAACTCATCAGAGATGGTGGAGTAGTTATCGTCGGTGGTATACGTAAAATTGGCAAGAGCATGTTGGCCTGGAAGGTAGCACATGATCTATACGATACGAATGAGTTACCTGGGG
>CAIMUS010000010.1 GCA_903844665.1 uncultured Pseudomonadota bacterium
ACGTGCAACCCGGACAACACACCCCGTTGGGCCAGCGTATCCGTCTGACTTCTTCGTAACATTTTTCTTCATCGATGAGGTTGTTGAGGCGGCACATGGCGGACAGGCACAGAGTGGACGAAGTTCGAATTTTATCATGTCATCAAAACCCAATATGAGCCTTGCGTGTTTCAAGTTTCCTTGTCTGCTATCTGTTCATTATGCTTTGTTGCCATGGCAAATACTTCGTCAACACTTTTGTCTTGCCAAAGCATCTGCTGCCATTCAGTGTAATCAAACGACTCACGGCTTATTAAAACAATAAATCTTTCCGCTTCAACAGGCCCCAAGCGCTCCCGTAGAGCCTGTATCCCCTCATGACGAATCAGGGTATCGCTTCTCATCGGCTGTTCTCCATAAGAATCGCAAAGTCTATCGGATTGACAGTTTTTATTTCCGGCAATGACTGGGCTTTTTTTAAAAGCGTACGATCAGTGGTGAGGAAATAATCACATTCAGCTTCAACAGCACAAGCCACATGCAAGGCGTCTTTGGATTTGATGCCGGTGTTGGTTGTGATAGTGGCGCCACGCTCACGAATACTGTCCAAAGCGGGGATGTAATGTTTTGACAGTGTTTTCCACTCGGCGATGGCTTCACGGTGATCAGGATACGGATTGGCGCTGTTTTCGTAATCCAGCATGAATGACCAAACCAGTGCCAGCTTACCATCGAGAACGGCGCTTTGAATATATAGCTTGGCCTCGGTCTCCAATTTGATGCGAGCGGCGGTTTGGCTGTCATAAGGCCGATTAAAACAACACATGTCAAGATAGATTTTCATCATCCCAATGGTCTATTTCTAGCCGGGGAATATTCGATTGCGAAGAACGGCTGGGTACGGTGAGGCGCGACCCGCACCCACGACCTTGCGGGCGCGGGTCGGGTGGAGTGCAATGTTAGGCACGGCATAAGCCAAATGCCGTAGGATGTGCCGACGAAGGAGGCGCATCAATCGAGTCACCATCCCAGGAGTTGGGGGAAATGAATCCCCATCCAAAGTTTGCGAAAGATGGATTTCCACTCGTATCAGTGGCAGAAATAAAGCCCCCAGGATTGCCGCCACTGGCGCTAAAGACCGGGGCGGTGGCACCCACGGTGGTCGTCCACCCCTTGATTGAACTATCAAAACCACTGTAAAGCGAGGGTTGACCGATAGCAGGATAAGCGAATAGCAACGTACTGAGTAACATGATGCTATGACGTTTCATTGTTCATCTCCTTCTTTATCGATTGCCGCAGATTGATTTTGTTTAGATGTTGGCAGCGCGGCCCCACCAACGCCTAACGATGAGCATCAGCCGCGCGCGTAGCGCGTCGGCTGCATGCGTTTGTTAGGGCTATCGCGGTTCCAGGAAATCCGCCACTTCCGAACCGCTGCCCTACCTTGAATATAGTAAAGCAACTCCACTTTGCCATAGTCAGCGCCTAAAAATGACCCCTTTTTATATATTATCACCTGCCAACTTCGGGGACTTATTTCGGTCCCACTTTTTTGTTCAAGTCGGCATCGAAACTGAATACCTGCCAGTCCCTCTTTTCGGCGATGGTCCAGACCAAGGCATCGACGATGCTGAGGTTTGTGCTGGCGAATCGTAGTAAGGCATCCTGAAGGACAATGCGGTTTTCGCATTCAACACCCTGGAAGCTCAATATCCCGAGTAGCTTTTCGGCGATTTCCGTCCGTGGCACCCGATAAAACTTCAGCAGCACAAACACGCATTCGGCCAACACGCTTTCCGGGATATAGGCCGTTTGGTTCCCACTTTTCAGTCCGGCCATGAATTCGGAAGCCCGCGCGAAATGTTCCGGGTGATCGGCCAGCAAGTAGCGCAGGATGACATTGGTATCAACCACCCGGATGGTCTTCATCCGCAACCTCGCTCCATATCTGCTCGCGGATGGTTTCCAGCGGGACGTATTGCCCGGCATAGCGTTTGAGGCTGCCGGCCAATTCGGGCAGGGATTCGAGCCGGACGACATCGTCTTCGACCACGAAGCAAACCGTATCGCCCCGCAGCATTTCCCGGATCGATGGGGGCAGGGTGATTTGGCCCTGCGGCGAAATGTGAGCTGTTTCTTCCAAGTGCATAGTGTTGACCTGTTCAAATGCTGCTTCTGAATAGGGCCGTTGGGCAGGTTCGCCGGTTCCCCGGCGTAACCCGCCCTTGCATTAGGTTACTCCCTTCTCGCTGTAAAGACGGCCCAGATTCAGCACAGTGCGCTAAGCGCGGAGCCGCACGATTAGTATCTTGCAGGTGCGGGTCGGGTGGAGCGTAGCAAAGTAGCTCCTCTTTGCCACAGTCAGCACCTAAAAAGGTGTCTGACCCCTTTTTTTCTTTCCTTTTTTTCTTTCACTTTCCCTTCGGCAAGGGAAAGGGTCAAGGGGAGGATCATCAAAACAACGGATCAGGCCGCCAACCGCTCGTTCAGCTCGTCCAGCACCTTCTGGGCGGCCACCGGGATCACCGTGCCCGGCCCGAAGATGGCGGCGGCGCCGTGGGTCTTGAGGTAGTCATAGTCCTGGGCGGGGATCACGCCGCCCACCACCACCATAATATCCTCCCGGCCCAGTTTCCCCAGTTCTGCCACCAACTGTGGCACCAAGGTCTTGTGGCCGGCGGCCAGCGAGCTGACGCCGATCACATGCACGTCGTTTTCCACCGCCTGGCGGGCCACTTCGTCGGGCGTCTGGAACAGGGCGCCGATATCCACATCGAAGCCCAGATCGGCGAACGCGGTGGCGATCACCTTGGCGCCCCGGTCGTGGCCGTCCTGCCCCATCTTGGCGACCAGAATGCGGGGGCGACGACCCTCGCGTTCCTCGAAGTCGTCCGCCATCCGCCGGACGATGGCCACTTCCTGGTCCTCACCGAAGGCGCTGCCGTACACCCCGGAGATGGAGCGGATGACCGCCTTGTGGCGGCCGGTCACCTTCTCGATGGCGTCGGAGATCTCACCCAGGCTGGCCCGCGCCCGCGCCGCTTCGACGGCTTTTTCGAGCAGATTGCCCGAGCCGCTGGAGGCGCTTTCTGTGATGGCGTTCAGCGCCGCCCGCACCTTGGCCTCGTCGCGCCCGACGCGCAACTGCTGCAGCCGCCTAAGCTGCGCCTCCCGCACCGCCGTATTGTCGATGTCCAGGATTTCCAGCGGTTCCTCCTTGCTCAGACGGTACTTGTTGACGCCGACGATGGTCTCCTGGGCCGAGTCGATGTAGGCTTGGCGGCGGGCGGCGGCCTCCTCGATGCGCATCTTGGGCAGACCGGTTTCGATGGCCTTGGCCATGCCGCCCAGACTCTCGACCTCCTGAATATGGCTCCAGGCCCGTTTCAGCAGGGCATCCGTCAGGGCCTCGACGAAATAGGAACCACCCCAGGGATCGATGACCTTGCAGAGGCCGGTTTCATCCTGCAAGTAAAGCTGGGTGTTGCGGGCGATGCGGGCCGAAAAGTCGGTCGGCAGGGCGATGGCCTCGTCCAGCGCGTTGGTATGCAGCGACTGGGTATGACCCAGCACGGCGGCCATCGCTTCCACGCAGGTGCGGGTGACATTATTGAACGGATCCTGCTCGGTCAGGCTCCAGCCGGAAGTCTGGCAGTGGGTGCGCAAGGCCATCGAGCGCTCTTCCTTGGGATTGAACTGCTTGATGATCTTGGCCCACAGCAGCCGTCCGGCCCGCATCTTGGCCACTTCCATGAAGTAGTTCATGCCGATGGCCCAGAAGAACGACAGCCGGGGGGCGAAGGCATCGATATCCATGCCTGCTTTGAGGCCGGTGCGGACATATTCCAGCCCGTCCGCCAGGGTATAGCCCAGTTCCAAATCGGCGGTGGCGCCGGCTTCCTGCATGTGATAGCCGGAAATGCTGATGCTGTTGAAACGGGGCATTTCCTGGGCGGTGTAGGCGAAGATATCGCCGATGATGCGCATCGAGGGTTCCGGCGGATAGATATAGGTGTTGCGCACCATATATTCCTTGAGGATATCGTTCTGGATGGTGCCGGTCAGTTGGGCGTGCGGCACGCCCTGCTCCTCGGCGGCCACGATATAGAAGGCCATCACCGGCAGCACCGCGCCGTTCATGGTCATGGAGACCGACATCTTATCCAGCGGAATCCCGTCGAACAGGATCTTCGCGTCCAGGATCGAGTCGATGGCCACGCCCGCCTTGCCGACATCGCCGACCACGCGCGGATGATCCGAGTCGTAGCCGCGATGGGTGGCCAGATCGAAGGCGATGGACAGGCCCTTCTGCCCGGCGGCCAGATTACGGCGGTAGAAGGCGTTGCTCTCCTCGGCGGTGGAGAAGCCGGCATACTGGCGCACCGTCCAGGGGCGCATGACATACATGGCCGGATAGGGGCCGCGCAGAAAGGGCGGAATGCCGGCCAGATAGCCCAGATGCTCCAGGTTCTTGATATCGTCCCAGGTGTACAGGGGTTTGATATCGATCTGCTCCATGGTCCTGAAAACCAGTTCCTCCAGCGATTTCCCCGTGGCCTGTTCGACCGCCGCGCGCCATTGTTCGAAGCTGGCCGGGGTGAAGTCCTGGCCGTAATCCATGTGGGTGAAATCCGGTGTTTTGCTCATGATACGACCCCCGTTTTCTTTTGCAGATTGAGCAACAGTTCGTGGCAATTGGCGCCCAGATAGACGAAGTTATCCACGCCGGCGGCTTTCAATGCCTCCACCTGAGCGGCCGGATAGCCGGCTACCAGCACGGTGATATCCGGCCGGGCGGCCTTGAGTTTCTTAACCAGAGGCGGCGCCAGCTCGGGATAGGTCGAATCGGTGGAGCAGATCACCACGATCGGCGCCTCGGCGGCCAACGCCGCCTGGGCGGCGGCATCGGCATCGGCGAAACCGTCGGGATCGATGACCTCGAAACCGCCGACTTCCAGGAAGCCGCGGGCGAAATCGGCGCGCCCCTTGTGCTGGGACAGCGGTCCCATGTTGGCCAGGAAAATTTTGGCCCTGGAGCCGGTGCGGGCGGCATAGCTCTCCGCCGCTTCCCGCAACCGCTCGAAGGGGACGGCGCCCCGCTGAATGCAGACGGGATAGACTTCGGGACCGGCGCTGTCGCCGGCGCGCAGGGTCCGGGCGATCTCGCCCAGAGTCGCGCCATTGCCCGCCGCTTGAATCGCCGCATCGATAATTCCAGCGCCGGCTTTGGCCAGCGCCTCCAGCGCCGCCTGGCGCTTACCGGAATCGGCGGCAGCCCGTTGCCGGGCCAGGGCGGCGGTGCGTTCCTGTTGCAGCGCCTGGGCGTCGACCGGCGCAACCTCCAGCGGTTTTTCCTTAAGGTTGGCGTACATATTGGCGCCCACGAAGACATCCCTGCGGCGGGCCAGATTGGCGGCCCGCTGGGCAGCGACTTCCGCGACCTGAGTCTGCGGCAAACCGGCCTGCAGGGACTTGTACATACCACCCTGCTGCTCCACCTGCTGCAACAGGCTCCAGGCTTTGCGGGCGACCGCGTCGGTCAGCCATTCCACATACCAGGAACCACCCGCCGGGTCGATGGTGCGCGGGATATTGCACTCTTCCCTCAGGATGGTATGAACATTGCGAGCGATTCGGCGGGAGAATTCGTCCGGGGTGCGAATCACTTCGTCGAATGGCGCTATGTGCAGACTGTCGACACCACCCACCACGCCAGCGAAGGCTTCGACGGTGGCGCGCAGCATGTTCACATAAGGATCGAGCGCGGTCTTGTTCCAGGCCGAGCTGCGGGCGTGGATGCTCATCTTCTGCGCCTGAGCATCGCCGTCGAAAGCGGCCACGATCTTCGCCCACAACATCCGGGCGGCGCGCAGACCGGCGACTTCCATAAAGAAATTGGAGCCGATGGAGCAATTGAAGCGAAGCCGCGGCGCGACCGCATTCACCTCCAGGCCGCGCGCCTGCATGGCCCGCAGATAGTCCACCGCCGTCGCCAGGGCGAAAGCCAGTTCCTGGACGACCGTGCCGCCACCGTCATGATAGGGCTGGCTTTGCACCGCGATGGTCTGTAAGCCGGGGGCATTGACCCCCGTCCAGGCGGTCAGCCGGGCCATGCTGTCGTAGATCCGCTCCAGCGGCCGGGGCAGGCTGCCTTCACGGGCGAGCGCGCCCAGCGGATCCATGCCGATGCAGCCCCGCAGTTTGGCCGGCGCGACGCCACGCTGTTTGGCCAGCGCCAGCAGCAGCGCCGCCATGGGCACAGCCGTGGTGCTGGCCTGAATGAAAAGCGGGGTCTGTTCGAGGTCGATGCCGGCGAGCGCCTGCTCCAGATCGGCCAGGCTGGAAATGGATACGCCGCCCTGACCGATGGCGTCGGCCTCGGACTGATCGGCATCCACGCCTAAGCGGGTGGGACGGTCCAGCACCAGGTTGACGGCATTCTGGCCGCGTTCCAGATCGGCGCGCAGCGCCTGGTTGAAGGCTTCCGGGGCGCCGTAGGGCAGTTCCTGGCAGACGTCCCAGGGGTTGCCGACATAGCCCAGCAATTCGGCGGCGCGCGCGAAGGGCGCGAAGCCGGGAAGGGTATCGAATTGGGGCAGATCCTTACAGTCTTCCAGGCGGTACAGGGGTTGCAGGTCGATCCCCTCGTAGGTGCGGGTGACGAGCTTCTTGTCGAAGGGCGCCCCTTTTAGGGCCTTGTCGATGGCTTTGCGCCATGCCTCATAGGTAGGCGCGGGAAAATCGCCAAACAGGGGACCGGTTTCCTCCCCCGCGGGTTGGGTTGCATAGGGTTCGTTGGCCATACCTGATCCTCGGATTCGTTTGCTTTTAGAGACATCGTCCCGTCAGGGAGATAGTCAGAGAGATACGTGAGTCGCAATACATAACCTGCAGGCCGCTCCCTGGATGCGCAGGGTAGGAAGTCGTGGGGTGCAGCGCTGCACCCCGGTGGGGCGCCGCGTTGCAATAGTATAGTCAATTTGGGTGGATACGTCTTGATTCCTATGGCTTTTGTAGTGGACATAACTCAGGTGTATGCTCACTCTCGCGAAAAGAAGTGTCGGCGGTCACCCGGTTGTTCGCGAGTCCGTAGGGCAGAATAAGCCGTCAGGCTGTATTCCGTCACCTGATTGCGGTACCTTTGCATACTACGCGGTCTAGAAGCGCGCTCGACTGGTCACGCCAATTTCAATGCTACCGTGGTCCGATCCTTATGGTTAGGAGGGCAATGTGAAGATAAGGCATTATTTATTACTTATTCTGACCCTGCTGAGCGTCGCCTTCCTCCAGCCCCTGATACTGCTGCTGGGGGGCATTACGCTGCTGGGCGGGGTGATCGCCTTTATCTATGCCGATATGCCGCCGGAAAGTCAGCGTGCCTGGGAACTGAGGATTACGGGCTTATTCAAGCAACTGCAGTTAGCGCTGAGCAGGCAACCGCAACCCCCGGATGCCACCGGCAACCAGCGCCAGCCGCTGGACAATCCAGGGCGGCGGGAACTCATGAAGCGGCTGGAGGCGGAGATCGATGACGCCGGCGCCGCGACCGCAAGCAAGCCGCCGAACGGTAACTCCCGTAATCGGCGTACCGGCTGAGGCATGCCGTCCGTGCTTGGCTATGAGACCGGATTCGCGGTAGCCGGCGGGGACGCCGGCGCTTCCAGGCTGGCCGGCGGGGACGCCGGCGTTCCCAGGAGGAAACCGGCCGGCTTTTACGCGCCTCGACCCGACCGGGTGTTCTCTCGTTAAATAACAAGTTATGGTGATGTCGATGTCCGATCTACCGCAGTTGCAGGATGCTTCCCTGACCCTGGAAAACCGGGTCGCCGTTCTGACCTTTCAGCGTGACGATGTGCGCAACGCCCTGACCGGCACGGCCTTGGTGACCGATATCGTCACCACTATCCAGTGGGCCAATCGCGACGAGGCGGTTGCCGTGTTGATCCTGACCGGCGCCGGCAGCGCTTTCTCGGCCGGCGGTAATATCAAGGAAATGCGCGACCGTAGCGGTACCTTCGGCGGCACGACGCTGGAGATTCAGCGGCAATATCGGCAGGGGATTCAGAATATCCCGCTGGCGATGCACGGCGCCGAAATCCCGTTGCTCGCCGCCGTGAACGGTCCGGCGGTCGGCGCCGGTTGCGATCTGGCCTGCATGTGCGATATCCGCATCGGCTCCACCCAGGCCGTGCTGGGGGAAACCTTTATCAATCTGGGGATCATTCCCGGCGATGGCGGCGCCTGGTTTTTGCAGCGTCTGGTCGGGTATCAGCGGGCGGCGGAGCTGACTTTCACCGGGCGCCTGGTCAAAGCCGCCGAGGCCAGGGAAATCGGGCTGCTGCTGGAAGTGGTGGAACCGGCGGAATTGCTGCCCCGCGCCGGGGAACTGGCCGCCGCTATTGCCGCCAAACCGCCGCAGACCGTGCGTTTTACCAAACGCCTGCTGAAGCTGGCGCAGCGGCTGGAACTGCCCGATTTTCTCGATCTCTGCGCCTGTTTCCAGGCGCTGTGCCATCACACCGAAGATCATATCGAGGCAGTGAATGCGTTTCTGGAAAAGCGGGCGGGAAACTATAAGGGGAAATGAGATTGACGTAGGATGGGTAGAGCGGGGTCAACGCGGAGCGAAACCCATCAGTGCCGGGCGGCGGGAATAATGATGGGTTTCGCTCCGCTCTACCCATCCTACTCCTACTACTCCTACAACTACTGCGGGCTGTCAAGTAAATTGTAATCCGCTTAACATTATTGTGGTATCAGTGCGCTCTGGATGGTCCATAGCTTTCTACTACCTTGTCTCCTACCTGGCTAATTCGTTGAGCAAAATCAAGAGGACATTACGTTGAAGGAATTCGCGAGACAGTTGTCACCGAGATTGCTGAATATCGAGGACAAGATCCGATCCAATCTTTTTGCTTGGCGGGGTCAATTCTCTCCTCAGCTTATTCAATGCTTGCTCGATGCCTACTGTCTTCCCGGTTCTGTGGTCTTGGATCCCTTTGCGGGGAGCGGTACGGTCTTACATGAGGCTGCGGCCATGTCCCTTGCCGCTTATGGATTCGAGATCAACCCGGCGGCGTGGTGCTTCAGTAAAGTGTACGAGTTTGCAAACACCACGCCAGAAGAAAGAAAAAAAATTCTGAGTGAACTTCGGCATCGGATCGATGATGAGTTTCAGATGATTCTTTTTGCAGACGATCACCTTTCGGCTGATGCCGTCGAAACCAAGGTAATCCGTATTGCGGACTCGATCGACGACCAAGCCAAAATACTCTGCAATGCGCTCATTGTACTCCTCGACGTCTACAATAATTCCATAACAAACGGATTAGTGCAGGGTAAATTCAATGCGTTAGCTGAACTGGTCACACGGTTACCAGTTGCCGATCAACCGATCAAAGCGGATCTGCAAGATGCCAGAGCACTCCCTTTAAGAGATGAGTCGATTGATTTCGCCATTACGTCTCCTCCTTATATTAATGTTTTCAATTATCATCAAAATTACCGCAGGTCAGTCGAACTTTTGGGATGGGACCTATTGCGTGTGGCAAGATCGGAGATTGGTTCCAACAGAGCCAATCGAGGAAATCGCTTCTTCACAATCATTCAATATTGCATCGATATGGCAAGGTCTCTTCAAGAACTTTCCAGAGTTCTGACCTCCGACGGCCGAGCTATCTTAATTGTTGGCCACGAATCGAGAGTCCTTGGCGCCCCATTCTATAATGCAGACATTATCGAGCGAATAGCTCGGGATTCAGGATTGTTCGAGGTCGTCCTCCGGCAGAAGAGAATATTCGTTAATCGCTTTGGAAAAGCCATCCGGGAGGATATTCTCAACTTGGCCAAAGTACGTCATCTCTGCGATGCAACCATTGCATTGACAGTGGGTAGGGCTGTCGCTCGTGATGCTCTTAACGCCGCCGTATCGCTAGTCCCACAGGAAAACAGTACATTCATTGTCGAGGCTCTGGAAAGAGTCGATGATATCAAAGGAACACCTCTTTTCGACAGTTCGAGCTACCGGTATTATCAAACAAGAGATTGTGTCATGATGGTCAAAGAATGAGGTAGATGAACCTTTGAAAAAGCCTGATTCGATGTTCCCCACGCCGCATCTGGATAAACTCGAAGCATTGCTTCGCAATCCCAGACTCCCACCTGTCGATAAGCCTGGAGTTATAGAGGCGATAGAAAGATATCGTGAATGGATTCACGCGCTTGAAAACGTAAAATCTGGGCAGGAAAACACGGTCTGGCAACTTGTAGAGGTAACCAATCAGTATAAAACGTTTATTGAATTGAATCTGATTTTCGACAGCCCCGAGAACTTTCTTTATCGGCAGAAAGGGCAACTTAAGCTCGATAACACGATTCTTGAAGAGTTCTTACCTCAGCTTGTCTATCGGAGTTTGCAGTTGGGCGACCAGGCATTTGAGTTTGGCCCACGCAGCACTTTCACAGGCTTGAGTTTTACTTCATCGCTATCGACTCCAGGAAACGGTGGACATCCGAGACTGCGAACAAAGGATCAGGATTTCATTCTCGGTAAGCGCCTTTTCATCATCACTTCCTTTGACAAGAACTTTCATAAATCAGAAGTCGTTGAGTCACATCTGGGTTATGTCTGTGCCGAATGCAAGACCAACCTCGATAAGACGATGTTCCAGGAGGCGGTAGCAACAAGCCGTGATCTAAAGATTGCTGTGCCTTCATCCCTCTACTTCCTTGTCTGCGAATTCCTTGACATGACTCCTATTTCGATAACGTCAACGCAGATTGATGATGTTCTAATCGTCAGGAAAGCAAAGCGAATGTCGTCGAACGTAAGGCAGGAATATACAAGCGCGGAAGCAAGGCGGAGACATCGGCAAGCTTATGTCGATTTCCTGGAATCAGCAAAATACTATGCTGATGTTTTTCAGCGCATGATCGATAAAATCCAAACTACGATCGACAAAACCGACCCTGAAATTGACAAGGTTCTCAAACAAGGACACTTTTGAAAGAGAACCGCCCGCCGACCAGGCGGAACTCCGGCAAATCTGGGAAGAAGCCGGGTTGGGGGCGTTTCCCAAGAGCGGGAATCAGGCAGCCCCGGCGAAGCGGAGTTTGAAAGAGAAAGTGCTTGGATGGTTGGGACGGCGGCGGGGGAACTGACAGCCGTGACTTTTGTGGCCTTTGGATGTTGTAGGATAGTTCCTGCCTCCTGTAACTCAAAAGCTAAGGAGTTTCACATGAACAGCATTGCATTAAAAACCCATACCGGCGTCGATGGACGGCTGCGGCTGGATGTCCCCACAGGCTTGATTGATACGGATCTTGAAGTGATTGTATCATGCAGCCTGTGACGGCCAAACCCGCGACCAAACCGGAAGACCTTGGCTGGCCGCCCGGTTTCTTTGAGAAAACTTTCGGTTCTTTTAGGGATGAGCCGCTGGAGCGGCCTGAGCAAGGCGAGTATGAGCAACGGGAAGAATTGCTGTGAAATATCTTTTGGACAGTCTGACCTGTCTCAAAACGGCCACCAGGACTTGCCCGAACTCTCGAATCGCTGCTGACACCGGCCAAGTTGCGCTTGGTAGCGGCTGGCCTGGCGGCTGACCTGCCGCGCCCTCTCCATCAGCCAGGGTTTACTTCGGTAGCTGCCGTTGGCAAAGGCGTTCTGACCTTCGTGATAGGCCAGATACTGGCGGTACGCATCACTTTTGGCAACGCCGTTGCGTCGCCAGGTCTGAGTCACATACCAACCCACGAAATCCATGGCGTCCACGAACTCGTCCCGATCCGCGCCGTGATTTCCGGTCGCCTGGATATACTTTTCCCAGGTGCCGTCGAGCGCCTGACTATAGCCATAGGCCGAGGACGGCCGGGGACCGGGAATAATCCACAGAATCCGGGTGCGCGGCGGTTGGGCGTCAGCCTCAAAGGCGGATTCCTGACGGACGATGGCCAGCAATACCGGAATCGGCACGCCCCAGCGCCGGCTGGCTGCTTTGGTATCCGCAAACCAGCCGTCCTTCTCGGAGAAGATGGCACAGGCGTCATTGACATTCCTTGGTGGGGCTGTCGCACAGGCAGCCAGCAGGAGCAGACCAGGAATGCACAACAGGCTCCGATAGCTTGGACTGAACGGCGTGTCCACCTGCATTGTCAGCACCCTACCGCTCGATGCCGCCCATGCACAGGTACTTGATTTCCAGATATTCCTCGATGCCGTACTTGGAGCCTTCCCGCCCGAGGCCGGATTCCTTGACGCCGCCGAAGGGCGCGACCTCGGTGGAAATCAAGCCGGTGTTGATCCCGACCATGCCATATTCCAGCGCCTCCGCCACCCGCCAGACCCGGCCAATATCGCGGGTGAAGCAATAGGACGCCAGCCCGAATTCGGTGGCGTTGGCCAGGCTGACCGCCTCCTCCTCGGTATGAAAGCGAAACAGCGGAGCGACCGGCCCGAAGGTTTCCTCCTGAGCCAGCAGCATCCCGGCGTCGACGTCGGTCAGAATAGTGGGCTGGAAGAAGGTTCCGCCCAATTCATGGCGCCTGCCGCCCAGCAGCACGCGGGCGCCTTTGCTCACCGCATCGGCGATATGGGTTTCCACCTTCTTCACCGCCGCCGCGTCGATCAGAGGACCCTGACCGACGCCCGGCTCCAGGCCGTTACCCACTTTGAGTTTCTCCCGCACCGCCTGGCTTAAACCGGCGGCGAAGGCATCGTAGATGCCGTCCTGGATCAGCAGCCGGTTGGCGCAGATGCAGGTCTGGCCGGTATTGCGGTATTTGGAGGCGATAGCGCCGTCCACGGCGGCATCCAGGTCGGCATCGTCGAAGACGATAAAGGGTGCATTGCCGCCCAGTTCCAGGGAAAGCTTCTTGACCGTGCCGGCGCACTGGGCCATGAGTTGTTTACCGGTGGCGGTGGAGCCGGTGAAACTCAGCTTGCGGACGCTGGGATTGCCGGTCAGTTCCGCGCCGATAACCTGGGCCGAGCCGGTGACTACGTTGAGCACGCCCGGCGGCATCCCGGCCCGTTCCGCCAACTCGCACAGGGCCAGCGCCGAGAACGGAGTCTGCGAGGCCGGCTTGACCACCATGGTGCAGCCGGCGGCCAGGGCGGCGCCCGCCTTGCGGGTGATCATAGCGGCGGGGAAGTTCCAGGGGGTGATGGCCGCGCAGACGCCGATCGGCTGCTTGATCACGACGATGCGCCGGTCCGGCAGATAGGGCGGGATGGTATCGCCGTAGACGCGCTTGGCTTCCTCGGCGAACCATTCGATAAACGAGCCTGCGTAGACGATCTCTGCGCGCGATTCCGCCAGGGGCTTGCCCTGCTCCAGGGTCATCAGCACGGCCAGGTCTTCCTGATTCTCCAGCATCAGGTTGAACCATTTCCGCAGGATGACGGAGCGTTCCCTGGCAGTTCTGGCGCGCCAACCCGGTAAAGCCGCCTGGGCGGCTTCGATCGCGCAGCGGGTTTCGGCGGCGCCCAGCCTGGGGACATTGCCTAAAATTTCACCGGTGGCCGGATTGCTGACCGGGATCAGCTCTCGATTGTCGGCCTCCACCCAGACGCCATCGATATAACACTGCTGTCGGAACAGACGCGGGTCTTGCAGTTGCATCATTGACTCCTCTTACGGCCGTCGCCGGTTTAGCCTTTATCAGATACTTTCAGCGGCAGAAACAGCGAGTTTCCTTCCCGTTGCAGCAATACCGGTACGGTTTTACCCTTGGGCAGAGTTTTGACCAACTCCGCAAACTGGGCCGTGCTTTTCACGTCGGTCTGATTGATCGCCAGGATCACGTCGCCCGGCTGGATGCCGGCGTCCTGGGCGGGGCCATCACCCACCTCTTCAACCAGAATGCCGCGCTCGCCCAGATCCAGTTCCCGGCGCTGTTCCCGATTCAAGTCGCTCAGCGCCATATTCAACAGCTTGCCCTGTTGCGTCTTGCCGCCCTTGCCTTTGCTGGCGACCTGCTCCTCTTCTTCCTTGAGTTTTTCAATCGTGACATCCACCGTCCTGGTCTTGCCGTCCCGCAACACAGACAAACTCACCGTCTTGCCCACCGGCATGGCTCCGACCAGCGGCGGCAATTGCGAGGATTGCTCTATCGGCTTGCCGTCGAAACTGAGGATAATGTCGCCGGCCTTGATGCCCGCTTTGGCCGCCGGACTGAGGGGCAGCACCTGCGACACCAGGGCGCCATGGGGTCGGTCGAGGCCGAAGGATTGTGCCAGTTCCTGATTGATGCCCTGGATCAGCACCCCCAGCCAGCCGCGGGTGACATGTCCCTGAGTCTTCAATTGCTCCGCCGCCTGCATCGCCACTTTGATCGGGATCGCGAAGGACAGGCCCATATAACCTCCGCTGCGGCTGAAGATCTGAGAGTTGACACCGATCACCTCGCCTTGCAGGTTGAACAGCGGTCCGCCGGAGTTGCCGGGGTTGACGGCGGCGTCGGTCTGGATAAAGGGAATATAGGTATCGCTCGGCAGGCTGCGGCCCAGGGCGCTCACCACGCCTACGGTAGCGGTATAGTCCAGTCCGAAGGGGGAACCGATGGCCATGACCCATTCGCCGACTTCCAGTTTGTCGGAATCGCCAAGCTTCACCACCGGCAACCGATCGGCCTCGATCTTGAGCAGGGCCACATCGGTGCGTTCGTCCGTGCCCACCACTTTCGCCGGCTTTTCCCGCTGATCCAGCATCCGCACGATGATTTTGTCGGCGTCCTTGACGACGTGGGCGTTGGTCATGACATAACCATCCGCCGAAATAATGAAGCCCGATCCCAGCGATTGGGTTTCGCGTTGCGGCATATCCGGCCTTTCCTCGAAAAACTTCTTGAAGAATTCGTTCAAGGGGTTATCTTCCGGCAGGTTGGGAGCGCCCGGAAACCGGAAGGGAGCGCCGCCGGACGGCTTCTGCGTGGTACTGATATTGACCACGGCCGGGCCATATTCCTTGATAACCTGCCGGAAGTCCGGCAGTTCCGCCGCCAGCAGGGGGATACTCTGCAACAGCAGCAACAGGGAAAGTGGCCAGGCCGCCACGGATTTAAGATATTTCATAGGATCTCCTGAAGTCGCGGAAAAAGGGTGGGCGATGTCCGTCCGGCATTGGATTCCAGTGTAACCGCCGCACGCCCGGTTCGCGAGCAGGCGCGCTCCCACGGGCGCGCCAAACCGGCTGTCGTCATCGCAGCACCGCCACATCGTCCCGATCCTTGAGCAGGGTGGACAGCGCAGGCAGATCGATCAGCGGGCAGTGAGTCAACTTTCTGGCATCCACCCAACCGCGCGCCGCCAGCACGGTCAGCCAAACCAGCAATTCCGCCGTCGCCGGTTTCTTGCGGACTTCCCGCCCCCGCAGTTCCAGAAAGCGCTGGATCGCCGCTTCCCGCACGTCATCGGGCAGGTTGGGGAAATCGCCGCCGCGGGCGGCGACGGCGCGGCGCAGCAGTTCCTCGGTAAACTCAATGTGATGGAAGATACAGCGGCGCAGGAACGGTTCCGGCAGTCGCCGTTCGCTGTTGCTGGTGATGACCACCACCGGCGGCGGCTGTTCTCCCCGATTGACTTTCTGCTTCAACTCGGGAACGACGAACTCGTGTTGATCGAGGACGTTCAGCAGATCGTTGGGAAAATCACGCGGCGCCTTGTCGATTTCGTCGATCAACACCACCGTCGGTCCGCCGGCTTCGTATGCCAGCCACAGCGGTCCCTTATCGATAAACACGGCTTTGCCCGGTATCTGCCCCCGGTTGGCGGGATCGCTGGCGGCGTGCAGATAGGCGACGGCGTCGAAGTGGTAGAGCAGATCTTCCGCCGTGGTGCTGCTGCGGACGTAGAGCGAAAATAACTCGACCTCGAAATACCAGGCCAGGTAATGGGCGACCTGGGTCTTGCCGGTGCCGGGTTCGCCGGTCAGCAGCAAGGGCGCGCCGACCGCCAGGGCGACATTGACGGCGTCCACCAGACCGGCATCCGGCTGATAATGTCGGGCGGCGGCGCGGTGACTGCCGAGAGTTTCGGGCAGAGTCCGCTGCGCCAGCGCCTGGCGGCGGTCGGGATTACGATCGGCGGGTTCCAGCAGTTCGAAGGGGGGCATAGGTCTGGGCTGCATCATTAAAACCGTTCGTCATCGGTGGGCAGGGTGACACTTTGTTCCCGCCGGAGTTTGGACAGCAGGTTACGCCAGGAGCCATTTTCCGCTTCCCGGATGAGGTCGATGGTGTGCTCGAAATCGCCACCCTTGGCGGCAATCAGACGTTCGGCGACTTCGGACTGAATATCGGGATCGCAGCCGGTGTTGCCATCCACCAGGTAATCGTACAGATGGCTTTCCGCTACGTTGTCGAGGGGCGGCAGCGCGCTCAGCCGAAAGGCGGGATGCCTGCACCAGTTCTGCCAGCCGTATTGTTGCAGAATCTGGGCGAGGCGTTCCAATTTGTCGCTTTTCGCCTCGATGGCGACATAGGAAACGATACGCAGATCGTCGGGGCAGTGGCTGCATAGAAAGCTGCTGGAGAAGCGCAACCACGTCTCAAGTTCCGACGGCTTGAGCGCCATCTGGTGATTGGCGCCGTCGCCGAAAATACCCCAGTTCAGCCAGAGTACCGCTTTTTTGCCTGTGCCGGTCACGCGAGGAGCATGGCGGCGCAGCACAAATTTTATGACCGGTTCGTAATCGTCCGGAGCGAGTTGCAGTCCCAGTTCATATTCCAGATTGCTTTGCAGATTTTGCCGGTTTTCAGGGAACTGTAGTGGTGGCCAGTTGATCTCCGCAACATCTGCGACTTCCAGCTCCAGATAATGGCGGAGTTGCTCATGCAGTGAGCCGAGCAGATTGCCCGGAGCAGCATAGGCTACCAGCGCCATGACGCGCCGTTTGTCGCTGCGAACGAGTTCCTTCAGATGCTTGCCGACCTGAGCTTTCTGCTCATCCCGATCCAGCACCAGGTAGGCATACTGTTTGCGGGGGTCTGGCGAATAGGTATGGGTTTTCCAGGTTCGGTAAGTGCTGTGCGCCGCCAGCGTTGCGGCTTGGCCTGCGTCCTGCTGTTTCTTGATGGCGTGCAGGGCGGTGAGCGGGTCTTCACCTTGCCCGAGCCAGCGGCTCAGCCAGGTAACCGCCTGGGACGTTGCTTCCGGTCCCCATTCCCTGCTCCGCCGCCAGATCACCAGCGACGCCACTTCGCCGAGCAGCCGGCCTGGAGAAGGTCCGGGATCGGGTGAAGCGGGGGTGTTCAGGTAAATCACCGCCGGGTAGGTTTGCAGTTCGCTGCACCGGTCGGCCAGTTCGGTCAGCCGGATCGCGCCATCATCCAGCAGCAAAGCGGGACGGTCCGCCGTGCCGGACACGTGTCCGTAAACATAAAGCAGCAGATGTGAGCGCATGCCGAGCAAGGCGTTTTCCAGCGCCGACCGGGTACGCACGATCCGCACATAATCGGGTTGACGCCCGGTAGGCCAGACTTTTTGCAGTACCTCTTTGATAGCATCAGGATGTTCCGAGTCGGGTTTGATACCGTTCACCTCCGCCTGTGGGGCAACTATCAGCACCTCGCAAGGAGCATAAGTAGCGCAATCCTCGCTTGGATCGATGACATGGGTAGTGGTGAACTCCCAGCCACGATCCACCAGCAGCCAGTCATCCCATTTGGTCAGGCACCACGGCAGACGGAGCAATACCGAATTATCGGTACAGATGCGCAGCCGGACCGGCGCCCAGATCGGATTGAGCGGCGGCGATTGCCGAAACAGGGCGCGAGACACTTTTTCCCAGGATTCCCCGGTTCCGAAGAGCAATTTGAAGAGGGTTTCGCCGGCTGGATTCTGCGATGCCGGTATATCCTGCCAGGGATGACTGCCGGCGGCGATGGCGTCGGTTCCCGGCAGATAGTAACGGGCATCGAGCGTGTTGCCATGCCGCGCCAGATGGACGGTGAGTTGATAAGTTCGAGAGCCGGCGGGGTATGGCGCGAGTTGTCTGGGAGGCGGTTCAGGCGGCGGAGTGGAGGTTTGAACCGTACCGGCCAATTCCCGGATGCGCTCGGTAAGCTCCAGGTACAACTGCTCTTGCTCATGGGTATTACGGGCCAGCAACGGTTTATCCGGTGTTCCAATCCCTTGAAAGCGGGCGAGTTTGTCGAAATTTTTGACGTCGGAAACTCGCAGAAACACTGGCAGCACGGTCAGTTCGCGCGCCGCCTCACGCGCCAGGATGCGCGGCAGTTCCTTGTCATAGATGAAGTCGGAGGCAAGAAAATCCTGGGAAATGAACAACACAGCAGCCGTGGCCGTATCGAGCGCCTCGATGATTTTCTTGTTCCAGTCTTCACCCGGCTTGATGCCCGTGTCTATGAAGACCTCGATAAGCCGGTCCCGCTCCAGGGGTTTCAAAAAAGGTTGTAATTGTTCCAGCGCCTGGCTGTCTTTGTGGCTGTAGCTGACGAAGATTTTTGACTTTGTCATGAGATTTTCTTTTAGGTGATTTCCTGAAAAGATTATACCTGTGGGTCCAGTCTTTATTCCCCCCCTGCCAAGGGGGGGTGCCCGAAGGGCGGGGGGGCACGTCCGCACGATCGAACCACCCCGGCGCTGCGCGCCACCCCTCCTTATCCAAGGAGGGGAATCCATACCCACCCATACCTGACTTTCCGGTATCACCTTTGCCAGAAATCACCTTATGCCTCCATGGGGTCGGTATTTATGCCGGCAGATCGGGTTACGCGACGCTAACCCGGCGCGCCAACGGCTACTATAATGCCAGTGTTATCACTAAACTAAAGGACATTTTAATGACTCGATCCAATTCTACTCAACAAATGATGGAGCAGGTAGGCCAACGAACAAAACCCCTGCTGTCGCCTGAAGCAGTAGCTTCTGGCAAAGAACTGGTTGAATTCTTTCGCGTTTCCCCCCTAACTGGCGAAGATATCATATTTGAGCGTGATCGTTCGTCGGGTAGGCCGGTTGAACTGGATTGCTGAACCACAAGCTGCGTATGAATGAGGACAAGTCTAAACCTACCGCAGCAGCTTTGCAGCCCGTATTGACTCTGCGCCGCCTCGACTACCTTCCCCCCTGGCTGGCGATCACCCTGGGCGTCTGTCTGAGCTTGGGCGCCGTGCTGGTTCCGGCTTCATCCCTGGTCGCCATCATGAGCTTCGTGGCGCTGCTGGGGATCGCCGTGGCCTTGGCTCATGGGGGAGAACCGATAGCCGAAATCATACGTGAACCGCCCCCTCCGCCGCCCCCTCCGCCGCCTTCACTCGTCGAACTGGTCGATATTCCTGATGGCGTCTTTCGCATGGGAAGCACCGAGTTCGACTGGTCGCAACCCGTCCACGAAGTTCATGTCCCCGCCTTCCGCTGCATGCGTTATCCGGTCACCCGGCGGCTTTACCAAGAGATCACGGGAAATGATCCCGGCTGGCCGGAAGGGGAAGCCGACGAACGGCCTGTCAATCAAGTTAACTGGTATGACGTGATTGAATTCTGCAACCGCTTGTCGAAAAAAGAGGGTTTGCAACCCTGCTACCACAAGGACGCAAGCGACGCATGGCAATGCGATGCTCGTGCTGATGGCTATCGGCTGCCCAGCGAGGCGGAATGGGAATATGCCTGCCGGGCGGGTACGCAGACGCGCTACTCCTTCGGCGATGACGAGAGTCAGTTGGGGGATTATGCCTGGTTTGGCAAAAACTGGGAGGATGGAGCGTATCCGGTCGGTCAAAAAAAGCCCAATCCCTGGGGGTTGTACGACATGCACGGCAATGTCTGGGAATGGGCGCAGGATTGTTATCATGACAGTTACAAGGATGCGCCAGCGGATGGGAGCGCGTGGGAAACTGACAATTGTCAGCGTAGGGTGCTGCGGGGCGGCTCCTTCTACGTCGGGGCCAGGTACCTGCGCTCCGCGGGCCGGGACAGGGGCGCGCCCGGGGACCGGGGCGGGGACGGCGGCTTCCGCTGTGTGCGAGGATCGCGCCGCCAGCCTTGACGCTTGATCCTTGACCTTTGACCCGTAGGGCGTAGGCCGGAATAAGCGGAGCCTTTGGCGGAGCGTTTCCGGCTCTTTCTGCGTAATCCCTTCATCAGTGTTAATCTGCGGTTCAGACCTCTTCATCAGTGTTAATCTGCGGTTCAAACCTTGTTAATGCGCGGTCCGAACGCCACCATTCAGTCTGAACCGCAGATTGACGCAGATTAAAGGATTACACAGATTTTTCTTTAAGCTTAAACAGCTCTATGACGACTTGCTCACAAACGAAAAAGCGGTTCTCAGTGCCCAACAGTATGTCGGCAAAGCTGGATTGAGTCCGCAGTAAAGCTGAGAACACAATATTCGTATCGACGACAATCGGCTGTCGTTCGGACATCACCCACTACCCCGATAATTTGGATTTGACATTCGACCAGACCTCACGGTCGATCTCTTCGGCCAGGGTAGCCGCTGATTCCTCTGTAAGCTGGCTGCGTTTTCTAATGGCTTCCAGTTCAAGATAGTCCAAAAGCTCCACGGGATCCTCGAAGCTAATAATTCGCTCTGGCCGAATCGGTTTGGCTGAATCCGCCTCTCGTGCAATTTTCTTACCCCGCTCGAAGAAATCTTCGACGCTGGCTGAGCGGATCACAGTCGCTAATTCAGCATCGCTCCTGAGTTCATTTTTTCGCTTGCTCATGCAAAACTCTCCAGTCTTTCTCAAAGCGCTCTTCGATGTCGTCATAAGACACGAAATGAACGTAATCGTTTAGCTCCCTCTTCCCCGCTTGCACAAACAGGGGGGAGGTATCGATTTTTCCCCTCCTTGGATAAGGAGGGGAAAGCATCAATACCTACCCTTGTCAGCCCTGCAAGCAGGGGAGAGGGGACTAAACGGTTACGTTGCGCGCTGTTCGCGAGCCAGCCCGCTCCTACAAAAGCACCGGCAAATGCGTAACCGTTCAGACCCCTCTCCCCAACCCTCCCCCACAAGGGGGGAGGGAGTTTTTGCAAAACAGCCGTTTAGCCTATTCCCCCTCCCCTTGAGGGAGGGGGTTAGGGGGAGGGGTGTGAATGTTTACGCAAATGCGGCTACAATACCGGCCGTCAGGCCCAATGAATCCCGATCTTGCTGAATGGGTGCTGCGGGGCGGCTCCTTCAACAACAGGGCCAGGAACCTGCGCTCCGCGAACCGGAACAGGAACACGCCCGAGAACCGGAACAGGAACAACGGCTTCCGCTGTGTGCGAGGATCGCGCCGCCAACATGCTGCTTATCGAGCACCATGCAGGGTCTGACCGGGGCTGGTTCCCCGACATCCCCCGCCCGCCCGTTCTGGTAGCCTTGCGGCGAACGTCCGGGCGGGCACCCTTCTTTATATAGCGCTCCTATACCGGTTGTGGAATTTTCCCCTCCTTGGATAAGGAGGGGTGGCGCGTAGCGCCGGGGTGGTTCGACGATGCGTTCAGTTCCGGCAGGTTCATTCGAACGGTTGAGCAGCCTGGAGTCCCTTTGGGTGGCCTGGCTGTTGTGTAGCCGTGGTAAACGGCGGCAACCGCACATGGCGACCTTCGATCTGGATGCCGATACCCATATCATCCGCCTGTACCGGTCTTTGCACCATGGTTTCTATCGGCCAGCACCCTATCGTCTGTCCGTGGTGCGCGATCCCAAAACCCGCCTGATCGCGGCCCCCGCTATCGTCGATCGCATCGTGCAACAGGCCCTGCTGAACGAGATCGCGCCGACCTACGAGCGGGGCTTTATCGACCAGAGTTATGCGTGTTGCCGCGGACGGGGACCCCATCGGGCGGTGTTGCAATATTTAAGTTGGACCCGGCGTTACCGTTACCGCCTGTCGCTGGATGTGCACCGTTATTTCGCCTCGATTCATCATGAGACCCTGTATGAGTTGTTCGCCCGCCGGTTGCAGGATTCCAGAACCCTGGATCTGATCGCGCGTATGCTGGCCGCCGGTGGTCAGGTGTATCAGTCGCCGCTGGCGGTGGCCGCGCTTAAACTGCAAGACGATCCGGTGCCGCCGGGTTGCGGTTTGCCGCTGGGAGGTTATTTGAGTCACTGGTCGGGCGGGTTGTATCTGGACGGTCTCGACCATTACGTCAAGCGGGTGCTGAAGCTACTGGCTTATTTGCGCTATATGGACGATTTCACCCTGTTCGGCGACGACCGCGCGGCGCTGGAAGAGGCCCGTGAAACGATTCGGGAATGGCTGCGTAGTGAACGGCGGCTGGAATTGAATCCGCATCGTCAGGCCGTACAGCCCACCGCCCAACCCAGTACGTATCTCGGCTTCCGGGTCAGCCAGGCAGGGTTATTGCCGGGTCCCAAGGCCAAACGGCGGTTGCGCCAGCGCTTGCACAATGCCGACACGCTGGGTCCCGACCGGCTGGCGCGCAGTCTGCGCGCTTACCGGGGGGTGCTTTTGACCATCGGTTGATAGGGGATGTGATGACAAAATGACAATGACAATGACAAATTGTTATTAACAAAATGACAAATTGTAAATTTGGCCGCCGACCCCGCTTCGCGGGGTAAAAGGTCAAGAGTCAAGCGTCAAGCGTCAAGGCTGGCGGCGCGATCCTCGCACACAGCGGAAGCCGCCCTTCCCGTCCCGGTTCTCGGGCGTGCCCCTGCCCCGGACCGCGGAGCGCAGGACCCAGGCCCCGACGTCGAAGGAGCCGCCCCGCAGCACCCTTAACTCACAGTTGTCAGCTTCCCATGCGCTGCCATCCGTCGGCGCACCTTTGTAATTGTTATGATAACAATCCCGCACCCATTCCCAGGCATTACCGTACATGTCGTACAGCCCCCAGGGGTTGGGCTTCTTCTGGCCGATGGGGTGGGCATGATCATTCGAGTTCTCCGAAAACCAGGCATAATCTCCCAACTGCCTCTCATCATCGCCGAAGGAATAACGTGTCTGCGTGCCGGCGCGGGCGGCGTATTCCCATTCTGCTTCGGTCGGCAAGCGGTAAGGCTGCCCTGTCTGCTTCGTCAGCCATTCCACGTAGGCATTGGCATCATTCCAACTGACACAAACCACCGGGTGGTCATCGGTTTGTGGAACTCCTGGATCCCGCCAGTTCTTACTGACATCGTACTTTCCTGTGCTTCCAGTCCAGACATAACAGCCGCCGCCTTTCTCCGCTTCGGTCCGGTAACCAGTCGATTCTACGAATTTTTTGAACTGTCCTACCTTTACTTCGTACTTGCCCATCGAGAACTCGCCCACTTTAACTTTATGCGCCGGGCCTTCACTGTCGTAACGGTTTTTCTCGCTATCCGGCGACCCCATCATAAACTCACCCGGACAGATCCGAATGAAGGTGATGCCGTTCTGGTCGGTTTCTTCCATCGGTTGACAACCGCCAATGCCGCGCAGCAGGCATTCCTTATCACCTTCCACTGCCACATCCGGCAGCTTAGCCACAGAGCGGACACCCTCGAAACGCAGCGCCTGCGTCAATGCCGACCAGTTGCCAGCGCGCAGCAAGGCGCTCGCTCCGCCGGAAAGCAGCAGACCGGCTGTCTGCGCCGGCTTACCCGCCGTGAAGACCAGCAACTGCTGTCCGTCTCCCAATCGTTCATGCAGTCCCAGTAACGCCTGCCGCTGGCGTGGCCAGTTCGGATCGATCAACACCACGTCCGCACCGCCGCTGGTGAGCAGATCGATGGCCAGATCTGCTATGGCGGCATCGCCCGGTTTGGCCACCAACACCACCAAGCTGCGCTGGATATCGGCGGCCAACGGCCCTGCCTCCACCTGACCACAGCGCCATAATTCCGCTCCGTCCTCCAAGGTCTCCACACAGCGCCGTTCCTGCCGGCTCCAGTTCACTGTCACTTGAGCGGCCGGCACGGTTTCCGTGGACTCCAAGGTTTTGCGCGTATGGACGGACACCCGCCAGCGGTCGGCTGCCGATTCGGTCCGGTCCCCTGCATCCGCCGGTTTTTCCGGGCCATGCACGATGACCGGTGGCCCGCCGGGCAATACCGTCGGACTTTGCCAGGCGGTCCAGCATTCTCCCAGCATCAGCCCCAGACAGATGCCCAATCCCAGCCACAGGCGGCCCGGCTTGCGCAGCCGTACCACCGCCATACGGCCGCCGAATCCCATGGCCTGCAACATCGCCTGCTCGACCGCCGAGCGCTGCTCCCAGCGCCAGGGCAGTTGGATACATCCCTTTCCGCCGCCGCCAAGCGGCGCCAGGCGGCTGAGTTGCCGTTCGATCACAGCTTGCAATGATCCCTGATGCAGCCGATAGAGTTCGGGTATCGCGACTTCAGGCCGCCGCCAGAGCAAAATCAGGTTGTATTCCAGCACCATCTGGCGATGGGCAGGCGTAGCCTTGAAAGACACAACGCCATCATTGGCCAAGCGCCGCTCTATCTCCAGTTCATAGCGTTCTTCCCAGAATTGCAGCGCCCGATCGAGCAGACTGTCCTGGGCGATGCCGCCAGCCGGATGGGTCTCGGCGTCCCGCAACCAGTTGAGCAGTTCAACCCGTCGGTCGGGACTCCATTGCAATCGCCCGCCGGGCCCCGCCGCTTCGTCGCGCAAGTCCCGCAAGGCCCACGGCGAAACACCGAGGCCGAGCCGTCGCCGCAACGTCAGGGCGGTGGCTTCGTCCACCGAAGCCGGCGCCAACGCGCAGACCGCCGCCCAAGCGGTATCGTCATGGCCCCAATCCTGCAACGGTTTGATTGCCGTACTGCCGCCGAGAAAGGCCGCCAGACCGGCGGGCGCGATTCGCTCCAGATCGTGTTTCGCCAGCATCCAGGCCAGGTTATTACGGTCGGCGGAAAAATCGACGAAGGCCAGTTGCGGCCAGTGCGACAGACCGCGCAACAAGGCATCGATGCGCGTGCGCCGATCATCGACGGCATACTGGCGGGCCAGCGCGCGTCCGTCGGTGAGCACCGCCACCAGCGCCAGGTCGCGGCGCTCGTCGATCTCGTGGGGAGCGAACACCGCTCCCTCCGGCGTCACCAGACGATCCGGGATGCCCCGGAACAGCGCCCGCTCCGCCACCAGTCCGTAGGCATGGAGGATGGCTTCGATCTCATCGGCCAGCCGCAACAGGGCGGAATCCTCGACGGTCTCGTCCAGCCACAGCCAGACTTCGCGTTGATAGGAGGCCCGTTGATGCTGCACCGTGAGGATGCCGCCCCGGCGTGCGGTGGCTTCGACCGTGGCGGGCAGATCGAGATGACGGCTGGGTTCATCGGCGATGAACCGGCCTATGCCCCAGACCAGCGCTTCCTGCTGGCGGGCGTCCAGCAGTTGCGGGCCACTCAGCTTCGGCGGTTGCAGGAACACTCGGGGCGGACCGGGGCGGGTGGGTTCCGGTTTGAACTCCGGCAGCCAGCGTTTCCGGCCCAGAGTGAACCAAAGTGCACCCGCCGTCAGCAGGGCCAATCCACCCAGACCCAACGCCGGCCAGCCGGTCCACTTCGCCGCCGGCGACGTTACGGCGAGCGTGGGCATCCAGGTGGTGAAAAGCTTCTGCCGCAGGTCCGGCCGGGGAATAGGCTGGGTGGATTTGAGCGGTTGCTCGGGCGGCGCTTCAACAACAGGCAGCGGCGGAGGGGCGGTAGGCCACGGGAAAAAGTAACCGCCGATTACCAGCACAGTCAGGCAAACGATCACCGCGGCGATCAGCCAACCGCGCCGGGACCGGCCGACAGCAGGACTGGTAACGACGGCAGCCGGCTTGGCATCAGGTAAAGCCGATGGTTCCGGCTTGAGATAGGCTTGCAAATCCTGTTCGGCGCGTTTCAGCCAGATGTCGCAAACCCGCTCGAACGCCGCGCGATCCTTCTGGCTCTTGACCAGAACGGCGCGCAGCAAGGCTTTCAGCCGTCGCCGGTTGTACTCATGGTCGCCGCCGGCGAAATCCGGCTGCCGGTCGAAGACCTGTTGCAGCCGCAGCACCTCGGTGACGCCTACCGGCAACCCGGCTTCGCGCAATGCCAGCAATAAGGCTTCGAGGTTGAGGTGATCGTGCATCATGGCCGGTCGGTGATACCCGTTGGCAGCCCGTGCCGGAGTTGCGCAAGCGGCTGGCGGGCTTTATTCCTTGAACATCCCATAGCTCAGCAAACGCCGATAGCGTCGTTCCAGCAGCTCGTCCAATGGCACTTTATTCAACTCCTCCAGGGTTCGCAGCAGGACGATTTTCAATTCCTCCGCCATCTGTTCGCTGTTGCGGTGCGCCCCGCCCAGCGGCTCCTCGATCACGGTATCGATCAGATTGAGCTTTTTCAGATGATCCGCCGTAATGCCCAGCGCCTCCGCCGCTTCGGGAGCCCTGTCGGCGCTCTTCCACAGGATCGAAGCGCAACCCTCCGGGGAAATGACCGAATAGGTGCTGTACTGGAGCATCGATACCCGGTCGCCCACGCCGATGGCCAGCGCCCCGCCGGAACCGCCCTCGCCGATAATCGTGCAGATAATGGGGGTACGCAGTTGCGACATCACGAATAGATTACGGGCAATGGCCTCGCTCTGGTTGCGTTCCTCCGCGCCGATGCCGGGATAGGCGCCCGGCGTATCGATAAAGGTCAACAGGGGCAGTTGGAAACGCTCGGCCAGTTGCATCAGCCGTAAGGCCTTGCGATAACCTTCCGGCCGGGGCATGCCGAAGTTGCGGAGTATTTTTTCCTTGGTGTCGCGGCCTTTCTGATGGCCGATCAGCATCACCGGCTGACCGTCCAGCCGCGCCAGCCCGCCGACGATGGCGGGATCGTCGGCAAAGGCGCGGTCGCCGTGCAGTTCCTGAAACCCGGTAAAAATGTGCTCGATATAGTCCAGGGTATAGGGGCGCTCGGGATGGCGGGCGATCTGGGCGATCTGCCAGGATGTCAGCGCCCCGAAGATCGATTCCGTCAGCGTCTGGCGTTTGGCGTCCAGGCGCGCCATCTCGTCGCTGATATCCAGATCGGTATCGTTGCACAGACGGCGCAGTTGTTCGAGCTTGTCTTCCAGCTCGGTAATAGGTTTTTCAAAATCCAGAAAATCGGCGTTCATGACAGCGACTGATCCCTCCAGTCGAGACGGGTCGAAGATGGGCCAAGATACTGGGAATTTTGCAGTGCGGCAAGAAGAGGGAGTTAACGACCCAGAAAATCCCCGTAGGTCGGGTTACCGTGAAAATCCTCCCGTAGGTCGGGTTAGACGCGCCCCCTACCCAGTCAGCCAATAGCAGAGAGGTTACAGGCGCGTCGTAACCCGACATGGGGGCTACGGGGCATGACCAGTTAGGCGCGCCGTAACCCGACATCGAGCCGGCGCCGGCCAGTCAGTAGGGTTTTCAGCCAGACACTATATAAGTTATGCTACAAGCCGCCTGGCGCCAGCCATGCGCCTGTGTACTGCTCTTGCCTGTTCACCTGGCCTTCACAAGGGGAAAATCGATGAGATCGATGAAACCGCTGTTCTTCCTGCTCTGCAGTTGGCTTACCACGGCCTTTGCCGCCGACGAGACCCTGGTGGTTTACAACTGGTCGGAATATCTGCCCAAGCAAGTGATCAACCAGTTCACCAAGGAAACCGGCATCACGGTGAAATATTCGACCTATGACAGCAACGAAGCCATGTACGCCAAGGTCAAGACCCTCAATGGCAAAGGCTACGATCTGGTGGTGCCGTCCACCTATTACGTCGATCGCATGCGCCGGGAAGGACTGTTGCAAAAAATCGACAAAACCCGCTTAAGCAATCTCGGCAATCTGAACCCACGCCTGTTAAACCAGCCTTACGATCCGAATAACGACTACAGCATTCCCTATCTATGGGGCACTACGGGAATCGCCATCAATACCAAGACGGTCGATCCGCAAAAAGTGACCGCCTGGGCCGATCTCTGGGATCCCGGTTATAAAAAAAAGCTGTTGCTGTTGAACGATATGCGGGAGGTCCTTGGCATGGGACTGAAGGTCCTTGGCTATTCCGTCAACAGCACCAATGAAGATCAGCTTCGCGCCGCTTATGAAAAACTTACCCGGATTTTGCCGAACGTACGGGTCTTTAACGCGGAATCGCCCAAATCTTTATACCTGTCCGGCGAAGTGCCATTAGGGATGGATTGGAACGGCGATGCCAATCTGGCCAATCAGGAAAATCCCAAAATCCAATATATTTATCCCAAAGAAGGGGTGTCGATGTGGCTGGACAGCATGGTGATTCCCAGCGGCGCCGAACATCTGGAGGCAGCCCATAAATTTATCGACTTTGTACTCCGTCCCGAAATCGCCAAAATCATCACAGAGAAGGTCGGCTATACCTCTCCCAATCTGGCGGCGATCGAACTATTGCCGGAGAAGGTGCGCAATAACCGGATTGCCTATCCGACTGAGGAGGATCTGAAAAACGCCGAGTTTCAAATCGATGTCGGCAAGGCGCTGCCCATTTACGAGAAATACTGGCAGCAGTTGAAAACGGGTAAGTAATTAGTAACCGTTCAGACCCCCCACCCCAACCCTCCCCCACAAGGGGGGAGGGAGTTATTGCAAAACAGCTACTTAGCGTATTCCCCCTCCCCTTGTGGGAGGGGGTTAGGGGGAGGGGGGTGAACGCTTACAGTAATTAAGACAAGACTTGACCCACTATAGTCCCGCTAATGGTTATCCAGACATTCGTTGCCACTGGCCTCCTGGGAGCGCCGCACCCCAGTGCGGCCCTCACTACAAATGCCGCACTGGGGTGCGGCGCTCCCAGGGATATCACTGCGTAGGTCCGGTTCTCAATTAGCTGAACTATATCCGCAAAGTCAAAAGGCAAGACTTGACCCCGCTATCCGAGCTTTCGACAGCTCTGCTTTAAGCTCATAAAAGTATTGAATAAAAACACTTGATCGATGGAAAATAGTAACATAAAATGAAATTATTATGAAAACGCTCATGTGATTGAACGCTTGAGAGACCTTAAAAAAGGCAAGGGCGGGTATCCACTTAAGCCGGGACACTTTAGTTATCGCCTCGGACTTCAGGATCTTGGCGGCATCGCGATCGACATAACATATTGGACATAAAACTGTCCCGCCTTAAGTTGGTAGCCCACCTGCAAAATTTAACCCATTGAAATTACTAAATGTCCCGGCTTAAGTGGATGCCCGTCCCATGGACCCCATCGAAGTCTATCTCGACCAACTCCAGCAAAACCTGCAAACCGGCCAGGCCACCGAGCACACCCATCGTCCGGCACTGCAAAATCTCATACAGAGCCTGCTACCCACGGTGCAGGTCTTCAATGAACCGCGCCACATCGAGTGTGGCGCGCCCGATTACGTAATTCAACGCGGCGCCGAGCCGCTGGGCTATATCGAGGCCAAGGACATCGGTGAAAACCTCGACAAAGAGCAAAAATCCGACCAGTTCAAACGTTACCGGGACTCCCTTAACAACCTGATTCTCACTGATTATCTTGAATTTCGCTGGTTTCTGGAGGGCGAATACAAAGCTGACATGACCGTGCGGCTGGCGGAAGTCGATAACACAGGCCAGTTAAAACGGTTCCCCGAAAATTTCCCTGCCTTACAGACGTTGCTGGAAACTTTCGGTGAAGCGCAAGCCATCACCCTGCGAGGCCCCGATGAACTGGCCGCGACAATGGCGAAAATCGCCCGCCTGCTGCGGGATTTGATTGTTCGCGCCTATCGGCAGGAAGGCCCGAACGGGAAACTTCACGTCCAGCTTGAGAGCTTTCGCAAAGTTCTGCTCGACTATCTCATGCCGGAACCGTTTGCCGACATGTACGCGCAGACGATCTGTTATGGGCTGTTCGCCGCCAAATGCAGCGCGATGGGGCAGCCCTTCTCCCGGATTTATGCCGGTTACTATGTCCCCAAAACCAACCCCTTCCTGCGCAACCTGTTCAACCAGATCGCCGGGGTGGAACTGGATGACCGCCTGGTGTGGATCGTGGAGCAGCTGGTGGCGGTGCTCAACCGCACCGACATCGCCGCCATTTTGGCCAACTTCGGCAAGCGCAGCCGGCAGGAAGACCCGGTCGTGCATTTTTATGAGACCTTTCTGGCACAGTACGATCCCGTTTTGCGGGAAATGCGAGGCGTTTATTACACCCCGGAGCCGGTGGTGTCTTACATCGTGCGTTCGCTGGATGGGGTGCTGCGGCGCTCCTTCGGCCTTAAAGATGGACTGGCGGACAGCAGCCGTCTGACACCGACGGTGCATAAGGTGCAGATCCTCGACCCGGCCACCGGCACGGGAACATTTCTGTATGCGGTGTTCGCCCGGATTTTCGAGCAGTTTCACCATAACAAGGGCTTGTGGTCGGGCTATGTCTCCCAGCACCTGCTACCGCGGGTGCATGGTTTCGAGTTGCTGATGGCGCCTTATACCGTCGCCCACATGAAACTGGGATTACAGTTGCAGGAACTGGGTTATGACTTTCACAGCGACGAGCGGCTGCGGGTGTTTCTGACCAATACGCTGGATCAGCCGCATCACAGTGAAATGACGCTGCTGGCCAAGTGGCTGTCGGATGAGGCGAATGCGGCCAGCGCGGTGAAACAGGACATGCCGGTCATGGTCATTTTGGGAAATCCGCCGTATTCCGGGCATTCGGCGAATAAGGGTGACTGGATCGATAATCTGCTGCGCGGCGTCGCCAGCGGCCACAACGGAGAACAACCCATCGCCAATTACTTTCAGGTGGACGGCCAGCCGCTCAAGGAGCGCAATCCAAAATGGCTGAATGATGATTATGTAAAGTTCATCCGTTTTGCCCATTGGCGGATTATGCAGACGGGTTACGGCGTATTGGGCTTTGTCACCAATCACGGTTATCTGGACAATCCAACGTTTCGCGGCATGCGCCAGGCGCTGATGCGTGATTTTGACGAGATTTATCTACTGGATCTCCACGGCAGCAGCAAAAAGAAGGAAAAAGCACCGGATGGAAACCCTGATAAAAACGTGTTCGATATTCAGCAAGGTGTAGCGATAGGGATATTCGTTAAGTCTGGCCAGAACAGTGAGCAGCCGGCCAGGGTATTTCATGCGGAATTGTGGGGCGAGCGGAAAGGGAAGTATCAGTGGTTACTGGAAAACGATTTGACAACAACGGCTTGGAAAGAATTAAAGCCACAGGCTCCGTTTTATCTATTTGTGCCACAGGATGGAAATTTAAAGAAAGAGTATGAAGCGGGATGGAAGGTTACGGAGATGATGCCAGTTAATGTATTGGGTTTTCAAACCCATAGAGATAATTTCGCAATTAGTTTTGATAAAGAAGTCATACAACATCGCCTATTGGAAATGCTCGATCCAGAGATTTCAGATTTAGATCTCGCCAGAAAATATGGCTTGCGGGATAACCGAGATTGGAAACTTAATGAAGCAAGAAACTTGTTACGAGAAGATAAGGAATGGAAAAACAAGATTATCAGATGCTTGTATCGACCTTTTGACCAACGTTACTGCTACTTTAGTGAAGTAGCAATGGATTATCCAAGACGAGAGTTAAAAATTCATGTTGCTGAAAAAAATAACTTATGTTTTAATTTTGTTAGGCAAACAAAAATGAAGTCATGGCAGCATGTTCTAGCATCAAATTCTTTGGCTCCAGCAGTTTGTATTGAAGTTAAAGATGGTTCCAGCATTTTTCCTCTTTATCTGTATTCGGAGCAACAAACCAGTCTGTTTGCTGCCACCTCCTCACATTCTTCAGAACCCAAACGCCAACCCAACCTCTCCCCGCGCTTCATTCAAGACCTGGAAACCCATCTCCAACTCCAGTTCGTTCAAGAGGGCACCGGCGATTTACAAACCACCGTCGGTCCCGAGGACATTTTCCATTACATGTATGCTGTATTCCACAGCCCCACCTACCGCCAGCGTTACGCTGAATTTCTCAAAATCGACTTCCCGCGCCTGCCGCTGACCAGCGATAACAACCTGTTCCGTGAACTCGCCGCGGTGGGGCAACAACTGGTGAATATCCATCTGCTGGAAGCCGATGTTCAAAAGGACAGTAATTATCCAGTAGCCGGCGATAATAAGGTGGAAAAAATCGAATACAAAGACGAAAAAGTGTATATCGACAAAACTCAGTACTTCGAGAAGGTAAAACCAGATGTGTGGGAGTTTTACATCGGCGGTTATCAGGTCTGCCAAAAATGGTTGAAAGATCGTAAGGGACGTATTTTAAGCTACGACGATTGCGAGCATTACCGGTATATTCTGGCAGCCATTGAACGCACGCTTGCGCTGATGGAGGAAATCGATGAAATCATCCCTGGATTTCCGTTGTCCTGAGTCAAGTTCGCGCAGGGCAGAATCGTCCAGGAGGTTCCGCCATTCGATCTGCCGGCGGGGACGCCGGCGCTCCCAGGAATTACTTGATAAACGGCTGCAACAGCAACCAGTGCAGCCCCACCGAGCGGCGGTCCCGAAAAATATTTAACCCGATAGTCATGCCGGTATGGCCCTCGCAGGGCTGCGCCCGATAGGTCCCGAACCAATGATCCCACCAGGGCAGATTGAACCCGAAATTGCTATCGGTTTCGTCGCGCTGGATGGAATGATGCACCCGGTGCATATCGGGGGTGACGATAACCAGCCGCAACCACGATTCCAACCCGGCGGGTATTTGCACATTGCCGTGATTGAACATAGCGGTGGCGTTGAGAATCACCTCGAACAGCAATACCGCCACCGCCGGCGCGCCTAATAGCACCACCACGGCGATTTTGAGCAGCATCGACAGCACGATCTCGAAGGGATGGAAGCGCAGTGCCGTGGTCACGTCGATATTGGTATCGCTATGGTGGACCCGATGCAAACGCCACAGCAGCGGCACTTTATGGAACACCACATGCTGGGCGTAAATGACCAGATCCAGCAGCAGCAGCGAGGCGATACAGGCGAACCAGAAGGGCGCCTCCAACTGGTTGAACAAACCCCAGCCACGATTCCGCGCCTCCAGGGCGGCGCCGACCGCCAGCATCGGCAGCAGCCAGCGCAATACCAGGCTGTCGACGATCACCATGCCCAGGTTGGCCGGCCAGCGGCGGATGCGCGGCAGAGTCAGGGAACGGCGTGGCCGCCGCCATTCCCACAGCGCCATGAACAGCAGGATAGCCAGAAAGCAGACCAGGCGGATGGTGGGTTCGTGCGGTAACAAGATGGTCATGAGGCGGCTGGATCAGTGCGCGCATTTACCTCCAGCACCCGCACCAAAGGCGCAATCCCGGCATCCCGCGCCCCCCGGCAAAAACTGTGATCGAAAGTATGCATAACGGCATTACCGCACGCCGCCAAATGCAGCGCATCGGCAAAATCGGCGCCGAGGCGATACCACCCCAGCGCCTGTTTGACGCTGTTATGTTCCTCGATGGTCGTATTTTCTGCATCGAGCAGGTCCTTGAAAAAACCTGCAATCTGGTCGCGAGTCTTCTTGTATGAAGCACGCAAAACCCACTCAGTTTCCAGCAGGACAGTCCGTGGGATAAACACCTCATGCGATAACAGCAAACGCCTGACGATTGCGACCTGACCGAGGTCGTCGTTGACCGCCGCACGCACAAGCAGGTTGGTGTCGAATGCGATCATCGACTGCGTTTCTCGGACTCTTCCCAATCAGCGCTGTAATCGACTGGGGCAAACAGGACTTCATCTGGAATCGGGGGACCATCATGCTGAAGACACCCGATTAAATCCTCCAGTCGATGCTTACCCTTTTTTGGCTTAGGCTGGAGCATGATACTGTCGCCGGTCGGGATAACGGTCAGTTCCATACCCGCATCCCAATGCAATTGCTCGCGGATGGCTTTAGGGATAACGATCTGTCCCTTGCTGGAAAGCTTGATAGTCTCGGTTTTGGCAGGCTGCATGACGATCTCCGGGTAGTATATTTCTACACACCATTGGACAGCCAAAATCAGCCATCAGCCTCTTCCCCCGGCTCATAATTCAAACACGGTCCCAGCCAGCGTTCCGCCTCCGCCAGGCTCATGCCCTTGCGACGGGCATAATCCTTGACCTGATCCCGCTCGATCTTGCCCAGACCGAAGTAGCGCGCCTGCGGATGGGAAAAATACCAGCCCGACACCGACGCCGCCGGCAGCATGGCGTAGCTTTCGGTAAGGTGCATGCCGGTGTTGCGCTCCACCTCCAGCAACTCCCACAGCAGGCCCTTCTCCGTGTGATCCGGGCAGGCCGGATAACCCGGCGCCGGGCGAATGCCGCGATAGCGCTCCTCGACCAGATCTTCGTTATCCAACGCCTCGTCAGGCGCATAGCCCCAGAATTCCTGCCGCACCCGCTGGTGCAGCCGCTCGGCCAAAGCTTCCGCCAGCCGGTCCGCCAGCGCCTTGAGCAGAATGGCGTGGTAATCGTCATGCTTGCGCTCGAATTCGGCCACCCGCTCATCGATGCCTATTCCAGCGGTGACCGCAAACGCGCCGAGGTAATCAGCCGTGCCTTTGGGCGCGATGAAATCCGCCAGACACCGATTGGGCTTGCCAGCGGGCCGGCGGCTCTGCTGCCGCAACTGATGCAGCGTGGTCAGCACCTGCTTACGGCTGTCGTCGGCGTAGACTTCGATATCGTCGTCGCCCACCTGATTGGCCGCGAAGAAACCGAACACCGCCCGCGCCGTCAGCCATTTTTCCCGGACGATCCGTTGCAGCATGGCCTGGGCGTCCTGGTAAAGCTGCCGGGCATGCTCGCCCACCACGGCATCGTCCAGAATTTTCGGAAAACGGCCATGCAGTTCCCAAACCTGGAAGAATGGCGTCCAGTCGATCCGCTCCACCAGTTCTTGCAGCGGATAATCGGCGAATACCTCGATGCCCGGAAAAGCCGGTTTGGGCGGTACATAGCCGCCCCAGTCAAAAACCGCCTTATTTTGCCGGGCTTCCGCCAGCGACAGCGCGGCCTCCCTGGGGCGCCGTCCTTTATGCTGCTCGCGCTTTTTGGCGTAATCCGTCTTGAGGCCGGCGCTATAGTTCTCGCACTGGTCCGGGCTCACCAGATTCTGCGCCACGCCCACCGCCCGCGAGGCATCCTTGACATAAATCACAGCCTGCTCGTATTGGGGATCGATCTTCACCGCCGTGTGCATCAGCGAAGTGGTGGCGCCGCCGATCAGCAGCGGCAGCTTGAAGCCCAGCCGCTGCATTTCCCTGGCCACATGCACCATTTCGTCCAGCGACGGTGTGATCAGCCCGGACAGACCGATAATGTCCACCTGTTCCTGCACGGCGGTATCCATGATCTTCTGCGCCGGCACCATCACCCCCAGGTCGATCACCTGGAAATTATTGCACTGCAACACCACCCCGACGATATTCTTGCCGATGTCGTGTACGTCACCCTTGACCGTGGCCAGCAGAATCTTGCCGTTGGAGCGCCGGCCGCCGCCGGCCTTATCCTGCTCGATGAAGGGCACCAGCCAGGCCACGGCTTTTTTCATCACCCGCGCCGACTTGACCACCTGCGGCAGAAACATCTTGCCGGCGCCGAACAGATCGCCCACCACGTTCATGCCGTCCATCAACGGTCCCTCGATCACGTGCAAGGGCCGTTCGGCCTGCCGCCGGGCTTCCTCGGTATCGGCCTCGATATAGTCGTCGATGCCTTTTATCAGGGCATGTTCCAGGCGTTTGCCGACCGGCCAGTCGCGCCATTCCAGATCCTCTTTTCTGACCTGGCCGCCGCCCTCGCCCTGGTAGCGCCCGGCGATTTCCAGCAGCCGCTCGGTGGCGTCCGGGCGGCGGTTGAGAATCACATCCTCCACCCGTTCCCGCAACTCCGGCGGAATTTCGGCGTAAATCGCCAACTGCCCGGCATTGACGATGCCCATGTTCATCCCGGCCTGGATGGCGTGGTAGAGGAACACCGAGTGCATGGCCTCGCGCACCGGATCGTTGCCCCGGAACGAAAAGGAGACGTTGGAGACACCACCGGATACCAGCGCCTGCGGCAGGGTCTTTTTGATAAGGCGGGTGGTCTCGATAAAGTCGACGGAGTAGTTGTTATGCTCTTCGATGCCGGTGGCCACCGCGAAGACATTAGGGTCGAAAATAATATCTTCCGCCGGGAAACCCACCTGTTCGGTCAGAATGCGATAGGCCCGGGTACAGATATCCACCTTGCGTTCCTGGGTATCCGCCTGGCCGGCCTCGTCGAAGGCCATCACGATCACCGCCGCACCGTAGCGACGGACCAGTCTGGCCTGACGGATAAACACCGCCTCGCCTTCCTTCAGGCTGATGGAGTTCACCACCGGCTTGCCCTGCACGCATTGCAGGCCCGCTTCCAGCACCGACCATTTGGAGGAATCGAGCATCACCGGCACGCGGGTGATGTCGGGCTCGGAGGCGATCAGATTCAGGAAGGTGACCATCGCCTGTTCCGAATCCAGCATCCCTTCGTCCATGTTGATGTCGATGATCTGGGCGCCGTTCCCGACCTGCTGGCGGGCGATGTCCAGGGCCGCGTCGTAATCGCCCGCCTTGATCAGTTTGCGGAATTTGGCCGAACCGGTGACGTTGGTACGCTCGCCGATATTCACGAACAGCGACTCCGGTCCGATGTTGCAGGGCTCCAGCCCGGCCAGCCGGCACTGGGGATGAATGATCGGAACCGGTCGGCGCGGCAGCTCCCGCACCGCCTCGGCGATGGCTTTGATATGGGCCGGGGTGGTGCCACAGCAGCCGCCGACGATATTGATAAAGCCGCTCTCGGCGAACTCCCGGATAATGGCGGCCATTTCCTCCGGGCCTTCGTCATATTCACCGAACTCGTTGGGCAGGCCGGCGTTGGGATGGACGGAGACATAAGTGTCCGCCACCCGCGCCAGTTCCTCGATATAGGGGCGCAACTGGCGGGCGCCCAGGGCGCAGTTCAGGCCGATGCTCAAGGGTTCGACATGGCGCAGCGAATTCCAGAACGCCTCGATGACCTGGCCCGACAGCGTTCTACCGGAAGCATCGGTGATGGTGCCGGAGATCATGATCGGAATATCGAGCTGCAATTCCTCCTTGAACTGGTCGATGGCGAACAGAGCCGCCTTGGCGTTCAGGGTATCGAAGATGGTCTCCACCAGCAGCACATCCGCGCCGCCGTCCACCAGCCCCCGCACCGCCTCAAGATAGGTCGTCACCAGTTGGGCGAAGGCGATATTGCGAAAGCCGGGATTGTTGACATCCGGTGACAGTGAAGCGGTGCGACTGGTGGGACCCAGCACCCCGGCGACAAAGCGAATCCGGCCGGTACGGCATCCCACTGCTTCGACGGCATCCCGCGCCAGCCGCGCCGCCGCCTGATTCAGTTCATACACCAGCCCCTCCAGGTGATAGTCGGCCATGGAAACCGCGGTGGAGTTGAAGCTGTTGGTTTCTACGATATCCGCGCCGGCTTCCAGATAGTGGGTGTGAATCTGGCGGATCAGATCCGGCTGGGTAAGACATAACAGATCGTTATTGCCCTTGAGATCCCAGGGCCAGTCCTTAAAACGCGCACCGCGGTAATCCTCCTCTTGCAGTTTATAGCCTTGGATCATGGTGCCCATGGCGCCATCCAGAATCAGAATACGCTGTTCCAGCAGTTCCTTCAGGAGTCGGGTGCGGGCGACGTTAGTCATAAGCAATTCACACTCAAAGGGATAGGATGGTGTCGAGTGGCAGATTGTGACCTTATCCAGGTCCAGAGACAAGCGGATTGCCGTGCCTGCGGCTTAAGGATTGTTAACCGTGAGGCGCGGGGAATACTTTAGCGGGAGAGTGTTGAGGCAGCGGTTCTTATACTGCCTCCGTGGCCTGCCGGCAGGCCTGGGTGAGGCAGGGATGCGGGAGGACCGGTCAGATCAGGGGATCAGGAGAGCCGCCGGCGCGGATGCAGTACGTAATGCAACTGCCGACTCAGGTGTTGCAGCAGATTTAAATTGTGGCAGGCTTCCTCGGGATGTTCGTAGGGCCCGAAACACTCATCGAAGGCTTTAAACCACCAGCCCCCATGAGCAAACCAGACGTAGGGGTAACAGCTTCGGTTATGGTTTGGCATCTCCAAGCGCCTCGTAAAATTATCGCCAACTTCCAAAATTACTTTAGCAGACGGCGCTAGAACAATCACACTAAGCTGTCCGTTCCGTTGCCAGCCTGGATTTTTGTGATGGGGTCATGATGGGGTCATGATGGGGTCAGGCTTGCATAGTTGATGATATGCGTTTAGCCGGCGTAGCCCGGATGAAGCGGAGCAGAATCCAGGAGATCGTGGCACGGTATACCCATATTCCGATACACTGCATACGGGCCATATAGCGCTGTTCGCCAGCGGCGTATACTCATCACATGAAAACCCTCTACCTTGATGTCTGCGTCCTTTGCCGCCCATACGATGACCAGAATCAGCTTCGCATACGCCTTGAAACGGATGCGGTGTTCCTGATTCTGAAGCGCATCGAAACCGGGCTTTATCGTGCGGTCGTATCGCCAGCCCACTACAAGGAGGTTGGCGCGATTTGGGAAACCAGCGAGCGGCTTGAAATGGAAAGCCTGTTGAGCCGGCTGGATAAATCGTGCGAATGCAATCTTGTCCAAGCCCGCCATCGTGCCGAGGCTTTGATCAACATGGGATTTGGCATCGCCGACGCCGCCCATGTCGCCTTCGCCGAACAGTTAGCGGAATTCTTCATTACCTGCGATGACAAATTACTGAAGCGGTGCACGCAGGCCGCATTGCGTATCGCCGCAATGAGCCCGCTCGAATTCATAGCCCAGGAGAAACCATGACCACCGAAACCGTGATGACCGAAGAACAACTGATCCGTCAAGCTACCGATGCCTTGATCGACAATCTGGGCATAATGGAGGCCACCCGCTTTCTCACCATCAAACGCCAAGGCCGCCTGGAATCCGTGGAAAGACACAGATTATGGCAAAGCGGGTTGGATAAAGAGGGGTTCTTTGACGAGGTTTTTACCCGTGGGAAAGGGAAATAAGCCAGCGTAGACTGGATGGCGATTGCGGAAGCTGGAATGATCGAGGCACCGAATCTGTGCCTAACTGGGCGTTGCAGCGGATTCCGCCACGCTCCGCCGCTGAACTTTTCTTGCTGTAAATTTTCCAGTGATAGCCTTTAGATCAACTAGCCAAGGCCAAGATAGTATGAATGCCATTAATGTCTGAATCGTTGGCAGCCTCATTAGCAAACCAGAGCTCCCGCCACTTATTATTGAGCTCTGCCA
>CAIMUS010000011.1 GCA_903844665.1 uncultured Pseudomonadota bacterium
CCGGAATGACGGCGGTGAGTTGCTCGGTTAAAGGGGTATTTGCGTAAGTCCTGACCCGTATTCAGCCGGCAACGTCGGGCAACGCTACGCTTTTGCCCGACCTACGAATTGCTGTTAAATTCTTTCTTGGAAATCACCTAACCTGTCTTTGTTTGATTAACATGCCTCCATCGAACCTGGAACAAGACTGATGAAAACGATTCGTCTGCCTGCTTTCCTGCTGAGCCTGGCGCTGGCTCTGCCCGCTACGGCTCTGGAATTTTCGACCGGGCGCTACCGGCAAGCTCCCGGCCAGGATCAGAAGAAACCGCTGCAGGCGCTGTCTCAGGCGGTCGTGGACCTGAAAAGCGGCGACCTCTACCTGCTGCGCGCCCAGCCGGTGAGCAAAACCATCGCCGGCGCGCCCGTGCGGTTATTTGCCTATAACGGCTCGATTCCGGGACCACTGCTGCGGGTCCGGCAAGGCTCCACCGTGACTATCGACCTGGTCAACGCGCTCGATCGGGCAACCGCCATCGACTGGGATGGAGTGCGTGCCGACAGCGCTCAGGACAGCGCCCGAAAACCCATCCCGCCAAAGGGTAAACAGCGCTACGTCCTGCAGTTTCCCCAGGCGGGACTGTACTGGTATCACCCGCCTGGCCATGCGGAGCAGCAGGATGCGGGACTCTACGGCAATATCCAGGTGCTGCCCGCCGATCCCAAGGCTGACGGGCCGGTGGAGCGCGAAGAAGTGCTGGTCCTGGGCGCTCTGACGCTCCAGGATCGGCCGCGCCAGAACCCTGCCGTTCCTGCGACCGAACGTCCTGGCCCGGTCCTACTGATCAACGGCGAGGAGCGGTATCAACTCACACTCCGGGCCGGCGAGCGGGTCCGTTTCTATCTCACCAACGCCGCCAGCGCGCGCCCCTTCAACCTGGCGCTCCCGCCCATCGGTCTCAAACGGGTGGACGGCGACGCCAGCCACGGCGCCGGCAGGGAAGCCCTCGACAGTATCAGACTGGCTCCCGGCGACCGCGCGATCGTGGAGGCCGTATTCACCGCGGCGGGCAGCATCCCCCTGATCGACGACATCGCCGACCAACCTTATGAGTTAGGTCGGATCGAGGTCATCCTGGCCGCCGGAAGGCATCCCGGCAGCGAGGAATTGCACAGCCCTATGCCGCCGGAACCAGCGATACAAAAACAGAATTTCATCCCACACCGGAGCCGTTTTCGGTGAAAGCCGGATTCGCGAGCCAGCTCGCTCCTACCGGCTAACGCTCTCGATGGCGCCCATCCTGCCTGCAACCAGCGCATTTTCAATTGCAGTCTGGTATTCTGAAAGATATCAATTGTCCAGCTCACTTATTATCTGAACTGTTTTGGAAAACCGTTCTAATGAAACATTCCAGTGACTTACTGCTGTTACTCCTCACCCTGGTCATTGCCCTGAGCGCCTGCTCCAGTAACAGGCAGAAAGACAGGTTCGCAGACCAGCAGGCGCCCTGGTCGCCGGTGCTGGGCCCGGCGGAGAGCCGCGGCTCGACCGGCGTCTGGACCTGCACCCGCTATAACGAAGCGGCCACTGCCGCTGCCGACGCCTGGGGCGCGGCGCAGATGGTGCAGGAATACATGCAGGGATACGTGACCGGCTATATCGAAGGACAGGGCAAGAATCTGCCGCAGGATGAGGCCCATGGCGAACAAATCCGCCGCCTGTTGGACGCCGGCTGCGCGCGCGGCCCAAACTATACGATCCAACAGATTGCGGAAAACGCCGGTCAAATCATGTTCCGCCAGTTGCAAGGCATCCGTCTCAGAAGACCTGCAACCACGCCCGGCACCGCCGGCGGGGTGGAATGTAGCCAATATATCGAAGGCAAGGTCAGCAGCGATCCGGCTTTCGGTATCGTGCACCATGCCGCGCAGAACTGGGTCGATGGCTATGTGACGGCGGTGCTGACCAGCGCCCACCGGGTGTTCGAGCCGAACACCAACAAGGCCCGCGTGCTGCAAGCCCTGGACCGCACCTGTAACGATAACCCCCGTCTGACCATCCAGGACGCCGCCGAGATGGTGGCCAAGCCGCTGATCGCCACGGCCGGCCGACGACGCCTGCAAAGACCTGGACAGGAAGAGGAAACGTCACAGCGTGGGGGCAACGTCCTGGAGTAAAACCAGTCAATTTTTTTCATAACATTTTTCATACATTTTTGATAACAACAGAGGGATTCAGGATGAATGGCGACAGCAATCAATCCGGGTCGAGGCTGGAAACACCGCTCGACTGGCGGCAGCGCGAGATCGTATCGACACCCTTACTGCTGGGCGGACTGGGCGATATCGGCCAGACCCTGGCGGAACGGTTCATGGCCATGCTGCAGGTCTGCCCCAACGTGGGCGGCCAGATTCAGCTTTTTTACCCCTCGCGGACGCTGGAGGAGCAGTCTCCCGATCCGCTGAACCGGTTGTCGCAAGAAGCCTCGACCCAGGGGCAGCCGGTCGAGGTCGAAATTGTCCTGCTGCTGGCCGGCTGGCAGTTCGCCGAGGCTCAGGCCGACACGATCGTCCGGCTCGATCGGTTCCTGACAGCAATTGCGCAGATTAAGCCGGTACTCACCCTTGGCGTGCTGCTGCCTCCGCCGGAAGCCCGGATTCTCCACGCCCAGGCTCGCGACGCCTTGCCGGCCATCGAGCGGTTGGCGGCAAGCCTGGCCACGCCGGGTCGGGTCCTGCTATTCGAAACAGCCGCGCCGGCGCCGGAGGTCGATAGCGGCAAACTCATGGAAGCTTTATTCCGGGCCCTGATCGATGCCGAAATCGCCGAACTGCTCCACGATCACACCCGTCGGCCCGGCAGGGGACCGGAGGCTGGCAACCCGTCGGTCTACGGCGCGCTCGCGGTGCAGCGCCTGTGCAGCCGTCAGACCGCCTTGCTGGAGCATCTGGAAGCACGGTTTCAACAGGATCTGTTCTGGCGCGGACTGATGGATCTCAACCGACTTGGCGCCGCCCAGCGTAAGGCCTTGCAGGCCCGCGCCCATGAATTCTTAAGGGAATGCGCCGGCAGCTTCGCCGAACAGTATCAACGCTTTCCGGAAGTGGTCGCCAACCTGCCCGGCGCCGCCCCGGCCGCGGCGGCAGCGCAACAGATCCAGGAATTGTTCGAGGCCGAATTCGCCGCCGCCGAACAACAGATCCAAAGCCACTTGAATCCCTATTTCGCCACCCTGGAACAGCGGCTGTGGGAGGAATTCGCCACCATTCTGGATCACAATCCCGCCGGCCTGGCCGGTGGCAGATACTATCTGGCGGCGCTGGCGACAGGGTTGCGGGATATTCGCGAGGAATTCTGCCGCAAGCCCTTGCAGACCGGGGTCGCCGCTTACTACGAGGCCCGCCTGGAGAAATTAATTGCCTCCTTTCGTCTGCCCGTAGCGAGCGCCGGGCAGGAATCGGCGACTACGGTGCGCACCATCGTGGCGGCCCTGCGCCGCGCGGTTTCCCAGTCCACGGCCGTGGACCATATCCCTGCCCGTTTCCTGGCCGCGAGTTGGGATCAAATCGACGCCTATCTGCAACAGGATGCCCCCAGCGTCGCCGCTGCCCAGGATTTGCTCTCCACCAGTTGTTCGCTGTTTCTGGCCAGGGTCCTGCCGGTGGCGGAGCAATTGCAGACCATCCAGCGGCGACGGCAGGACGCCCTGCGTTCGCCCGCCACCTCGGCCACGCCGTCGGCGTCCTGGGTCAAACGGCTGCTGCCTCGCGCACGCAGCGACGGCAAACAGCAGGCCCTGCAGGACAGCCTGGCCGTGCTGGAACAGGAGCAGGCCCAATTCCAGAGCATTTACGCCAACCTGTATCGGTTTTCCCTGGGACTGATCAGCGAACTGCTCTGGCCGCAGATCGTGCGGGTGCTGATCGTGGAGGGATTCAGCAGCCGTCTGCATAACTTGTCGCTGGAGTTCACCGCTTTCTGGGCGGGCGTGGGAGCGGTCTGTACGGAGCGCTTGCGGGACGCGGATTACCGACTGGAAGGCGCCGGGCCGGCGACCATTCCCATCGTCGGCCCGGCGCAACTCGATACGCTGTATGCGGCCACCGTCGGCGCCACGGAATGGCCGGAATACGCCGCCAAGGCACTGCTGTTCCAACCTGGCGCCCTCGCTCCCTCCGCTCCGCCTGCTCCGACCCTGTGGGATCATTTCCGGGCCGGTCCCTCCCGCCTGCTGCAACGGCTGACTGAATTCACCACCATTCGCCTGGCCCTGTTGAGCACCCGTGATGCGCTGGATCTGTTGGAACTGAATGGAACCGGACCGGCCAGAGAGTTGCTGCAGCAGGCCCTCGACCGCGCTCGATTGTGGCAGCCGAAGCTGGCGCAGCCCGCTGCCGTCAGGCGCATCAACGTGCTCCGCGGCACGCCCCGCATCCTGGCGGAACTCGAACGCCGGTATGGTGATGTGTTCGGCCCGGATACCTATTACCTGGAATACGATGAGCCGCAGGTGATCGATCTGACGGTATTGATTACCGGTTTTTCCGCCACTCTGCTGGTGGCCGCCATGGATGCCGCAACACCGCCGCCAGCCTGAGCGGCCCGTAGCAGCGGGCTTGCTCGCGAAGAGGGCGCACGCACAGCCGCAGACCGGCTGAATTCGCGAGCATGCCCGCTCCTACCGGATCACGCTTTTGCTACTCGATCACCTGGCAAAAACTCAAGGATACCGCCCCGGCGACCGCGCCAACCCCTTGAGCGTGGCGGCGATATCGCGGCTGAGCGCCGTCAGCGTCTGATTCATGGCCGCGACCGTCGCTGGATAATCCTGCCCCCCCGCCGGCGCCGTGTAGGTGGCCGTCTGCACCCGTAGTTCATCCCTGTTGTCATTGCCGAGAATCCGCCACCGGGCCGTCAACACGCTATCTCCATCCACCGTCCGATCGAACCGGAGCACTTTGACCATGACCTGATAGCTCACTCGATTTTCCCGCCTCCAGGGAAACACGAAGACGTGCTCGGTAGGAATCAAGATCGACAGATTCTCCGCCAGCACCTGGGTAAAGTTATCCTTCAGGGGCTCGGACCAGTTGTCGAAATCGGCCAGCTTGAACTGATTTTGATCGAGGCGCGTCACGATCTGCGGCCGATCCGTGTAATCCGGCAATTCCACCGGGCCGACGCCGATGCCAGGCATCTGTCCGGCGCCGGCGGTTGACTGGCCGGCGGATACCGGTACCGGCATCAGCACATAAAACCGGGTGGGGGCGCTGCTGCAGCCGGCCAGCAGCCACCCGGCAGCGAGAAAAATCAAGGCTGAGGGCCACAGTTTCTGGTTCATTGCTTGCCTCCGGGTCCGGCTTTACCGTAGATCAGCGCCTCGGGATGGCGCTGGAGATAATTCGCCAACTCGCTGATGGAGCGGGCAGCCGCCGACAAACTTTCAAGCGTATTGGCCAAATCCACCGTGGTCGGCGCCCCCGGCTCGACAACCTCGAGCGTCTTGCGGGCGGTGCTCAGGGTTTGCTCGGCGGTGGTGATAAGCGGCGCCAGGCGCTGATCGACGGAGCGGCTCAGTTTTTGCAAATCCTTCAGGGTGGCGTCCAGGGAGCGCAGCGTTTCCGCCCACTCCGGCGTATTGATCAGGTGATTGGCGCCTTTCAGCGTGCCCAACAATTCATCGGCGATCTGGTCGAGCGGCAGCTTTTTCAGTTTTGCCAGCAAATCCTGGGCGGTTGTCTGGAGCCGATCCAGCGTCGAGGGGATGCTCGGAAACACCGGATACTCGCCGCCATAAGCGATCTGTTGTTTGCCGACATCCGCCGGGTAAAAGTTAAGATCCACGTACAACTGCCCGGTCAGCAGATTGCCGCTCTGGAGGGAGGCGCGCAGCCCCTGCTCCACAAACCTTTCGATCTTCTTCCGGGTGACCGTATCATCTCCAGTGGGATTATAATCCCTACTGGCCTGTAGCCGTCCCGGCTCGATGTCGAACACGACCGCGATTCGCGGTTTCCCGGTGCCTTTGTCAAGCCCCGGCCGGATAGCCGTGACCACTCCGATCTGAATCCCCCGGTATTCCACTGGCGCCCCGGCGCTCAAACCGCGGACGGAGCCATCCAGGAACATCTCATAGGCCACCTTCTGGGTATACCCGGATGCCAGCACATCGGCATGATCGTCGTATAACTTAAAGGCGGTCTCCGCCGGGCTGGGCAGAATCTGCTCATTCTCCAGACCCATCGTTTCGAACGCGATGCCTCCCAGGGCCAACGCCGCCAGCGACTCCATCTGGACATTGATGCCCTGGGCGCTGAGTGATACGCTCAGTCCGCTGCGCCGCCAGAACCGGCTGGTGGGGCGCACCAGTTGTTCATAGGGCGAATAGATGAAAATGGGCATCCGCACATTCTGAAAATCGCCGGCAAGATCGCTCCCCAACACCTCTCCGACCTGAATATCACGAA
>CAIMUS010000012.1 GCA_903844665.1 uncultured Pseudomonadota bacterium
ATTTCCTCTAAATTCAGTGCGAATAAACCTAAGGTTCAAAATTTTTGATCTTAAGTTGTTGAATAATAATGAAAGTTGTGATCAAGCCTTATTTTAACATATTGAATAATATATAGTAAATTATTTATGAACAAGTCTAATACTGTAGGTCGGGTTAGGCGCGCCGGCCACCGAACGGGGGAGATAAATGCATCGCTATCAACTTTGGCAAGCTGGCTCTTCTGTAGATTGCTATGGCCGAAACGATGATCATGGCCATTTTTTAAAGACTTAAGCGCGTGGGCAGCCAAGCTGCCCACGCTACTCTAATGATGACTACGCCAACACCTTCCGAATCCGCTCCAGTGCCTTCTCCAGATTGCCCATGCTGGTGGCGAAGGACAGCCGCATGCAGCCTTCCGCGCCGAAAGCCGAACCCGGCACCGCCGCGACGCCGCCTTCGTTCAATAACAATTCGGCCAGTTGGATATCGTTCGCAATACCCTTCCGCTGCATAATCTTCGAGAAGTCGGGGAAGGAATAGAAGGTACCATCCGCCGGCAGTACCTCGACGCCTTCCATCGCTTTCAAGGTGTTATAGACATACTCATGCCGTTCCTTGAACGCCTTGACCATCGGCGCGATGCAACCCTGATCGCCGTCCAGCGCCGCCTGCGCCGCCACCTGGGCAATCGAGGTCGGGTTGGAAGTGCTTTGCGACTGGATAATATCCATCGCCTTGACCACTTCCTTGGGACCACCGCAATAACCGATACGCCAGCCGGTCATCGCATACGCCTTGGAGACGCCGTTGATTACGACCGTGCGGTCGTACAGTTCCGGGCAGACCATCACTAAATTGCTGAACGGCTCCGCGGTCCACTGGATATGCTCGTAGATATCGTCGGTGGCGATGACGACCTGGGGATGCCTGAGCAGCACTTCCGCCAGCGCGCCCAGTTCCGCGCGGGTATAGCCGATGCCGGTGGGGTTGGATGGGCTGTTCATGATAAACAGCCGGGTACGCGGGGTGATGGCGGCTTCCAGTTGCGCCGGAGTGATCTTGAAGCGCTGCTCGATGCTGGCCTCGACGATCACCGGCCTGGCTTCCGCCAGCAACACCATGTCGGGATAGGACACCCAGTAAGGCGCCGGGATGATGACTTCGTCGCCCTTGTTCAGCAGGGCCTGGATCAGATTATAAATCGTATGCTTGGCGCCGACCGACACCAGCACCTGCGCCGGTTCGTAATGCAGACCATTGTCGCGCTCGAACTTCTTGATAACGGCCTTCTTCAGACCGGCGGTGCCGCCCACCGGGGTATATTTGGTAAAACCGTCCTTGATGGCCTTGATGGCGGCTTCTTTGATAAAGTCCGGCGTATCGAAATCCGGTTCGCCGGCGCCCAGCCCGATGACATCCTTGCCGGCGGCTTTCAACTCATTGGCCTTGGCCGTTACCGCCAGGGTGGGGGATGGTTTGACCTCTAACACTCGATCAGACAGTTGGATACTCACGATGACTCCTACGGGGTTCGTCTACTGAATACAACGTTGAAACCAAGGTCCAAATCATACTGGATTCGCCAGGTTAGACCAAATTTCCATGAGCAAGCCATTGCAACTGAGCAGCCGCTATCAGCCTTCCGGTGATCAGCCCGCCGCCATCCAGGCGCTGCTGAAAGGGTTGACCGACGGTTTATCCCAGCAAACTCTGCTGGGGGTCACCGGCTCGGGCAAGACCTTCACCATGGCCAGCGTCATCCAGGCGATACAACGGCCGGCCCTGATCCTGGCGCCCAACAAGACCCTGGCCGCCCAGTTGTACGGCGAGATGCGGGAATTCTTTCCCCACAACGCGGTGGAGTATTTCGTCTCCTATTACGATTACTACCAGCCGGAAGCCTATGTGCCGTCTTCCGATACCTATATCGAAAAAGACGCCTCCATCAACGAGCAGATCGAGCAGATGCGGCTGTCCGCCACCAAGGCGATTCTGGAGCGGACCGATACCGTCATCGTGGCGACGGTCTCCTCCATTTACGGCCTGGGCGACCCGCAAGCCTATATGCAAATGGTGCTGCACCTGGTCCGGGGCGAGCAGCAGGAGCAGCGCGCCATCCTGCGGCGGCTGGCGGAACTGCAATACACCCGCAACGATCTGGAACTGAGCCGGGGCGCCTACCGGGTCCGGGGCGAGAGCATCGACATCTATCCGGCGGAAGCCGAAAGCGAAGCCGTGCGGGTGGAATTGTTCGACGACACCATCGAATCGCTGAGTTATTTCGATCCGCTGACCGGCCACGTGCTGCGCAAGGCGCCGCGCCTGACCATCTATCCCAAGACCCATTACGTCACCCCGCGCGAGACCGTGCTGGCGGCCATCGACAAGATCAAGGACGAACTGCGCGAGCGGCTGGAGGAACTCTATGCCGGCGACAAGCTGCTGGAAGCCCAGCGGCTGGAGCAGCGCACCCGCTACGATCTGGAAATGCTGGCGGAACTCGGCTATTGCAGCGGCATCGAGAACTATTCCCGCCATCTGTCCGGCCGCCAGGCCGGCGAACCGCCGCCGACCCTGCTGGATTATCTGCCGCCCAACGCCATCGTATTCATCGACGAAAGTCATGTCACCGTGCCGCAGTTAGGGGGCATGTACCGGGGTGACCGTTCCCGTAAGGAAACGCTGGTGGAATATGGCTTCCGTCTGCCTTCCGCGCTGGACAACCGCCCCCTGCGCTTCGACGAGTTCGAGCGCCTGGCCTTCCAGACGGTGTATGTCTCGGCCACGCCGGGACCCTACGAATTGGAGCAGTCCGGCGCCATCGTCGATCAGGTGGTGCGTCCCACCGGTTTGGTCGATCCGGCAGTGGAAGTGCGACCCGCCGTGACCCAGGTGGACGATTTACTGTCCGAAATCCGCGACCGGGTGGTGGCCAATGAACGGGTGCTGGTCACCACCCTGACCAAGCGCCTGGCCGAAGACCTGACCGAATACCTGGGCGAACACGACGTCAGGGTGCGCTATCTGCATTCGGATATCGACACGGTGGAGCGGGTCGAAATCATCCGCGATCTGCGCCTGGGGAAATTCGATGTGCTGGTCGGGATCAACCTGCTGCGGGAGGGACTGGATTTGCCCGAAGTCTCGCTGGTGGCCATTCTGGACGCCGACAAGGAAGGCTTTCTGCGCTCCGACCGGTCGCTGATCCAGACCATCGGCCGGGCCGCCCGCCATCTGCACGGCAAGGCAATTCTCTATGCCGACCGGATTACCGGCTCGATGCAGCGGGCGCTGGAGGAAACCGAACGGCGCCGCAGCAAGCAGCAGGTCTATAACCAGACGCATGGGATTACTCCCCGCAGTGTGCAGAAGGCCGTCATGGATATCCTGGAAGGGGCCTATGCCGATACGCAGCCGTCGGCCCGGCAGTACGCCAAGGTGGCTGAAGAGACGGCGCGCTACGCCACCGAATCGCCGGCGGCTTTGATGAAAAAGATCAAGCAACTGGAGCAGGCCATGTACAAGCATGCGCGCAATCTGGAATTCGAGGAGGCCGCCAAGCTGCGCGATGAGATTCAGCGGATTCGGGAGTTCGGGCTGGGAATGCCGAACGCCAGAACGGGGTGACGAGGGCAGCTATCGTGTCAGCCGTGTTACTACCCCTTTCCTTCAATCCCGCTATACTGGCTGCACGAGTAAAGCGCGGCGAGGTGACCAGCATGGCAGAAGCGGTTTTATACGACTACACAGCCCCTGAGATAGCGTTACCCCCTACCCAGGATGAGTTACCCTGTGATGATGGAGTGCCCATGGAAACGTCCCGTCATAAGCACCAGATGGATCTGCTGATTTATCC
>CAIMUS010000013.1 GCA_903844665.1 uncultured Pseudomonadota bacterium
GAACGCCCGCCGGTGGGGACCATTCGGCAAGTTCGAATACCAGGTCCGGGTGTTCCTGAAACAGGCGATAGAACAGGCTGTCGGTTTTCATGAGGGGTTGGATTGTGCGCTTGGTCTTAAGGTTAATGTTAAGTCAGCAGAAGTCTCCAGTCCATCCCCCCACCGCCACCGTCCTGCCATCCGGCGAATTACAAAATGGCGTAGGGGAACATGGGGCTTGTTAAAGCTATTCTGTGTCGCTTACTATAACATCCATTTCCACGGCGGTGACTTCACTTTTAAAGGCTGGACCGGTTACAGCCGCTCGATCTGGATTCATTGCACGGGTGGTATCACCGCCGGCCGTAACGACGACTGGGTGTTGAAATAGTTTCCGCTGCGCTGCGCTGGTGGTCTGGTTACCGGCATCGTTCGAGCTCGCTGACGCTGGCGAGAGAGTAACGGCGTTTATGGAGAATCGGAGCAACATCCAGGCAGCTGGGTGAAGCCACTCTGCCGATAGCGGCGGAGTTGTTGACTGAACTGCTTGGTTGTATGGCGGCTATGTTGTGGTATAAAGTTAGCAAGGCTTGTCGCTGCCGTAGGCAGATGGAAGGAGTCGCATGGAAGGGGCAGTAGATGGCAAAAGACAAGACCTGACCCCTGTTTTCGTATATTGTTTTTATGTACACCGTTCAGGACGGTCCGGCGGATCGCAGTTACGGCCTGCAAGTGGCAGCGCTGGCCGGCATCCCCCCGGCGGTGGTGCAACACGCCAAACAGCGCCTGCAGCAACTGGAAAAACCGGCGGCGACGAAAGCGCCGGCGGCGCGCGCCAGACTGACGGTTCCCGCGCCGCAGCTTTCCCTGTTCGCTCCCGACGCACAGCCTGTCATAGAAGCCCTGGAAAATATCGAGCCCGATACCCTCACGCCACGGCAGGCGCTGGATTTTCTTTACCGACTGAAGGGCCTGTTATAGGAATGGGCAGGCGTTGTAGGGTTGCGTTCTACGCACCATCGTTCGATCCAGCGAACAGACGGTACGCAATGGCAAGCTCCGCTCCATCCAGGCTACGCCGGCTGATTCCATGAATCAGGGTCGTTGCCGAAGCCATTCGAAAAGATCTTCGGGGGTTTGGAAATCCAGTAGTGCTTCGCCCAGAGCATCCAATTCAGCCATCGGTAGCGCCTGAATCCGAATTTCCTGCGCTGAGCCGACACTGCCCAGCCGGCGTCTTAACATACGCAGTATCATTGCGATCTGGTGTTGGCGGCCTTCCTGGTGGCCTTCCTGGTGGCCTTCCTGACGGCCTTCCTGGTGGCCTTCCTGACGGCCTTCCTGGCGGCCTTCCTGACGGCCTTCCTGGCGGCCTTCCTGGCGGCCTTCCTGGCGGCCTTCCTCAAAAACGTCTTGGTAGAAACGGGTTTGTTTCAACTCTACTTCTGTCAGGTTCAACATGGTGCGGATCTCCTCCCGCGTCAGACGGGGTAGTTTATAGACCATGATAGTTTCGATCAGATCGGCCAGCGCCCGCCAAGCCGTCGTATCGCCCTGTGGAGGGCGTTGCGCCAGCAGGGTCTGTGCTTTGGCGACAGCGGCAGGAGGTTCCTCGATGATCAACTGGAGCAATTGCTGGCCTTGGCTGGGGGCGGGATGGTGCAACAGATCCTGGAGATAGATCCGACGCACCCAGGGCAGTTCCAGCAGGGGCCGATAGGCTTCATCGACAGGGCTGTCGGTGCTCCGGTCACGAAAGATCACTATCGCCCGCCAGGCAGTGCGACGGGTAGGCTGGCGGAACAGAAACAGGAATATCTCGGCGAACCAGCGGGCGTAGAAATCGTTATCGGTCTGAAATTGGGCCTCGAGGAAGAACAAGGGTAGATCGGTTCGGTCGATGGGTGGTGACAGGATGCCGTCGAGCCGAAAACCGGTTTGTTTGACATCCTCGGCATGGAGGGTGTAGCGAACGCCCGCCGGTGGGGACCATTCGGCAAGTTCGAATACCAGGTCCGGGTGTTCCTGAAACAGGCGATAGAACAGGCTGTCGGTTTTCATGAGGGGTTGGATTGTGCGCTTGGTCTTAAGGTTAATGTTAAGTCAGCAGA
>CAIMUS010000014.1 GCA_903844665.1 uncultured Pseudomonadota bacterium
TTCCTACGATCGTGCCTTTGATACACGCTTCTTTCAGGCTGGCCTCACGGCTTCCCCCTTGCGTTTCTCTACGGTTGTCGTCACTCTCTCCGGCAACCTCGTTTCAGGTTGCAAGTCTTGGCCCATGCCGGGCACACTAGGTCGGGCACAAGGACGTGCCCGACAGGCGCCGCCGCCAATTGGGAAAACGTCGGGCAACGCGGCGCTTTTGCCCGACATACGATGACTACTTGAAACCCATCGATACCATCTTCCGGCGGATAAAGGCGATCTGCGTCTGCAACGGCAGTTCCTTCGGGCAGACATCATGGCAGGCCAGCAGCGACATGCAGCCGAACACCCCGTCGTCGTCACCGACCACCTCGTAAAAATCGTCGTCGCTGCGCTGGTCGCGGGGGTCGAGCCGGAAGCGGGCCAGCTTGTTGATGCCGACCGCGCCGACGAAATCCTTGCGCATCCGCGCCGTGCCGCAGGCGGCCACGCAACAGCCGCATTCGATGCAGCGGTCCAGCTCGTAAATCGCCTCCGCCAGTTCCGGCTCCATCCGTTCCTCCATCTTATGCAGATCGACCCTCTTGTCCGTATGGATCCAGGTTTCCAGGCGCTCGCTCATCCCCCGCAGCCAGTTGCCGGTGTTGACCGACAGGTCGCCGATCAATTCGAAAAACGGCAGCGGCGCCAGCGAGATGGTCTTGCCCAACGCCTTGGTCAGGGTGCGGCAGGCGAGGCCCGGCCGGCCATCGATCAACATGGCGCAACTGCCGCAGACCCCGGCCCGGCAGACGAAGTCGAATTGCAACGAACCGTCCTGCTTTTCGCGGATTTCGTTGAGGGCGATAAACAGCGTCATGCCGTCCGTCTCCTCCAGCTCGAAGGTCTGCATACGCGGCTCGCTGTCGGGAGCCTGCGGGTTGTAGCGCAGGACGCTGATTTTCAGCAGACGGCCTTTGGATTGGGTGGTGGCATTCATGGCAGCGATTCTCCCAAGCGTTCGTTGCGGCCCCGGAAACATTCCGGCAACAACCGTTCATAAGGCATCAAGGCCATCTGGATGGCGAAGCGGTCCGCACCGTGCATATTCGCCTTGATCGCTTCGATCTCGGCCATGCGCGTGGGCGTGTCCGGATGATCGATATAATCTTTGGCGCCATAACCGCGCCAGCCGGGCGGCAGTTCCATCCGCATCACGTCGATAGCTTCATACGCCAGCGCCGGCAGGGTATCGGCGTCGCTGTTCCAGGTGGCGAGGGTGCGCTTCAGCCAGTCCTTGTCGTTGCGCTGCGGGTAATCCTCGCGGAAGTGCGCGCCCCGGCTTTCCGTGCGTTGCAGCGCGCCATAGGCGACACACAGGGCAAGCTTGAGCATTTTCTGCACCCGGTAGGCGGTGACCAGTTCCGGATTGGCGCCGCGCACCCGCGTCTTCAGACCGATGTTACGACTTTTAGCCAGCAGACTTTGCAGTTCCTCCACCGCTTCTTCCAGCTCCTTGCCGGTGCGGAAGATGCCGACCTTGGCGGTCATCAGCTCCTGCATCCGGGCCTTCAGGGCGTCGCCGCTCTCCGTGCCGGTGGAATTCAGCAAAGCGTCGATTTTGCCGTTTTCCCGCTGCCAGATCTCACGCACCAGGGCGGTGGAGATATCGATATCGCTGTCCATGGAGTCGCAGAAATCGGCCAGAAATTCACCGACGATCATGCCGGCAACCACGGTCTCCGCCACCGAATTGCCGCCCAGCCGGTTGAAGCCATGCATATCCCAGCAGGCCGCCTCGCCGCAGGCGAACAGCCCCTTCAAGGTCCGGCTCTGACCGGTGTGATCGGTGCGAATACCGCCCATCGAATAATGCTGTGCCGGCCGCACCGGAACCAGATCCACCGCCGGGTCTATGCCCAGGAAGTAATTGCAGATGTCCTTGACTTCCCGCAGGTTCTTCTCGACATGCGCCCGCCCCAGGATGGTGATATCCAGCCACAGATGATCGCCGTAGGGCGAATGCACCCCTTTACCGGCATGGATATGCTGCTCCATCCGCCGGGAGACGACGTCGCGGGAGGCGAGTTCCTTCTTCTCCGGCTCGTAATCGGGCATAAAGCGATGGCGGTCGACATCCAGCAGCAGGCCGCCGTCGCCCCGACAGCCTTCGGTGACCAGAATGCCGGCCGGGAAGATGCCGGTCGGATGGAATTGCACCGCTTCCATATTGCCGAGAGTGGCGACACCGGTTTCGAGCGCAATCGCCGCGCCGATGCCTTCGTTGATGACGGCGTTGGTGGTCACCCGGTAAACGCGGCCGAAACCGCCCGTCGCGATGCAGGTGGCCTTGGCGACGTAGGCGAGCAGTTCACCGCTGATCAGATTGCGCACGATGGCGCCGTAGCAGCGGCTGCCGTCGTGAATCAGGGCGATGGCTTCCATCCGCTCGTGCACGGGAATGCTGCTGGCGATGGCTTGGTCACTGATGACATACAGCATGGCGTGGCCGGTGCCGTCCGAGGTATAGCAGGTGCGCCATTTCTTGGTGCCGCCGAAATCGCGGGCGGTGATCAGGCCATGGGCTTCGTCCTTTTCGGTGATAGTGACCCGCTGACCGTTAATCACCACTTCCCGGTCGCCGCGCTTGACCCGGTTCCAGGGCACGCCCCAAGCGGTCAGTTCACGCACCGCCTTGGGTGCGGTATTGACGAACAGGCGCGCCACCTGCTGATCCGCCCCCCAGTCGCTGCCGCGGACCGTGTCTTCGAAGTGGACGTCTTCGTTATCACCCTCCCCTTTGATGCAATTGCCCAGGCTGGATTGCATCCCGCCCTGGGCGGCGACCGAGTGTGAACGCTTGGGTGGCACCAGACTCAGTATGATCGTGTCATGGCCGCGCCGCTTGGCGCCGATAGCCGCCCGCAGGCCCGCCAGACCGCCGCCGATCACCAGCACGTCGGTGTAAACGATATTCATCGCCCCTCCTCCACCTGCATGGTCAGGTAATATTCGCCGCCGGGTTGAATGCCTGCATGGGGCTGGTTCTGCTCCGACGCCGGCATGTAGGGCTGCTGCAGACGGACCTCGCCCTCATAGAGCGCGATTTTGATGTAGGCGGCCAGCGACAGCAGACCCAATGTCAGGAAGAAAGCCGTCAGACCCCACTTGAGTTTTTGCAGATTCTTGCGGGATTGGCGGGGATTGGCGCCCTCGAACCAGCCCCACTTGACGGCCAGCCGGTACAGGCCGATGCCGCCGTGCAGTTCGACGCAGAACAGCAGCACCAGATACAGCGGCCACATCAGGCCGAACCAGACCCGATAGGAGGAGCCATGGGGACCGATCTGATCCGGATGGGTCAGCATGATGTACAGATGCACCGAACCCAGGAAGAACATGGCGAAACCGGTGACCGCCTGAATGAACCAGAGATTGGTGTCGGTGTGGCGCATCATGTCCATATGGCCGCGAAAGGTCTTGTACTGCCGGTAGTCGATCGGGAATTTGCGCATCGCCAGCCCGGCATGCACGATGAAGACGATGAACACGAACGCCACGATCACCGATACCAGGCCCGGATACGCCTGGCCGAGGATATATTTACCCTCGAAGAACTTGGTGACCACGTACATGGTGTTTTTGCCGAACAGGATCGACGACACCAGGACCATGTGGCCCCACATGAACAGTCCGAGGAACAGCCCGGTGATGCTTTGCCAGAAATCCAGTTTGGCCGGCAGCCGGCTCTTGCGGGCACGCTCGGCAATGCCGGTATCGGCGATGAGATCTATAGTTCTACTCATTAAGACTCCCCTAAGATGATGATCGAATGGGCCATACCAAAAACAAGATGGAGCTTCTCGTCCGGTAGCCGTTAAAGCTACCAGCTATCCGGTTTGGCGTATTGATCGTAGTCAAAAAGCACCGGGATGCCGGGTGGGTAGGAGCAGCGCCCCGAGCTACCGTCTGTTTGCCGGCGGGGACGCCGGCGCTCCCGGGAACCAGCGGGTGCCTCACACTTGAGTATAGGCCCAGAGCTGGTAAATTAGAGATGGCCGAGTTCCAGGGGCCACCAGCCAAATAGAGTACACTATGCGTACCGAAGCAGCGATAAGGTACGCACAGCGTATTTTACCAAGCTGCATCATCCTACCTTGGTTGTCAAAGCATTCGCGTGGAGACTGGTCGATGCAGATAACACTGAATATACCTGAACAATATCTTGTAGATGCCAATCCGGTCGAGCTTGGGCAGCGTATTAAGCTCTATGCGGCGCTGCTTATGTTCCAATCGGGTAAGTTGTCAGCCGGCGCCGCGGCGGAGTTTGCGGGAGTAGATCGCTTTAGCTTCACGGCCGAATGTTGCAAGCACGGTATTCCGCTAGTGGACTATGCGCCCGAGGAACTCCACGCCGAACTGGAATCGCTCCGGCGGGGTTCCTGATGCGCGTAGTTGCAGATACCTCCGCGTTACTGGCCCTCGCTGCATGCGACGGCCTGCGTCTGCTGGATGCTCTCTTCCAGGCGGTACAGGTCCCCCGTGCGGTATTCAGGGAATGCACAGTGCCTGGTAAGCCTGAAGCTGAGCAACTTGCAGGGTACTTACGCGACAAGGTGGCCGAGATCGATCTAGCCGAATTCGTGATTGCTGCAGCCGGTATCGGTCAGGGCGAGTTGGAGGCGATCGCTTGGTTTATGCCGCTTTGGGCGGGTGCATGGAGTCCGCCGAGATCCATGCGCTGGCGCTGCGAACCTATACTCCCGAAACCTGGCGACCCTGATAATGAAAAAACTCCTTATTAACGGCGGTATCCCTCTGCACGGCGAGGTGCGCGCTTCGGGCGCCAAAAACGCCGTCCTGCCGATTATGGCGGCCGCCTTGCTGACCGATGAACCGCTGCTGGTCAGCAACGTCCCCCGGCTGCGCGATGTCACGACGATGATGGAATTGCTGGGCAGCATGGGCGTGGCGCTGACGACGGATGAGACCGATAACATCCGCATCGATCCAGGTTCGATCCACGATTACCGCGCGCCCTACGAAATGGTCAAGACCATGCGCGCCTCGATTCTGGTGTTGGGACCGTTGCTGGCGCGTCATGGCCGGGCGGAGGTGTCCTTGCCCGGCGGCTGCGCCATCGGCTCGCGCCCGGTCAACCTGCATATCCAGGGGCTGGCGGCCATGGGGGCCGATATCCACCTGGAGCAGGGCTACATTCACGCCCAGGCCAAACGCTTGAAAGGCGCCCATATCGTGCTGGAACTGGTCACCGTCACCGGCACCGAAAACCTGATGATGGCCGCCACCCTGGCGGAGGGCGCCACCATCATCGAGAACGCCGCCCGCGAGCCGGAAGTGGTCGATCTGGCGGAATGCCTGAACAGCATGGGCGCCCGGATCGGCGGCGCCGGTACGGATACCCTGGTCATCGAGGGCGTAGACCGGCTGACCGGTACTCCCTACCGGGTCCTGCCCGATCGCATCGAGACCGCCACCTATCTGGTCGCCGGCGCCATCACCCGTGGCCGCGTCAAGGTTAAAGAAACCCGCCCGGATATTCTGGAAGCCGTACTGCTCAAGCTGGAGGAAGCCGGCGCCCAGGTCAACACCGGAACGGACTGGATCGAAGTCGATATGCAGGGCCGCCGGCCCCGCGCCGTGCAGGTCCGCACCGCCCCCTATCCGGCCTTTCCCACCGATATGCAGGCCCAGTTCCTGGCCCTGAACGCGGTGGCCGAGGGGACCGGCACCGTGACCGAGACGGTGTTCGAAAACCGCTTTATGCATGTGCAGGAACTGTTGCGTCTGGGCGCCCACATCCAACTGGAGGGCAACACCGCCATCAGCACCGGCGTGTCCGAACTGACCGGCGCCCCAATCATGGCGACCGACCTGCGGGCTTCCGCCAGCTTGGTTTTGGCGGGGTTGGCGGCCAAAGGGGATACGATCATCGACCGGATCTATCACATCGACCGCGGCTATGAACAGATCGAGGAGAAATTCTCCGGCCTGGGGGCGCGCATCCGTCGCCTGCGGGACTGAGAAGTGAGGAGGCCACGTAGGATGGGTAGAGCGGAGCGAAACCCATCATTCCGCGACTTCGGTCTTGCGATGGGTCTCACCTCGTTCTACCCATCCTACGGGCTGGATTCGAGTTTAAGCGGGAAGCAGCGTGCGATGGCGTGGAAATCCTTATCCCTGGTCAACAGTGTATAGCCCTGTTGCAGATAACTCTGAGCAATGAGGCAATCGATGGTCGAACGGATAGTGAAACCTTGGGTACGACAGACCCGATAGATATGTGCAGCTTCCTGATAATCCTGCCGGCTGTACTCCGGGGGTGCTTGAAATGCCTCCAGCAGCCGACCGATCCGTTCAGCTTCGGCCTCTGTCTTCAATCCCAGTAGGATTTCAGTTAATACAATACCGGGCAGCACCAACGGCTGATTCTCAGCAATAGCGAAAGCCAGTCTATCTGTTTCGGGAGTGGTATGGCCATTGAAGTAGTCGATCCACACCGAAGTATCGACCAGTATCATTCCACTTGCTCTGCACGATTGCGGCGCAGCCTATCCAGATCACCCTGCCATTCGACTTTGCCGCGCAGCGCTAACAACTGCTGACGCTTCAACAAGTTCAGGTATTCGGCCAACGCGGTGTTCACAGCCACTTTCTTGGTGGTGAAACCACCTAATTTACAGATTTGTTCAAGTACAGTGTTGTCGATTTCGACATGAGTCTTCATGGATTTCACAGCGTATTTTACCTGGCGGTTTCGTTTTCATTCAAATTGAGTGTGGTGCAATCCAAAACCATGGTGCAACCGAATAAGGTGGGCCGTGCCCACCTTATTCGGCTTATCAGGTATTCGATGCCAAACCAGCAATTCCCGCTGCTCTAGAAATTTTAGTATAATCAGTGTATTATATATGAGGTCCAGGTAGGTCTGGCAAGGTATTTTGGCTTCAAATCCGATTGATTTTGGTGACCATCATGGTAAAAGCAAACTTAATTCTACAA
>CAIMUS010000015.1 GCA_903844665.1 uncultured Pseudomonadota bacterium
ATAAGTAACTGTTTGAATAACTTAATTTTTTCATGCCAACACTGTCGTAACACCACCCGGTTATGATACCTCAAAATGGCCCCAAAGTGGCATAAATACTAATATAAATCAAAAAGTTATATGAAAAGTTAGTGCCATTCGGGACAGACCCCATTTTTCATGCCTACGTTCTAATGAATAACCACGTCCGCCCGGTTCCTCCTGACCCCTTCCACCCTGCTCCGGGTCTGTTCAGGATACGTGTAATCTCCTTATATAAGGCGTAATCGCCGGCGCGGACCGCGTGCTGCAACAGGGCGATGGTCTCCGGGGTCCAGACGTGATCTTCGCCGCGGCTGCGCCAGGCCAGTTCGCCGCCGACGTCGAGGGCGTCGCGGTAGATCGAGGCCTCGCCGTAGGCCGCCTGATGGCGGCGGGCGCTCTCCTCGGCGATCTCCTTTAGGCTCACCCCCTCGACCAGGGATTTGGTGCCGGTGAAGTAGCGCTCGACGAAGGGGGTGGCCAGGCCGATGGCGTCGAAGATCTGAGCGCCGCAGTAGGACTGATAGGTCGAAATGCCCATCTTGGCCATCACCTTGAGGATGCCCTTGTTGACCGCCTTGATGTAGCGCTGGTGCGCTTCGGCTTCGGTCAGGGGTTCGCTTAAGGTCGGCGCCAGCCGGGAGAGGGTGTCGAACGCGAGATACGGGTTGATCGCCTCGGCTCCAAAGCCGGCCAGGACGCAGAAGTCGTGCAGTTGCCGCGCTTCGCCGGTCTCCACCACCAGCCCGACCGAGGTGCGCAGGCCCTCGCGGATCAGGTGATGGTGGGTGGCGGCGGTGGCGAGCAGGCTGGGAATGGGGATGTGATCGGCGTCATGTGCAGCACAAACCTCTTGCAACTCAAAAAACTCGTGATATAATCATAATTAACTCATAAAATGAGTTTTTGGTGAGTTAAAGATCATCAAATACCCCTCATAAAGGGGTACTTCACTCAATTGCGCCCTGTACAACCTAAACTGAGGAGATAAACATGGACTTCCCGAGCAAGGTAAACCAAGTTAACACTCGCCGTTTTGCAAAATGCTGGCGAGATTCCATGCAATCTCAACAATTAGGAGCCCAAGATGAGCTCTTCCTCAGATCAACCGGAATCCCTCCCTCAGAAATCGCTTAAAGGATTTAAGAAGGAGGAAATAGACGACCCTCTACAACCTAAAGAGTGGTTACCCGAAGACACATGGATTGAGGAAGTCGAAGTCGCCTAGATTCCGAAAGTCTGATAGGGTCAGCACAATTCTTGTGCCCGCTGGGTTTCAACTGGAGTACCTAGCATGTGCTACTCACTGACTTGCTTGCAGGCAAGACTCATAGGGGATTTTTCGCCTTTTAGGTTTAATGATAGGTCTACCAGTAAATAGACATGGAGGCTTAACATGTCAGAGAAAATGATTCGCATTCAATTCGAACTACCAGAAGCTAAGGTCGAAGAGCTAGATCTTCTAGCATCTGAAGGTGGTGTAAGGACACGACGCGAGTTGTTCAACAACGCTCTTACGCTTCTGGAATGGGCAATTAAACAGCGGAGAAATGGCCGCACAATTGCTTCTGTCGATGAAGAAGCAGGATCTTACCGTGAACTACACATGCCCATCCTGAACAACGTCACGACAGATAGTGTGAAAGAACAAAAACAATCCCTGATAAGCAGGGCCCAGGTTTCCTGACGATCTTTCCATCGGTCTTTTGTTATAGCCAGCCTTTGAATCTATGTGAATGTTGCTACATGGCTTCATTTAAGCTGGCTTTTGCCTTACCAGAAAACTTTGCTGGCCAGCACTTGCAACTTGGGCAAGCTTATCCATTTGGCTTACTGGAGGTATAGTTATCATGGAACCTGAAACTAAGGAGATTGTAAAACCTAAAAATACTCGTACCCAAAAAAAGGATTCCATTGCAGATAGTATAGTGCCTAAAGAATTTATCTCAGATGAGCCAGTATCACGTGAACGGATGCGTGGCTGTATTGCTCTCCTGCTTGTAGGCATACTTATTGTACAAATCATTTTTGCATTTCTAGCAGTGGTTATGAAATGGTTAACAATAGATGAGATCAAGGAATTATTTTCACTAATTTTTTCGCCAACTATAGGTCTGGTGGGAGCTGCGACAGGATTCTATTTTGGTTCCAAACGTTAATTCGACTTTGGCATTCTTACTCCCTTTGTAAGGCAAGGAATATCAGTGACTTGGGTGTATAACTCAGATCTGATAATGAGCATATACGGTACAATATGCTAACAAAGAAATATGTCTCCGCCTCTACCAGACAGGACCGGAACCGACCCTCCCACAGCGTGTCGGTGCGATGATAGGTCCGGTTGACGTACTGAACGTAGCGTTGCCCAAGCCCCTTCATCAGCGCGGAGAGATTCGGTTGGGCGGACGCTGTCACCAGTAGATGGACGTGAATGCTTGGTTGTATTGCGGTTATCTTGTGTTATAAAGTAGTAAAGCTTGCTGCTACCGTAGGCGGATGGAGGGAGTAAAGCAAGACCTGACTTCTTCTTGCTTCTTTGACCCCTTCTTGCTTCTTGTGTGACCCCTTCTTGTGACCCCTTCTTGTTCGCAGGTTCCGTGACCCCGTGCGTGTGGCCGACCCTGTGCATGCGGTTCGTTCCAGCCGATTGAGTGAGTGCTACAATGCAGCTACAGTAGCAATCGAGGCTCCATCATGACAGATACCATAGTCCGTGCCCGCATTGAACTGGCTTTGAAGGACGAAGCGGATCGGCTGTTCCAGCGTATGGGCCTCACCATGAGTGATGCTATTCGCTTGTTTCTCCACCAAGCGGTGACCGAACAGGCATTGCCTTTTGCCGTTGAGGTACCCAATGCAACGACCCTCGCTGCGATGGAGGCAGTCGAGCAAAGCAAGGGGTTGGAGAGCGTGACGCTCGATCAGTTGGCGCAGGAGTGGGAAGCCGAGTGCGAGAAATAATTCGTCAGGCCCAATTTAAAACCGACCTCAGGCGGATAGCACGGTCTGGCCGTTATAAAGTAGCCGATTTGCTGACTATCGTAGATGATTTAGCGAACGATAGACCGCTGGTTTCTAAGCACCGCGACCATACCCTATCAGGCAACTGGCAACAGTATCGGGAATGCCACATCAAGGCCGATTGGTTACTGATTTATGAACTGGAGCCAGGACGGTTAATCCTGGTACGCACCGGCTCGCATAGCGAGTTATTTTAGGTCACTTTCTGCTGAAAATGTCTGACTGCTCGTGTACAGCCCCGGTAGTACAGCGTCAAACAAGTCGTTATTCCTTCTGTCCCTGCTTGAGCAGCGGCTCTAACCGGCTCAGCGGTGGAAATACGGATGATTCGTAGCCCCACAGGAAAAACCATCGCACCTGGTGACAGATTTTCTGACCAATTTGCTTGGTTGAATGATGGCTATCCTTGTGCTTTCATATAGCCAAATCGCTGGCGTTTCTGTAAGCGGATGGAGGGAGCGGCGGGGAAGGGGCCAGGAGGAACTAGGTGGACGTGGTTAGTCATGAGAACATAGGCGCGAAAAACGTGGTCGTCCCCTATTTCGGTCCCCTATTTCGGCCGTTCTATTTCGGCCGTCCCCTATTTCGGCCTTTCGCTCTATTTCGCTCTATTTCGCTCTCTATTTTTTCCCATATTGTTTTCGCTGCCATAGAAGCTGATATGAATGATGGTGTGTGTCTGTATCAGGCCACGCCGAGCCAGACCGTCAGAGCGCGATTGACGCGCAGCATCGTTTCATCGTCCAGGCGCCCGAATACTTCCCCAATTTTCTCGCGTTTCATCGATACGATTTTGTCCACCATGATTTGCGATACCTGACGCAGCCCGTTGGCGGTGGACGGCTCCAGAGTAATGCGAAACACCGGGGCGCCGATGATCGTGCTGGTGATCGGCAACACGGAGACCGTGGCGTGGTCGGCGTTGAACAAGTCGGATTGCACCACCAACGCCGGACGCGGCTTGCCAAAATCGCCGGGCAGGGCGATCGTCACCAGATCCCTACGTCTCATGGTTCCCACCCCTCGATGTCGCTGACCGCCTCCTCCAGCAGGTTCATAACGTCATCGGCGCGGTCGTGCTCGGCGGCCAGCCGTGACTGGCGCTGGCATTCCTCGGCGAACTGGGGTGAGCGGGTGTCGGGAACCCAGAGATTCAGTTGCCGGAACCCTTGTGCCTTCATTCGTTCCCGATAGCATCGAACGTGCTTAAGAACGGAAGGGGGAGTCGTAGGCATGGCGTTACCTATAACAAGTTATCAATCTAAATATCTATCTATTATAGCTGATGAAGCACCAGGCCTGTAGTCACTGAGATAACCTGAACCTGTCGTCGGTCCAGGGTCGAGAGAACTTCTCTCGAATAATTCAAGGAGCAAGGCTTCCATTCAGACAATATGTAACAATTTTTAACAATTTAAAATTATTTGTAAAATCATATTATTACGAAAAATCTTCCTGACTTGTAGCAAAATTTAAAGAATCAAGCTACTGATTTCATGAGGAATTAGCCTGGAAAAGCAGCGGATTTGTTGACTGGACTGCTTGGTTTTTATTGCCGCGATGTTGTGCTTTCATATGATTAAAGCGCTGGCGCTTCTATAAGCGGATGGAGGGAGCAGTATGGAATGGGTCAGGAGGAACCTGGATTGCGCTCCGTAAAGCTCCGCTCCATCCAGGCTACGCTGGCTGTCACAGCAAAAGACAAGACCTGACCCGAATGGCACTAACTTTTCATATAACTGGTTGATTATATTAGTATTTATGCCACTTTAAGGCCATTCTGAGGTATCATAACCGGGTGGTGTTACGAAAGTGTTAGCATGAAAAAATTAAGTTATTCAAACAGTTGCTTATAAATGATTAGCAACGGTTTTGGAACACTACCGTC
>CAIMUS010000016.1 GCA_903844665.1 uncultured Pseudomonadota bacterium
CGGTTTTCGATCACTTCCGGGGCCGGATCGGTGCGCAAGTTCTGCACCACCTCTTCCCAGGATGGCGAGGAACTATCCTCGGAAAAGGGCTGCCCCAGCGTCTCGACCTCGGTCCTGACGCTGACATCCAGACTCTGGTGAATGTCGTGGACGGCGAAATACAAGGTCCGGTTGCCGAAGAAATCGCGCCGCTCCCGGCTTAAGGCCGGCCGGGGGGAAATCTTCACCTGACTTTCTCCGCAGCGCTGCCAGGTGGTGTTGTCGCGTGGCAGCAGGCGGGCCTCGTTGTGGCATAAGGCCACGGCCGTGCTATAGGTATAACGGCTATGATGGGTGACGGTATAAACGGTCATTACATTGCGATCAGTTGCCGTGGCACTTCGGCGTGGCTGAAATGGCTGTGGGTCAGGGCGTCGGACAGCTTCTCCAGGGGTCGAAGCAGATCGTCCAGCAGTTTGGCCAGTACCGGATTGCAGGGTTTGCTGGCTTCCAGGGCGGCCAGAGCTTCGATATCCGCCAACTGCAACACGGAGACCGCCTCCAGAATCAGCCGTTCCTCGGCGCTGCGGTAAGGCACGCTCTGGGTATGCGGCAGGCGGGCGATCTGCCGTCGCAGCCGCTGTACCTGATAGCCGATGGAACGGGGATTGCCTTCGTCGAACAACAACAGGTCGATGATCGCCTTGGGATGCAGGGCCGAGCGGTAGCGGCGGCGGTAAGCGGTCAGATTATCGGTGGTGCTGAGCACCACCTGCCACAGCGCCACGCCCGGATCGAGCGCGGTCACGAACGCCAGTTCGAACAGCGCCAGCGTAAACAAGACCCGCTCCAGTTGCCGGCCGATGTCCAGGAACAGCCAGCCGTAATGATGCGGCATGGTCTCGTTGGTAAGACCGGTGAAGGCCGCCAGCAGGGTCAATTGCCCCTCCAGCCGTTCGCGCGCCTCCCGCGCCGTCAGGCCGGGCGGAATCTCCTGAATGCTGCGTTGCAACCGGTTCAACAGCCGCCAACTGTCATCACCGAGATGATCCCGGACCGCCCGGCCATTGTCCATCATCCCGCCGAAGATGGCGGGCAGGCTGCCGGGTTTATCGGCGTCGGTCAACAGCCGCAGTAATTGCCGCCGCAGCGGCACGAAGCGGGACCGGGGCGACTCGGTCGGGGGCGGAACCGGCAGTTCCAGCGCCGTCAACAGGTCGTATAAACAGTTGTCCTCGTTGAGATGCTGCTCCTGCAGCTCCAGCAACTGCCCCAGGGCTTCGCGCAGCAGCCGCACGATCCCGTCCACGCGCTCCACATAGCGCCCCAGCCAGTACAGGTTGTCGGCCACCCGGCTGGGCAGATCGCTGCCGTCGCGGGTCACCACGATCGGACCATAGGACTGCCGCAGCAGGCTGATATGCTTTTGCGGCGCCGGCGCCAGCACCCACAGGTCTTTGCTGATGCCGCCTTTCTGTAAGGAGGCGCGGAGCGTATCCAGACTGACCGACAGCCGCGCCAGTCCCCCCGGCATGACCCGATATCCTTTCGGGGTGGCGACCGAGAAACTGCGCCACATCACCGGCCGGGGCAGCAGGCGGCCATCCTGCAGGGTCGGCGCCAGCGACGGGGTAATCGGTTCCTGACCGATGAACAGATGGGGTTCCGCCTCGATCCGGGCCAGCAGATTCTCCCTGGCCACCCTGCCCAGCAAAGCGCCCATGCAGGGCTGGTGACCGGGCAGGATACAGCAGATAATCAGATCCTCCAGATGGGTCGACACATAATCACGCTCCCGCTCGCCGCCGCACCACCAGGTACGCAGCGACGGCAGTCGCAGGTCTTCGCCCAGCAACTGTCGGCACAGGCCGGGCAGGAACGCCAGCAGGCCGGGATTCTCCACAATGCCGCAGCCCAGCGCGCTGGCGATGGCCACGCCGCCGCAACGCACCGCCTGCAACAGACCGGGCGCCCCCAGCAGCGAATCGCCGCGTAATTCCAACGGATCACAGTACTCGTCGGACACCCGCCGCAGGATGACATCGACGGCACGCAAGCCGCCCAGGGTCTTCTGCCAGACCCGCCCATCCCGCACCACCAGGTCCTGCCCTTCCACCAGGCTGAGGGAAAGATAATTGGCCAGATAGGCGTGTTCGAAATAACTCTCGCTACCGGGGCCGGGAGTCAGCAGGGCCACATGCGGATGTTCCTGATTGTGCAGCGCCATCCCGGCCAGGGTGGCGCGTTCGGCTTCCAGAAAACCGGCCAGACGCCGCAGCGGCGCATCCCGATACAGCGTGGGGAAGGCCCGCGCCATGATAATGCGGTTTTCCAGGGCATAACCGGCGCCGGAAGGGGATTGCGCCCGATCGCCCAGCACCCAGATGGAGCCATCCGGGGCGCGGGCCAGGTCGATGGCGTGAAACACCAGCCAGCGGCGGTCCGGCGGCAGGGAATCATGACAGGGACGCTGAAAACCCGGATAGGCATAGATCAGCTCGGGCGGCAACAAACCCTGTCGGATCAGCGTATGGGGGCCGTACAGATCCTCCAGCAGCAGGTTGAGGAGTTGCGTCCGCTGTTGCAAGCCGGCTTCGATCGGCTCCCATTCCTGCTCGGTCATCAACAGCGGGATAGGGTCCAGGATCCAGGGCCGCTGCGAGTCATGGGGATCGCCATGGACGTTATAGGTTACGCCGTTTTCCTGGAGCAGGCCCTGCAACTCTTCGTTGCGCCGCCCCAGTTCCTCGCCGCCCATCTCTTCCAGAGAGCGCAGCAACTCCCGCCAGTGTGGACGCAGCACACCTACCGTGGAACACATTTCATCATAAGCGGAACCTTCCGCCCGATAGCCTTCGTTGAGCGTCGGCGGCGGCAGGTCGAACGGCAATGTTTCAGCTTCAGCCATCTAAGGTTCCTGGGTAGGTTGGTCCGGCGTGGGCGGGACAGCGATAGAGCCTCCGGCGCTGGTTTTTTACCGGCTACGGCATGGGCGTTTCCAGAAAGGCATGCACCACGGCCGACCAGGCTTTACCCACGCTGTGAAAATCGTAGCCCCCACCGCCCACCGCCAGCAGACGGCCATGCGCATATTCTTCGGCCAGCCGGCAGATCCTTTCGGCAGCCCTGGCATGCGCCCGCGGGGAGTAGTGCAAATGCGAGAGCGGATCGTCATTCAGACCGTCGGCCCCGCAATTCAGGATGACAAACTGAGGCTCCCATTGCCTGATAAAAGCTTCCAGCTTGTCCCATACGGCCATAAATTCCTTATCGGCCGACAAGGGTAGCAAGGGCAGGTTAAGCTTTCTACCTTCGGCCTCGCCGACGCCGACCTCATCTGCAAAACCGGTGTTCGGGAATAGATACCGGCCATCCTCGTGAATATCGGCGAAGATCACCCGCGGTTCGGCCTCGAACGGATAATAAATCCCATCGCCGTGATGGGCGTCGATATCCACGTAAGCGATCCGCTCCAGCCCGTAAGCATCCATCAACACCCGCAGGGCGACCCCCACGTCGTTGAAGACGCAAAACCCGGAGGCGGTATCGGGCATGCTGTGATGCAGGCCGGCAGTGGGGATAAAGGCCCGCCGTAACTCGTTATTCATTATTTTATGGACCGCATCCAGCGCCGACCCCACCACGTAGGAGGCGTCTTCGAACACGCCGTGATAGGCCGGCGTATCGCCCTGATCCAGAATCCCCTCGCCGATGACGGAATGGTATTTGACTTTGTCGATATAATCGCGGGTATGGAACAGCAGCAGTTGCTCCTCGCTGGCCATGACCGGCTCCAGCATCCGCACCTGAATACTCATGTCGCGCAGATGCATTTCATCCCAAAAGGCATGAATCCGGGCATTGCAAAAGGGATGATCCCCGCCGAAACCGTAACTGTCGATCTTGTCGCCGGTATAGATACCCACGATTCTGCTGCGTGACATGGCTGACTCCTCTGGGACTGCTCGTCTCATGCTATTCTTAGGCCCACTCCAAGGCCGGTCAAGGGCTGGCGCCGTCGTCCTGGAAAACGGCGAATCTTACTGTCTCTGTACATCATCGGGCCACGCCTTCGGCGGCGCCTCGCAAGAACCTGGCATCACTAAACAACCGTCTCATTTTGCTAAGGTTTTATTTAGACCACGTTAACCCTTGCTGTTATTCTAACGGCTTTGCAAGCTGACAGCGAGCATCCTTCCAATTCTTTCATCAAGGAATATAACCTCATGCCCGATACTCCTGATAATGATAACTGTGATCTCTTCCCCCGCAACCGCCAGCCCACCTTGCGCGTGGTCGCCATGCCGGCGGATACCAACCCTGCCGGTCACATCTTCGGCGGCTGGATCATGTCGCGGATGGATAACGCCGGCGCGGTGGTGGCGGTCGAATACGCCAACAGCCGGGTGGTTACGGTGGCTGTCACCTCGATAGAGTTTCATCGACCGGTGTTCGTGGGCGATCTGGTGAGTTGTTTCGCCAAAATCGAGAAAGTCGGCAAGACGTCCATCACCGTCAAGATCGAGGTGTACGCGCAACGCATCCAGGCCGAAGGCACCCGCTGTATCAAGGTCACCGAGGCGGTGATTGTCTATGTGGCCGTGAACGAAGACGGCACGGCCAGGCAGTTGCCCAAGCGCGATCCGAATTTCAGCAGTTATTTATAAAAGCACCCCCAGGGATGAAAATCGGCCCTCTTGCTTGCGAAGGTAACGGTCACCCGCAAGCGGGTGCTGTTCGCGAGCAAGCTCGCTCTTACCCCCGGATTCCGGCCTTTCGGCCTGCATCCGGGCTACAACTACAACTAAACCGTTGATATACTGCTTCGAAACAGAACGTGCGTTAGGGCTGGGGGCCAAGTGGCGGCGGTCCTGCATCGTTTTGTCTAATGTTGGGGTGGTCTGGGCGCGCGCAACCCCTTGAAAATCAAGGGGGGCAGTTTGGGAGATTAGACAAAAGAACTCAAAGTGTCCAATGCTCCCTGCTACATGGATACTCCTCCCTCGGCGCGTGGCAGTAGTAGAATGCCTGAATGCCGCACCAGCGTATCTTAGAACTATCTACAGGGGGGGGGGCAGATGCCAGACACAACTCTAGTCAGCTCAATGCAATCAGCACTATTAGGGTGCATTGGAGGCGGGGTCGCAACAGGCCTGAATTACTTACTCACCCGACGGAAGTACCTTGCCGAGACCAGGAAGCTTGAGTATGAGGCAGAAAAGATCCGTCGTGAGTTGGAAAACGCCGTCGCCAGTATTCCTGCGGCTGTTGGCTACATCACAGCCGGCATCGCGGAACGGCTACTCTATACAAGCACTGGCCGAGAGCTAGGCTATGACTTCGACGGCAAGGGTGTGCGTCTCTCACGGACGGTTAACGGGAAAAGCGAGGATTTTGGCCCACCAGCGGCAGGCAGCTTTGGCTTCGAGGGGGATACCATCAACATTCATCGTGCAAACATAGACGGTCGCTACCAGCTGTGGCTCGCGAATTATTTAATCGATGGCAAGGAAATGCGGATGATCCCAAAGGATGAATCAATAGAGGGCGACCGACTTCTCCGGATCTCCTGCAAGGCCAGAGTCGTCAATGGCCAGCACACGCTGCGGTTCGTGCTAGCGGATGAGGCGAACAAGTGGCTAGCTCACACCGACCAGACAATCACTGAGAATCCTGAGAATACGTGGACACCGCTTAATACATATTTTCAGGTTTCAGCTGCGAAGCAATGCCACCTCCGCATTGATGATCTTAATGTATCGAAAGCGCCGAGTAGTGTTTATATCCGCGACCTTGTTTTGGCCGAGAAGACTGCCAGGTCGGCCGACTAGACACCTCGATACGAAGTGTCTGGTCAGTGACATGAGACACTTAGGGCCTAACTGTCTAATGTTCCTGCCGCCCTGGGCCTTCTGGGGGGTTGCGTAGGCCCTGCCTTACTTGAAACTCTCCGGCCACTTTCGAGCGCCGTGAAAGACGGCCAGAATCTCAACCTGATCGCCTCTCACACGGTAGGGAACGAGATAGGGGGTGCCACTGATAACGAACTCGCGAGTCCCGCCCACACGGCCCTGTCTGCCGATGTTGGGATGATCTGCCAAGTGATTGGTGCGCTGTCGGACCGTCTGCGCCAAACGATAAGCGGCAAGGGGATTGTCGCGCGCAATATAGTCTTGAATCGCCTCTAAATCCCGTGCTGCCGGGCGCGTCCAGATGACTTTCATTCGACGCCTGGCGCGGCGGCTTGGTATTTGCTGAACAGGCGCTCCATCTCCTCATCAGGCACAAAGTCACCCCTTTCCGCCGCCGCAATGCCTGTTTGAACCTTCTCGATCTGCCACGCTTGCAGTTCAAGAAATTCCTCAAGTGCCATGTTCACGAGATAGTTACGTGAGCGGTCAAGTTGTGCGGCCAGCAGGTCGAGACGCTTCACGATTTCAGCATCCGCGCGCACGGTAAAGGCTTCGGTCGCCATAGACATTTCACCTCCGGTTCACCATGATTCTATAAGGTTCGTTTGTAATCTACACGTGCCGCTTGATCGCGGCAAGCGAAAAACTTCTGTCCACTGTCGCGGCGGCTTGAGCGGGAGCACACCAAGCAAGCGTAGCCCGGATGGGGCGGAGCTTGCGGAGCGCAATCCGGGTTCCTACCCCACAACCCGGATTCCGGCCTCTGGCCTGCATCCGGGCTACCACTGATCTGATGAAAGAAGTGAAAGAAGGGGTCAAGTCTTGCCTTTTGCTATTCCCTCTCGGGAAAATCAAAGGCAAAAAGCAAGACTTGACCCTATTCCTCTCCTTGTTGAGTGGCAAGCCGCTTGCGTCCGCGCGCCTTGATTTCTTCTATGTCCAAGGGGGTTGCCTCGCCGCTATCTATCCCTTTCTGAATTTCGCGCCTTAATTCCTCAAGCCGCAATTCGCGCAACTGGTCACGTTCTTCCAAGAGGCGCAAGGCATCCCGCATGACTTCGCTGGCCGAGTTATAAAGGCCGCTATCGACTTTGCCTTTCACTATTTCCTCAAGATGGGGTGTCAGGGAGATGTTCATAGGCTTGGTTCCTCCGCTTGGGTTGCCAATAACGAAAAATAGCAAAGATTGTTATTTACAGCAAGCCCTAACCAAAAAAACAGCCACGGCGAAAGCGGCGGCGGGTTTTCCTACATCTTGATGGCAACGCAATGCGGCTGCGCGAGTAAAAGCCCGCAAAAACCGAGCACCTCATGCAAGGGACTGGGCTGTTTGACGACAACTTTGATGGTTGGTGGAGTCGACCCGAAAGGCATGGACCAGGACATTGACATCCGGCAGGATCACGAACCCTCCATGAGTTCCTCAAGAGTGCTGGAACAATTCAGATCGACCCCCGGCAGGACGCCGCCCGCGGCCTGGGAAACCGGCAGTTCAACCCGCTCGCGCCGTTCCGCCCGCGGCCTGGTGAGCGCCAGTGTGAGTCCTTCTTCGATCAAAGAGGTCAGGGTGCGACCCTCTTCGACAGCGCGTTTTCTGGCGCGCTCGAGAAGATCGTCGTGTAATCGAACCGTGGTGCGCATTGGGTAAACCTACTGGAAAAGACATAAATATGTCAAATTAGGAGTGCAATCCCCTGGGAGCGCCGGCATCCTCGCCAGCGTCAATCCGGCCCAAGACTGGCGCGATCCGCTCTTGAAACTTTCCGGGACTGCCGCTAGGCTGACGTCATGTATAAACCAATGTTTCTACGTGGAGATGTTGCCATGAGCCGACAAGTGCTTAAAAAATGGGGTAATAGTTTGGCAGTGCGCATTCCGGCCGCTGTGATGGAGGCGGCGCACCTCAGTTTGAATCAGCCGATTGAGGTCAAGGTCGAAGGCGGTCGGATGATCATTGAGCCAGCCTCGCCATCCTATGCACTGGATGAGCTGCTGGCCGGCATCACCCCGGAAAACCTACATGAGGCGGTAGATTTTGGCCTTCCCCAAGGCCGCGAATTGCTTTGATGGCCGGTCGCTATGTGCCCGATGTCGGCGACATCGTGTGGCTGAACTTTACCCCGCAGAGCGGTCACGAGCAGGCCGGACGCCGCCCAGCTGTCGTACTCAGCCCCAAGGCTTATAACCGCAAATCAGGGCTACTGGTCTGTGTCCCGATTACCCAGCAGATCAAGGGTTACCCATTCGAAGTCGTGTTGAGCGGCGCGGGCGCTGCCGGCGCTGCCCTGGCGGATCAAGTTAAGAGTCTGGATTGGCAATCGCGGGAAGCGGAGCGCAAGGGTAAGGCAGCACCCAGCGAGTTGGCGGAGATCAAGGCCAAAATTCGGTCGTTGCTGGCTTTGACATGAACACCCCTAGTAGCACGTCAGCGTTGCAGTGACGGGTAAAGCCGCTTGAGCTTGATCCGTGCATCCGCCGTCGTAAACCCGACTGATCACTGTGTACGCCGGTAGAGTTTGGCCCATTTATCTCGTCAAAGCAACGCTGACGGAC
>CAIMUS010000017.1 GCA_903844665.1 uncultured Pseudomonadota bacterium
CTCGGTAGGGTCCATAGTTGTTTTGATGAATGAGAGTGTTGAAAGAAAGTGGTTAAAATGAGAGCTGTTCATTATGGCTTCCGAGGAAGTCAGGGGTAGTTTTTGTCGTTATGATTCTTGCGTAATTACTGATCAATTAGCTACCGGCGTCGGTACATTAGAGCGGGAATTGCCGACCGGTTGGCCTCACCGACACCGACGATGTCGACGCCGCCTTGCAGCGCGGCGATGATGTCACGCTGATCTATCCCGATCAGGAGCAGGAAGGCGCCTACGCCCTGCTGTACACCGTGGGTCTGATTGCCGGCGGACCCAACGCCGCCAACGGCAAGCAACTGGTCGATTATCTGTTAAGCCCGGCGGTCGCCAGGCAACTGCTCGAAGCCAGGGCGATGACGCTGGAGGTGCTCCCTCCAGCGACGGCGGATACCTCGGCCACTTCCCGCCCCCAATTCTGGCAAACCGGTTCCCAGTCCTTGCTCGATGCATTACCACCCAGTGCCGAGATTGCGCGCCGGATTCTGGGTGAGTAGCGGCTGGCCGGCCCGCCGGCCGAGCGCTGAGGCCGGCATCGGCACGCTGATGCTGCTGCTGGTCAGCCTGCCCTACCTCACCGTTCTGGCCGATCTGATCCAACTCCAGCATCCGGCCGATCTTTGGGATAACCGCACCCTGGGCCTGCTCGGCGCCGGCCTGAAACTTTCGGCCTGGGTCACTGGCGGGGCGCTGCTGCTGGCGAGCATGGTACTGCTGTTGTTGGGTTTTACGCCTGCTTCCCGGTTACGGTGGCTGCTGCTGATCGGCATCGGCCTCACCTTCTGTATCCCCCCTGTGGCGCACCTGTCCGCCTGGCAGGGGCTCACCCTGAAGGCAGGATTCCCTCCCCTTCTCAACGCCACCGTGGTATTGACCTGGAGTTACTTTCCGTTGGCGGTGGGCATCCTGCTGCTGGGTCTGCTCAACTTCAATCCAGCCAGCCTGGAAGCCGGACTGTTGTATGGTGAGCCTTATAGGATCAGCCGCTATCTGCTGCTGCCACCGTTGTTGCCATCCCTGTTCACCGCCGCGGTCCTCATTTTCCTGCTGACCTTTATTCAGAGTGAAGTCCCGTCGCTGGTGGGTTATCCGGTCTATGCCGACGAGTTCCTGGCCCGTCTGGTGCTGGAACCGACTGCCGCGGCCGCCATCGGCCTCGCCCTGCCGCAGTTCGCCGCCGTACTGGTGACCGTACCGCTGCTGCTTTGGCTGGAACGGGGATTGCTGGCCCATAGCTGGCAAACCGGCGGACTGCGGCGGCTGGCCACCCTGTGGCCCACCTATCGGACGGCCTCCTGGGTCACGTTCGGTTTTCTGGGAGTGCTGCTCATCCCCTTCATCAGCCTGCTGCTGCGCGCCCGCTTCACCGGCCTGATCGCCATTCATGGCGCAGCGCTGACCACGTCGCTGACCCTTGGCTTGCTCAGCACCGTGCTGGCGGTCCTGCTCGCCCATCTCAGCGCCGATGCGCTGGTCACGGTGAACGCCGCCTGGCGGGCGGTCCTGCTGACGCTGGTGTTGCTGCAATTTCTCCTGCCGGGGCCGCTGCTGGCGCTGGGCATGCTGAAGCTGGCCAATGGCTTACCCTGGCTGAAACAGGGCGATGTCCTGCTGATCCTGACCCATGCCCTGCGGCTCGGCCGCCTTATCACTATCGGCCTGACAGTGCTCGGCAGTTTCGTTGCCCACGGCGCCGACGACTGGCCCACGGGCCTGTCCTTCGTCGGCCTTAAGGCCGGGCACTGGCAACTCTACCTAATGGCTCCTGAGGCTAAGGAACCCCAACCGGTAGTCACGGCTCAGGAACCCCGCACCCCGACCTATAACCCGCGTGTTGGCAAAGTCGCTTACATCGGCTCGGACGCCAGCCTGCGGGAGATCACGCTGGCGACCGCCACGGAACAGATCGTACTGAACGCCGACGCCAAACATACCTACACCCAACCGGCCTACGATAGCGACGGCAAACGCCTGTTCGTGGTGGCGCTGCGAGAAGGCGCCAGCGTCGATACCGACATCCTGATGCTGGACGAGACCCGGCATCAAGCGCAAGCGGTGGTGACCCAGCCGCTGGCGCAGTTCGAGCCCCGGTTTCAGGCGCCTGATACGCTCTATTACGCCAGCGTCTCTTGCAACCATGGCTGCGGCAGAATCATTCAGGAGATCTGGCGGATCAATCTGAGCAGCGGCGAAGCCGAACAACTGACTCGGGTCAACGCCATCGCCCGCCAGCCGGTCCTGGCAACCGATAGCCAGTGGCTGTATTTCGCCTCCAACCAAGCCGGCAACTTCCATCTCTGGCGCCTGAATCTGGCCAGCGGCCAATACGAACCCCTGACCACCGGCCGCGTGACCGACAGCAACCCGGCCTTCGACCATGACCATCGCCTGTATTTCCTGCGCCACACCCCTGCGGGTGTCCAACTGCTGCGCCGCGAGAATAACGGCACGCTACAGGCACTGACCTTGCCCGAACCCTTCGAAGATCTGCGGGATCTGGAGATCAACCCATGATCAGAGTGCTTAGCCTGCTGTTCGCCACCTGGTTGCTGCCCGGCTCGACTTACGCCGCCGCCCGGCTGGGCGATTATGCCACGGTCGAATTCGCTCCGGCGCGGGGTCAAACCTTTGCCATCCCCGTCCTGCTCGAGCAACCGGCGGAAGTCGAAATAAACCTGTACACGTCTGATGGCGATCTCCTGCGCACGCTGCGCAGCCCTGAACCGCTGCCGCCGGGAACGCATACGCTGGTCTGGGACGGCAAGGATGCGCAAGGCATCGTGGCGCCCGATGAAGCCTATATCCCGGTCCTTAAAGTCAAACCAGCCAACGGCGAAGAGCAGATCGATGATCCTCGAACCACCAGCGGCGGGGAAGTGCTGGAGGATTTACGGGTGGAAATTACCGCCACTCAGGACATCGCCTATACCCTGCCGGCGCCGGCACGGGTGCTGATTCGGGCCGGCATCAAGGGTGGCCCCATGCTGCGGTCACTGGCCAACTGGCAACCGCGGGGACCGGGTAGAAACATCCAACGCTGGGACGGCCGCGACAGCAGCGGCCTGGTCGATCTCCGCGGCGAGCCTAACCTGAGCATTCTCGTCACCGCCTTTCGGCTGCCGGAACATGCCATTCTCACCAGCGGCAACACCGCCCTCGACTATCGCCGCTACCGGACGCAGCAAGGCTGGCCGGAGCGGTTGGTGACGCCCGACCAGATGACGCTGAGCCGGGGCGCCACCCGCCTGTCGCGGTACTACTACTCGCCGCGCTCTCAGGATGCCGACCCTCGCGTTACCGTGACCCTGCCTCAGGAGTTGTCCCGCATGGCGGATGGATTGCCGCTGGTCAAGCTTGGCCAGACCCTGCCTGTGATCGCCGATATTGCCAGGGAAGACCGCTGGTTGATGAATGAAAGCCTTTACGAAGTCGCCTTCTTCATCGATCATCAGTTCCTATCCGAAGAAGAGCAGGGCTACGTACCGCTCACCTGGCTGTGGACCGTCAACGGGCTGGCGCCGGGTCGCCATCTGTTAACCGTAAATGTCTCCGGCTTCAGTGGCAAGGTGGGCGTGGCCAGCACCCTGTTTATCGTCGCCGAATGAGGCAACTGGCATCTGACCCCCGTACTTTGAGCCGGCGGTCCGGTGGGGTTGGACACCCTGGCCGCTTGCCCCGCCACCCCGCCTGCCTATCGCCATTTCGGCTTGAGCAGCGGCAGAGCCGCTCATGGGGATATCTTCGAAGCTGATCTGGCCACCGCGCCGCGCTGAGTGGTGGCATGAGTCATTATTCGGTGTAGGCTTCGTATTCTTCCCGGCTCACCATGCCGTCGCCATCGGCATCCCCGGGTGGCGCGGCGAGTTGGTGGTTGGTGATCCAGTCCAACAGCACCGTGGTGTATGACTTGGCCGGTAACGTGTGGGAATGGACAGCTTCAGAATACAGCCAAGATTATTCTACTACCCAGCATGATGTAGGCGGCGCCGACCTTCTCGAAGTCGCGCTGACTTTTCGGATGTTCGGCTTTCCAGCACAGGAAACCCTGTAACAACTGCATCCACCGCTCTCTCACACCCGGCTTGTTCAGCCACTCGGCAATCGCTTCGCACCGGAAGTCGATGAAAATCCCTTCGCCCTGGTGAGGGCGATCTTCAGGTGAGGGTGAGTTTGGCCAAGTTAATTTTAGCTTTCGCCTGTAGCAGAAAATCCATGCCCAGAATCCCTTCGATGGCGAATCCGTAATCCAGGGCGCCGACCTCGACCGCCAGGTGGTCAACCCGCCGCTTTCCGACCGCCAAGCTCTCAATAGACTTGATAAAAACGAACTCCGCACCGCCGACGCCGCGAATCCGCCGCAAGGGATCATTGGGTTCCAGGCGCACGTCGATCTTCAGCAATTCATCGGCTGAAAAGAGGCTTCCCGCCGAACCGGTATCCAATAACACGTGTCGTAGGGTAAGCTGTCGGCCCTGCTGACTCAACGTCACGGTGACAAAGGGCAATCCGTCCCGCAGATGAATTTTCATGCGCTTTGCCGGATGCCCAGCCAGTGGCGCTCGGTGATGTTCAGTTCGGTGCGGTCGGTATGCACGACGTACAGTTCCCGCTCCTGAGCTTCCCGGTGTAATCGGGTGTAGCCCTGCATGGCCGCTACCGAATCGGGATAGGTATCGATGACGGCCAGTTGTTCCAGGATACGTCGATCGGCTTCGGTGTGGGCTTTGATGGCTTCGATCAATAACCAACGGTGAGGATATTGAGAGCGGATATGGTTCCAGTTCATGGGAATTTACCTGAGTTCGAGTGTTCGAGTGCTTCCGCTGTCACTTCCTCCTCATGCCGCCGGTGATTGAGCGCGAGCAGGTGGTCGAGCAGTATCTAATCTTCTATATCGCCATTGTAAGATGAATTCGGCGGCTACCCCAGCGCGTAGGGCGCATTAGCGCAGCGTAATGCGCCGCATGAGGCGGGGAGCCGAAGCCATTCGGCGGAATATGGCCTGTGACGGCCTATTCTGCCCTACGCGAGCTAATGGCTGACCCTTTGTGTGTCAGCGGCATCGATTGGAGCGTTTGGTTAGGCATGGTGTAAGTCTCCCATGCCAGCCCTTTAAAGGTGCGAAAAGTATGCCATTGATTATACGACAAAAATTTTTTCTGCATTGCACAAATTGACGTTGTAAGTCATTGATTTTTAATGGCCACCTTTAAAGGGCATGGTCTCCCATGCTTACCGTTTCAAACGAGATTCGGAGTTGTTCCGGGGCAGAAGCAGAGAAATTAAGCCTCTCAAATCCGATTACGTGTCCGGCCCGGTCTTTCATCAAAATGACCTCATCACCGGTTTCTTCACAGATATATTCATCTTGCGGGTTTCCGAACCAGACGGTCAATGTATTGCCAGTGCGGTCGTGGAAAACCTTTATCTGTTCCATACCCGTTCACCTTCTTTGATTGCATCGGTGGGATAGGTCGTGATAAGAAAACCCTCATCATCGAGTCGTTTGACCACTGTACATAACCAGCGTCCAGGCTGCTCGGCACGATAAAAGAGGAAGACGGTAGGATCACTCCGACTTCGCCGAACCTCATCAGGTGTTTTCAGGACGCCTTGCATATCGGCAGCACGTCCCTGCATTACCGGATGTTTCACCGTCACGATCAACTCCCAGTAGTCACGGGCAACGCGAACCCTGAAACCAAGCGGGGTGGATACCTCAAAGAGTAGCTCGCCGTCCATTTTGTATCTCAGTCGATGCGCTGCCTAACAAGCCCGTGTAGGGCCGCATTAGCGTAGCGTAATGCGCCGCATGCAGAGGCGCCGCGATCATGCGGCGGAATACGGCCTAACGGTCTATTCCGCTCTACGGGCCAATCAGGGAAATTTAGGAAACCTGGAAAAATCCGGCGGACGCTTCTCCACATAGGCATTCCTGCCCTCCTGCGCCTCTTCGCTCAGGTAATAGAGCAAAGTGGCGTTGCCGGCCAGTTCCTGAATGCCCGCCTGACCGTCCAACTCCGCATTGAAGGCCGACTTCAGCAGGCGGATGGCCAGCGGACTCTTCGCCTGAATCTTGCGGCACCAGTCGATGGTCGTGGCTTCCAGTTCGTCCAGGGGAACCACCTTGTTGACCAGACCCATCGCCAGCGCTTCCCGGGCGTCGTAGAACTCGCACAGATACCAGATTTCCCTGGCCTTCTTCTGGCCGACGATCCGCGCCAGATAGGAGGCGCCGAAACCGCCGTCGAAACTGCCCACCTTGGGACCGGTCTGGCCGAACCGGGCGTTATCGGCGGCGATCGTCAGATCGCAAACGACATGCAGGACATGGCCGCCGCCGATGGCCCAGCCGGCCACCATGGCGATCACCACCTTGGGACAGGAACGGATCTGTTTTTGCAGATCCAACACGTTCAGCCTGGGCACCCGATCCTGGCCGACATAACCGCCGACGCCGCGCACCCGCTGGTCGCCGCCGCTGCAAAACGCCTCACCGCCCTCGCCCGTCAGGATGATCACATCGATATCCGGATTCTGGCGGGACAGTTCCATCGCCTCGGACAGTTCCATCACCGTCAGCGGCGTAAAGGCATTGCGCACTTCCGGCCGGTTGATGCTGATCCTGGCGATACCCGCGTGAAACCGGTACAGGATTTCTTGGTATTCTTTCAGCGTTTGCCAGGGAATGGTGCTACTCACAATCGATCTCGCTTATTACCTGGTCTGTCGGGGGATGCGTGGCCGGCCGGTCCCATAGCGTTATCTCAGATATCCAGATTGGCCACCGTCAGGGCGTTTTGTTCGATAAAGTCGCGGCGTGGCTCGACCTGATCGCCCATCAGGGTGGTGAAGATCTCATCGGCGGCGACGGCGTCCTCGATCCGAACCTGCAACAGCCGGCGGGTCTCCGGATTCATGGTGGTTTCCCACAACTGCGCCGGATTCATCTCCCCCAGACCCTTGTAACGCTGGATCTGCTGGCCGCGCTTGGCTTCTTCCAGCAGCCAGTCCATTGCCTGGGCAAAACTGTTGACTTCCTGGCTGCGCTCGCCGCGCCGCACCTGCGCGCCCGGTCCGAACAAGCCTTCCAGTTTGGCGCCCAGGCCGACGATATTCTCGTATTCCGGCGACTCGAAAAATTCCAGCGACAGGTGGGTTTCTTTGGCCAGGCCATGGATGTTGCGCAGCACCGCGACGGCCAGCGTTTCCCGGCCCTCGCGCGGCTCCACGGTCGCGCTGTAGATGGCTTTTTCACCCTGCCGGGCGTTCAGGCGCTTGACCAGATCGGTCAGCCAGTCCTCCAGATAAGCCTGATCTTTCAGGCGCTGGCGATTGAGCCGCGGCATGTGCACGAGTTGCTCCAACAAGCCGCGATCATACCGCTGCCCCAGCCGCTGGATCATGGCCATCACCGTCATATGGCTGCGGGCCAGATGCTCCAGGGCATTACCGCTGAGTGGCGGCGTCTCCGCCGCGAGCGTCAATACGGCGCCGTCCAGGGCGGCCTGGAGCAGGTAGGCGGTGAACTCGGCCTCATCCTTGACATACTGTTCCTGCTTGCCGCGCTTGACCTTGTACAGCGGCGGCTGGGCGATGTAGATATGGCCCCGCTCCACCATCTCCGCCATCTGCCGGTAGAAGAACGTCAACAGCAGGGTGCGGATATGGCTGCCGTCGACATCCGCATCGGTGTTGTGGCACGCCAGCCCGCCGGCGCCGCAGATGAAGTTCTCGTCGTGCTCGACGGAGAAGTCGTAAACAGACTCACCGACCGGCTCGATTTCCTCGGCGGCTATCACTTCCAGACCGATCAGATCCTCGCCGATGGCGACATAGCCCGGCCCTTTATGCGCCGGGCGCGCCAGATGCGCCGCCAGTCTGGGTGCATTGGCATGGCGCTGCCAGATCGGCCGGCAACGCTCGATCTGTTCTTTGCCGCCGATGGTGATGATGTAGTACGGGTGGCGGGTTTGAATCGGTGCATCGGGGTTATTCACCGGCTCAAGATACGAAGTGCCGGCAATAATCCCGAGTTGTCCCAGGAGATAGAGCAACCCGTCCTTAAGATCCATCGAATTGGTCGTGAACGACAGGTTAACCCCGGCGGTTGTTCCATCTCCCAGGAAGTAACCCTCCAGGAAGGCGAGCTGCAGCGCTTCCGGCAGGCTGAACACGGGATCCGGCAGCCGCTTGGCATGCGCCCGTCCATCCAGGCCCCAGGCCCGCAGCAGCCGCGCGGCGGCGACGCTATGGAAGTAGAGTTTGCTGGCGGCGCTGGCAGGATCGTCGTAGCGGCGCGGCGTCTCGCCGAAAACCGTCTGGATGGCGGCGCTGAGTTCGGCAAGGAAACGGTCGTCTTTCCTGCCCAGGTTCAGGCTCACCTGATGGGCGCTCAGAGTGCCTTCCGCCACATACCAGCCCAGGAACCAGAGCAGCTCACGGCTGAGCGCCAGATAGCGGGCAAAGGCCCGGTCCTGATGCGCCTGTGGCACGAGCTGCACAACCGCGCCGAGTTGCTCCAGTTCGGCCGGTGTGAACTCCTGCAGGGGTTTATAGGCGCTGACCTTGCGCCAGCGGGCATTCTTGCTGGAGTCGTCCTGGGCAAGCCGTTCCTCGATCCTGGCCGGCACGAGGGTATATTCCAGTTCCCCATCCCAGCCGACCGCCTGCCGGTAACCCTCGAAATGGGACAGCACAGGGCGGTTGACGCCGCGTTCCCAGTGACTGATCGTGATCGGTTGCTTGACTCCAACCGTTGCCGCCACCTGCTGCTGGGTCAGACCGGCGCTCTGCCGCTGGATAACCAACTGCTGCCAACCCTCGCATTGCAGGGCAACCCGTGGCTCGCTCCATAGCTCCGGGCGGGTGACATTCGCCAGAACGCGCCGGGCCGCCACCTGACGCACATCCTCACCTTGCACATACAATCCTTCGACCAAGCCAGCCTGGTAAAAAGTCGCCAGCAAATCGACATGGGTCTGGCAGCTTGCCGGACGCGGCAATCGCCGGCTGGCGACCAGCAGATCGCCGGGACGAATTTCATTGCCCTTCTTCAGGATGACTCGATCATTTTCCAGTACGAACACGCTGTGCGACGAGGTTACTTTGACCGTGCGGCTATAGCGGGTCCTCAGCCGGTACAGCGGCTCCTCGTGGCTATGACGGATGACGGCCTTGAGCGGCCGGAAGCGCGTGGCGTGAGTGGCTTGGTCGAAGGAGATGACTTGATAGTCACCGGCGGCGCGTCGCCCCTCGATGCAGTCGTCGATAAAGCTGCCGATCCTGACGAATTCGGTGCGTCCGGCCGAGTCCATCACCACCGTCGGCTCATCGCCCGCCACACTCATGATGATGATGCGATGGTAGCGCAGCTTCTCCAGATTGAACTCCTCCGGGCCGATGCCACAGCCCAACGCCGTGATCAGGGTGCCGACCTCGGCGGAGGATACCATCCGGTCGAAGCGGGCCTTCTCCACGTTCAGAATCTTGCCCTTGAGCGGCAGAATGGCCTGAAAGCGGCGGTCCCGGCCCTGCTTGGCGGAACCGCCGGCGGAGTCACCTTCCACCAGGAACAATTCCGTCAACCCTGGATCTTTCTCCTGACAATCGGCCAGCTTGCCCGGCAGATCGGCGATATCCAGGGCGCTCTTGCGGCGGGTCATCTCGCGGGCGCGGCGGGCGGCCTCGCGGGCGCGGGCAGCCTCGATGATCTTGCCGGTAATGCCGCGCGCCTCCGCCGGATGCTCCAGCAGGAATTCCTGGAATTTTTCCGTCAGCACGGCTTCCACCGCGGGCCTGACCTCCGAAGACACCAGCTTGTCCTTGGTCTGGGAGGAGAATTTCGGATCGTGCAGTTTGACCGACAGCACCGCCGTCATCCCCTCGCGGGCATCGTCGCCGGTGGTGGCGACCTTGGCCTTCTTCAGCAGTCCCTCCTGCTCCATGTACTGGTTCAGGGTGCGGGTCAGGGCGCTGCGAAACCCGATCAGATGGGTGCCGCCGTCCCGCTGCGGGATGTTGTTGGTAAAGCAGAAAATATTTTCCTGATAGGAATCGTTCCACTGGATGGCCACTTCCACGCCGATGCCGTCCCGTTCGGCGTGGAAGTAGAACACCGTTTCGTGCAGCGGCGTTTTCTTGCGGTTCAGATGCTCCACGAAAGCCCTGATACCGCCCTGGTACTCGAAGGTGTCGCTGTTGCCGTTGCGCTCGTCGTAGAGCCGGATGCAGACGCCCGAGTTCAGGAAGGACAGTTCGCGCAGGCGCTTGGCCAGCACGTCGTAGTGGAAATCGATGTTGCTGAAAACGTCGGAACTGGGCCGGAAATGCACCTCGGTGCCGCTCAGTTCGGTTGCCCCGATCACCCGCAGATCCGCCTGCGGTACGCCCATGGCGTATTCCTGCTGATGGATTTTGCCGTCGCGGCGGATGGTCAGGCGCAGGTATTCGGACAGCGCATTGACCACCGATACCCCGACACCGTGCAGGCCGCCGGAAATCTTGTAGGAATTGTCGTCGAATTTGCCGCCGGCGTGGAGGATGGTCATGATCACCTCGGCGGCGGAACGACCTTCCGGGTGCATATCCACCGGGATGCCCCGACCGTTGTCGATCACCGTAATCGATTCGTCGGCGTGAATCTTCACGCTGATTTCATCGCAGTAGCCCGCCAGGGCTTCGTCGATGGCATTATCCACCACCTCGACGACCATGTGGTGCAGACCGGTGCCGTCGTCGGTGTCGCCGATGTACATGCCTGGACGCTTGCGAACCGCGTCCAGCCCCTTGAGAACGGTAATGCTGGCGGAAGTATAGGCTGAGCTCTCACTCATGGGTTTTCTGTTTCCATTCGGTTTCCATCTTGTGTAAGGCCGCATTATACCATTTCGCCGATAGCGCCACGGTCCAGCGCGATGATCCGCTGTGGGAGCGGCGCCCGCGCCGCGATCAACCGATTTCGCCGATAGCCCCACGGTCCAGCGCGATGATCCGGGCGTCCGGCCAGAGCGCCAGATCCAGCGCTTCCGGTTCGATGGCGGTGACGAACAGTTGCATGGCGCTGCCGGCCAGGCAGCGCAGCACCCGGTCGCGGTGGGCACGGTCCAGTTCCGCCGGCAGATCGTCGATCAACAGGATGCAGGCGCTGCCCTGCCGGGCCCGATAGAGGCGGGCCTGAGCCAGGATCAGGGCAACGATCAGCAGTTTCTGCTGTCCCCGCGACAGCGTCTCCGTCGCCGGCCTGCCGGCCAGCCGGATCAGGAAATCCGCCCGGTGTGGACCCAACTGGGTATGACCCAGTCGGCGGTCCTGGTCCCGTCTCTGCCGCAACGATGCCAGTAATTCGCCCTCCTGCGGCCAGCCAGGGCGATAATCGAGGCGGGGCGCTAGCTCACCCAGGGTCTCCCCGATTAAACCGCTTAGAACGCCTTCCAGGGCCTTACAGAAGGCTTCACGAAGCTGATTCAAGGGTTGCGCCGCCGCCGCCAGTTCCCCATCCCAGGCAGCCAGGACCCGATCGGGAGAATGGGCCCGCAGGGCGGCATTGCGATTGCGCAGGGCGGCGGCATAACGCTTCCAGGCCGGCCAGAACGCCGCTTCGGTATGGAACAGGCCCCAGTCCATAAAGCGGCGGCGCTGGCGGGGACCTTCCTCCAGCAGGCGGTGGCTGTTGGCGCTAAGCAGCAGCACCGGCGCCTGCCGGACCAGTTGCGCCAGGGAACCCGCCGGTTCGCCGTCGATCCGGATGGTCAGATCCTGGACGCCGCGCTGGATGCCTACCATCACCCGCCGCCCGTCCGACATTTCGCCCAAGGCCGCCACCAGGCGGAACGCGGCTTCGCCGTGGCGGATCAGTTCCCTGACCTGACGGGTGCGAAACGAGCGCGCCCGTCCCAGAAAATACAGCGCCTCCAGCAGGCTGGTCTTGCCGGAGGCGTTGGGACCCGTGATCAGATTCAGGCCGGGCGAGCAAGGCAAGACAAGCCGTTGCAGATTGCGGAAGTTGTCGATCTCCAGGGAAAGAATCAGCATCCAAAATAGGAATTTACAGCCGCACCGGCATGACGACGTACTTACAGGTCCCTCCTTCCGGCTCCTGGATCAGGCAACTGCTGCTGGAGTCGGTGAAGGAGAGCTTGACCAACTCACCAGGCAAGGCGTTGAGAGCGTCCAGCAGATAGGTGACGTTGAAGCCGATCTCCAGCGGACCGCCGCTGTAGTTGACTTCCACATCCTCCTCGGCTTCCTCCTGCTCTGGATTGTGGGCCTGGAGGTGCAACAGCCAGTTCTCCGCCTGCAGCCGAACCCCCCGATACTTCTCGTTGGACAGAATCGCCGCCCGATTGAGTGCCGCTCTGAGCAGGTTACGGTCGGCGAGAATGATCCGGTCCCCCTCGCGGGGGATAACCCGCTGATAGTCAGGGAACTTGCCGTCGATCAGCTTGGAGGTCAGGCGGATGCCGTCCACGGCAGCCTGGATATGATTGGCGCCGAGGTGCAGAGTGCACACGGCGTCGCTCTCGCTCAGCAGGCGCAGCAATTCCTGCACGCCCTTGCGCGGCGCGATCACCTGCTGGCGGAAGTCGGCCGGCTCGATTTCCGCCCCGACCTCGCACAGGGCCAACCGATGGCCGTCGGTCGCCACGGCGCGCAGGCAGGCGCCGTCCGCCTCCAGCATCAGGCCGTTCAGGTAGTAGCGCACATCCTGCTGGGCCATGGCGAAATGGGTACGCTCGATCAGCATTTTCAGGGCGCGCTGGGGCAGGCGCAGCGTGCCCTCGAAGGGCTGGTCGCCGACCGAGGGAAACTCCGCAGCGGGCAAGGTGAGCAGGGAAAAGCGGCTGCGGCCACAGCGCAGCGTGGCTTTTTCCTCCTCCACGACGAGGCTGACATCGGCGTCCTCCGGCAGCGCCCGCAGAATATCGAACAGCTTCCGGCCCGGCAGGGTGCCTTCACCGAGTTCGGCTATCGGCAGTTCTATCCTGGAAGACAGTTCCACTTCCATATCGGTAGCGGTCAGAGTCAGTTCGTCCTGCCGGGCGGTCAGCAGCACGTTGGAAAGGATCGGTAGCGTCTGGCGACGCTCCACGACTCCGATCACATGCTGCAGCGGCTTGAGCAAAATTTCACGTTTTGTTTCGATCTTCATGGTTCAGTCCTGCGGTGCTTTATAACAATTATTCTTAATATATTTTAAAGATAATAATAATAGAGGAGGCCCTTTTCTGTGGATAACTTTTGGCTTTTGTTTTATTTTCAAAAGCTTAAGTGCTATTTTTCCTGTGGATAAGTCTGTGGATAAGTCGGGAAAATCTGTGGATAACTTTTGGGTCAAAAGTTATCCACATTTTATCCACAGACTTATCCACAGGAAAATGGCACTTATCCACAGACTTATCCACAGGCATTTTTTGCACCTTTCTAAAGAACAGATAGAAAATTTATCATTTCTCTCCAAATTTAGCTAATTTTACAGTTAATATTATTTATTTTCAATAGATTGTTATATTACACAGATAAAAAAATCTATAACAAGAAGAAGTCACAAGGCAATCGCATACTAAAATTTTACTTTTAAAATCAAAGCAATAAACAATATATTTTTTTTTGATAATTATTCTCATCTGTGAATTAATAGTTTGTTTTATAAACATTTTTAAACAGTTAAACGCGATTATTTGTGGTCATTTGATAACTTTTTCTGTCTCCAGATGGAAAAAAATCGATTTTTTCAATCTGACAACGTTTCCAGCAAGTTTTTATAGTCTTTGCGGATCTGCTCGTCAGTTTGCTGCAACTCCTTGACCTTACGGCAGGCATGGATAACGGTAGTATGATCGCGGCCGCCGAAGGCTTCCCCGATTTCCGGCAGACTCTGGTTGGTAAGTTCCTTGGCCAGCGCCATGGCGATCTGCCGAGGGCGGGCGACTTCGCGCAAGCGGCTGTTGGAGTACAGCTCGGAGACCCGGATCTTGTAATAATCCGCCACCGTCCGCTGGATATTGTCGACGGTGACCAGCCGATCCTGGAGGATAAGCAGGTCGCTCAGGGCTTCCTTGGCGAAAGCCAGTGTAATCGGTTTGCCGGTAAACTGGGAGTTGGCATAGACGCGGCGCAGGGCGCCCTCCAATTCGCGCACGTTGGAACGGATGCGCTTGGCGATGAAAAAGCCCACTTCATCAGGCAGATGAATGCCGGCCTGCTGCGCCTTGCTCTTGAGAATGGCGACCCGGGTTTCCAACTCCGGCGGCTCGATAGCCACGGTCAAACCCCAGCCGAAGCGTGATTTCAGACGATCCTCCAGGCCGGCCACCTCCTTGGGATAGCGGTCGCAGGTGAGAATGACCTGCTGATGGCCCTCCACCAGCGTATTGAAAGTATAGAAAAATTCCTCCTGGGAGCGCTCCTTGCCGGCAAAGAACTGAATATCGTCGATCAGCAGGGCGTCCAGGGAGCGGTAATAGTGCTTGAACTGGTTGATCGTGTTGTGCTGCAACGCTCTGACCATGTGCGAGACGAAATGCTCGGCGTGCTGATAGACGACCCTGACCGCCGGGTTATGGGCGCGCAACAGATTGCCGACGGCATGCAGCAGGTGGGTCTTGCCCAAACCGGTGCCGCCGTAAATGAACAGGGGGTTGTAAGCCGTGCCCGGATTCTGGGCGACCTGGGTACAGGCGGCGCGGGCCAGTTGATTCGACTTGCCTTCGACGAAATTGTCGAAAGTAAAGTCCGGATTCAGACCGCCGCCCGGCGCTTCGCCTTCCAGTACGCTCTCTTCGGCCGTAGTGTCCCCGGCGACAGCCGCTTCCGCTTTTTTAGCGGGCGGCTTACGGCTGCTGCCGATCTCCAGCAGTACCTGAAGGTTACGGTTCGGGTAAAGCTGCTGGAGGGCGCCCAGGATGCTTTCCAGGTGATGTTCTTTCACCCAGTCCAGCACGAAATGGTTGGGCGCCAGCAGGCGCAGCATATCATCTTCTTCCAGAGCATGCAGCGGCCTGATCCAGGTGTTGAGCTGCTGTTCGGACAGTTCGCTTTCCAGGCGGTCGAGGCAGGCTTGCCAGAGGGTTTGTTCCACGCATGAACCTTAATGGAGCGTCATAGGAACGGCTCAGTGTAGTGAGTTGCCGGAAAGTTATCCACAGGTTTTAAGCCGGTGGGTGTGGTTCAGCGAAACTCCCCGTAGGTCGGGTTAGACGCGCCCCCCTACCGCGATTCATCGCGCCCCTACCGCGATGAATCGCGCCCCCACGCCGCCAACCGCTCGTTAAGCTCGTCCAGCACTTTCTGGGCAGCCACCGGGATTACCGTGCCCGGCCCGAAGATGGCGGCGGCGCCGTGAGTCTTGAGGTAGTCAGATGCGCATCTTGGGGGCGGCTTTCAACGCCTCCACCTGAGCGGCCGGTGCGTATCCACGAGACTTACGGCGCCATCGAGAAAGACGAAATTCACGTCCAGGACGAGGAAGAGGCGCTGTGATTAGAAAACGTAACGTCGTAAAACAGGTATACGGTCAAAATCCGCGTCCTGGCTTACCACATCGAAACATCCACATTTTTGCATCGCTGTCAGATGCAAGGCATCACGAGGACGTACGTGGTAGTTCAGCATGGCCTGACTCATGCCGGCGAGATCGGCAGCCGTCACATCCAGCCAGAGAAGATTGGGGAAATGGCGTAGCTGATCTAATGTGGGAGCTAGGTGTGGATAGAGCGTGGCGATCAGTTTTTCCTCTTGCTGCCGTAGCTGATCCAGCGGTGAACCGGGATAACGATCGCGGATAAGCGCCAGTAATAACCGGTAGCTCAATTCGTCGAATGTGAGAACCGAGGTGTAGGCTCGATAATCGCCGTGCTCGATACGGTCGAACAAATCCTTCGCGGCTGGTTCGAGTGCACGCAGCAGAGCATAGAACGCCGTCGTATCCAGGTAAAGTGCAGCACCACTGAACTGGGCGATAGGGGTGCTCATGAACTAAACCGTTGCCAGTCCAAATCAGCTTCATATTCAGCCCAGGTTCCCTGACCGAATGCGCCATAGAGTTGCTGTGTCAGATTAATTTCGGCAGGCCTGGATTGCATCGCCTGCACGGTTTGGCGCAGAACCTGTAGCTCATCGATAATTGCATCGAGGCGCTCTAGCAGCACAGCAGTTGGTTGTTCGGCTGTCGTCAGGTTCATGGGATAACCTTTGCTATCAGAATGAAGTGGATAAGGGACATTTGGATAGCTCGGCAGGACACGCTTGCATACCTTAGCCCTGCATCGGTACCTTATAGTGTATCCTATTAGGTTCAAAAGCGCGTAGGTTGAGGTGAGGATGAACCCCAGCCTGTCATCGTGGGCAACTACGTTGAGGTTCTTCCATCACCCTAACCTACGGACCTGGTAGTACAGCCCGCCTTACCTGGAATCAGATCAAAAGTTGAGAGGATAGCGAGATGATCGAGATCCGACTTGCCGTACCGGATGAACTGACACTCGTTTTACAGGCCGAGCGGGCAAATCTGGCTGCCGAGGTCAGTATGGCCGCTGCCGTAAAGCTCTACGAACTCGGTAAATTATCAGCCGGCGCCGCAGCCGAACTGGCCGGTATTCCAAAGCCGCTGTTTCTGAGCCGCCTGGCGGATTATGGCGTGCCTACTTTCGATTTGACAGAGGAGGAATTACGGGAAGATTTAAAAAATGCCTGAAGTCATCGTTAACACTTCACCACTGCAATACTTGTTTCAGCTCGGCTTCTTTCTGAAAAGCATGACCAGTTAGGCGCTCTTTGTCTGTATTGCCAGTGGCTCTATCTTTCCTCCTTGCCGATGGCCGTAATTAAACCTAACGCCATACTTGATTTCGACTTCACGCACAATGTTACGGGAATTTTCGACATATTTCGCTATATCATGCTGTGCTTCTTCATCAAGCCGTTTCTGGGCTTTGTATTTGTCTTCCAATAGAGGAGTCGTAATCATAGCTCAGTCTCCGTGAAGAGTTCGAGTGGCTACTCTCATTTTGGACACAAACTCATCTAACAATGAACTTTGCCAGTACCACAGTTCCGTAGTACCTTATCTGCGTTCCGGTACGCACAGCGTACTCTACCCGGCTTTCTTGATCCCTTTTTTTATCGCCCCAGACAGGAAGGATTTTCACGGCAACCTACGGGCTACGGGATCTGTAACAACCTGTCCATGCCACCGGGGTTATTCCAATAGACCCCGGGCGGTCTCGATGAACCGAGCGGCCTCCGTCAGCGCCCGCTGCACATCGGTGGCGGGAACCGGCTCCAATGTGTAGTCGGCGACCAGGCGCAGGTTTTCCAAGCGGGACAGCACGGCGCCACTGGCCGTATCCAAAGGGCCATCCTTCACGAACAGGCGTGAAAACTCGGCGATCAGGCCACGATGGGTCTTTGGCCATGGCGAACCGCTGCTGTCGAGCAATGCCCGGGCGGCATAGTAGACCGAGTAATAGACCCGGTCGGCGGCAGTCTCGGTGTCCCCGGCCTGCGCGGCACGGGTCGCCGCTGCCAACGCGCGTTGCGCTTTTGCCATCAGCCGCTCGGAGTTCACACTTTCACTCCCTCGGCCTCAACCGCATCCAGTAGATGCGCCGCACGGGAGCGGTCCGGCTGTTCCGGTGTACCGAGGAATACCCAGGGTTGGATAAGCAGTTCATGGCTGAGAAACACGGCGTAGCTGTCTTCTGCAATATCCATCTGTGCGGCCACCGGGTCGTCGATCGCCTCCAGGAACACGGCCACGTCGGCATCGCTGTCCGGGCGATGATCGCCCCGGGCGCGGGAGCCGAACAGCACAAGCCCGCGCAACCTCCCGCCAAACCGGTTCAGGAGCCGGAGGCGGAAAGCCTCCAGCGCGGTTCGGGTATTGTGGTCAAGAGACAAGCTGCTGCGTATCATGGCGTTCCGTTGGTGTTAGTCAGGATTATGGACGGGTTGTGCTGCCGGTTCAAGGAAGCGGTCCAATGCGTAGGTTGCCGTGAAAATCACCCTACTCCCGCTCCATCCGGGCTACGCGGGCTGTGGGGGATAAGGCGGTTCAGGCGGCGGAGATTGCCTCACGCCGGGTGTTCAATATCTCCTTGTCTGGGTCAAAGCCGGCCAAGCCAATTTCATCCAGATCCACACCCAACAGTTGGGCTTGCTCAATGGCCACTGTCAGCACATCGTAATAAGCCATTGCTAATCCTTGATCAAACTCTTTTGATCTTTTTGCCGCCTCTATGCCATGCTGGCGGGCTGCCAACAAAACCTCTTCCAAAATCACTAAAACATCAAGTCGATTTAGCACGTCGCCGCTCCTCTACAATACCCATCATCACATCACGTTCTTGCTCCAGGCGGTGCACATCATCAGGCCACTTTCGCGTGGTCAAATAATGGATTTCTTTCTCCGTGATGTCTGGTCGCACCTTAAGCATTGGATTGACTATCCAGGCCCGATGTTCGGCAATTCGCTTTTCGTAAGTTTTAATAGCCTTTTTGATCAAATGATCAGGGTCATTGGCATACCGCCTTAACAGCCCTTTGTGCGGACCGCCCTGCTTCGCAATCTCATACGCCGTTGTCATCGCAACAGGCAGTGTAGCAGCTACCGGGATTATCTACAAAATTTCCTAACCTTTGCAGATGGAGAGGGGAAACGGTGACAGAGTACATTTAGCCGAACGGCGGAAACAGTAGTAGACGGCGTAGGTTGGGGTGAGCGGGAGCGAACCCCAACGTTGCGGGAGTGGGCGGGAAATGTTGGGGTTCGTACCTCACCCCAACCTACGGGCTACCCCAAACAATCGGTTGGGGGGAGAGAAATCCCACCCGCCCTAACGCTCAGCATCAGCCGCGCGCGTAGCGCGTCGGCTGCATGCCTATGTTAGGTTTTCCCGGTCTGGGTGGGACATTTGAATCTTTTTCGCCAACTCCGCAAGGTTTGGATCGCCCAGCCACCGGTATCGCTCCTCCGTATAATTCCCCCCACCCGTTTCCGATTGCTGGAGGAACCGCACCATGCCGACAATCCCAAGATGTGTGCGAAGGACAGCCAAACCCTGCTCGCGAATCTGTTCCAGCGTCATTGCCTGCGAATTCATGGCTATATTACCTCCAAAAGCCACTCCAACGGATTAGCCACGCGGACCTTCAGTTGCGCTGTGTGGCGTGTGGCGATGCGAAGCACGCGATCATCGGTGGTGAGAAAGACGTCCACTGTCGCCTGTTCGGCGCACGCGAGATGGAGAGCATCATAGATGCGAAATCCCATCGCCTTCAATTCCTGCGCACGTGCGATAGCGGTATCCGCCAGCGCGACTGTGTGGTACGCACCGCTGAGCATATTCCTGACCCGGGATCGTCGCTCGCGACTTGGCGTATTGTTGACCTCTTCCTCCACGACGGCACTACTGACCCACTGCCATGCACCGGCCTCGCAACGTCCCAAGATCAGCAGAACCGCTTCGGCTTCCAATCGGATGCGCTCTTGGCGCTGATCGTCAAAGGGACGGTTCAAGCAACAGACATCAAGGTAGATGCATGGCATCGGTGTTGACTCTACCATACCGACCTGTATTCTGCTTGGAAGCAGCTCCCGTTTTCAAGCAGACAACGTTGACGTGGATCAAAAACCTAACGTCAGCTTCGGCGGCGGCGCGTCAGCGCCGTCCACTGCAAGCCTTTGTCAGGCCACAATACACAGAAAAAGGTAGCATCGACCTACCTTTAATATTCTCTGACCCCGTTTTACAGCGGGTTCACGTTGCTACCGGCCGGGCCGCTCTTATCGCACCTCACCCGCCGGTTTTTACCACCCCAGACACTTGGTCGGGATGAGAGAAAAACCCACCCGCCCTAACGACTTCGTTCACCTGCCGTGCGTAGCACGGTCAGGTGCAACGCTAAGTTAGGCGGGTTGAGTGTTGGTTGCAAAAAGACGGCAATCCAATCTACAAGGCTCTAAGGCGCGACACGGTTCATAGTTACATATGAAATGAAGCTCCCCCGTTCGTAAGTTCCTGCTAGTGTGCCATCTGGCTGGAGTTTATATGTTATGGTTGCACCACTATTGGTTTTCAAGATCAGAAAGCCATTAGAAATTTCGCCCTTCAAACGATTCCATCCTGGCATACCATTGTCACTTGCATTGGCACGATAGGCTCCCACAGAATAAATTGCGACAACTTTAGGGTAGTCAATCTCCTCAACAACGAGCTTACTATTTCGGCCAATATCCCATTGTCCCACCCATTGACCTGAGAAAACTGCAGCATCAGCTGGGGCACTTTGAGGTGGCACAATGCGAATATTATCCGGGAGAGGAGGATCTGGATTCACAGTAGCGCATCCGAACAACGCCAAGGCAAACAGACAATAAAGCATTTTCATAAGTTATTCTCCAAAGTTGTTGCCCCATTAAACTCTGAATTTTAACTACGTTTGCTGCCTAACGATCTAAGCTCAGCCGCCGGCGTAGCACGGTCGGCTGGAGCGTTCAGTTAGGGCGAACGTGGTTTCCAGAAACTCGCCGTTTCCGAACCGCCGCCCTGCCTTGAAAAGAACACAACGGGTTCACGTTGCTACCGCCCGGGCGCTCTTATCACACCCCATGCGCCGGTTCTTACCAACCCAGAAACTCGGTCGGGATGGAGAGAAAAATCCAACCGGCCCTAACGCTCAGCATCAGCCGCGCGCGTAGCGCGTCGGCTGCATGCTTTTGTTAGGGCTATCGGAATAAATCGAGCCTAGCCCCTTTTTCCCTCCAGTTAAGTGGTTCAACGGCAGCACCTAAATTTTTGAGTTGACTTCTCAACGCTGGCTGGACGGCAAGCCATATATGCTTATAGTTCCTCTTTCCGACCCCTCTACTCCTAACTCAAATGTCGCACCCAGTAATATGAGCAAGTTGCGTTCGGGAATTACTGAAAGCGCGACGGTATGCTCTGGCGTATCAATATAACCCTCGATATTGAGATGACTGTCTTTAGCGATGGAGGCCACAACCACTTTTTCCAACACGGCCAACAAGTGGCCCGGAGACACAAAGAGCTGATCCAAATTGGATATACTCCTTTCCCCTGTATCTAGTCGGCTCAAAAGACGAACGTTTTGAGGTTGTGTCGCGTCATAAACTTGAACACGCATAAAGTGGTCTTTACCCTCCGGAACTAACGCATAGATCATGCCCGAAGCTGCCGCTATACCACTAACAGGTAGTTCAGCTTCAAATTTTCCAGCTAATTCTAGGCCCCCAGCGTCAGTAAGTTTGATAATATCTATCATTTTGCTAAATGTATGCACTACATATAAACGGTTTCCATCAATTGCAAAATTCCTGCAATATTTAAGAGCATCTTGAACTTCCGGTTTTAATTTAGCAGACTGCACGTTTGCAGGTGATGAGAATTCTAGAATTTCAGCGGCTCTTCCACCTCCACCACCAGTAACAACTAAGTAATTGCCAATTTTGCCTACTTGCTCAATCTGCCCAAGAGTCACATATTGACCAACCAATTTAGGCTCTTGTGGATTGGAGAAATCTACAAAATAAAGAGGAAGTGAGTTTTCAGGATAACCAGAACTTCCAAATATCAAAAGGTTACCCTCTTGGCCGACTATGTGACTAACTCTATCTTCTTTAATAAACGACAGATGAAGGGATATTTTCTTTTCAATATTAGTAGCATCTTTGATGCTATAAAGATCTATACCACCATCTTTGGATGGGAAGATAAGTACATCATCAATGACTCCCATGCTCCAAGGTATCTTCTCCCAAAGTCTGTAGCTTGCGCATAGGGGTAACGAGCGCTGTACCGATTTTAGCATCCCATGCATTGACTCCAGTAAGCCTTCAAACGCAGAACCTCTCAAATCAAGATTTGAATCAGGAACATTGACAGCATGATATGCGCTCTTACTAGAAAAATCTTTTTGGAAAACTTCACGTCCCTTCAATCCGCTTAGCAAGCTTACTCTAATCTTAGCTTCCGTCATATAGTCATATCCCATTATACCCTTATCATCAGGTTTATTATATTCTTTCTGGAGTTTTCCATAAATTCTTTCTGAGTAAGAGGCTTCTATAATACCATCAGGTGATTTTCCACTTTCCTTCGTCTCTGGCGAAACTACTATACCAGTAATACCCACAATCTCTAGCTCTTTAATAATTTGTCCTGCAATCTCCCCTTCTACAGTCTTTCGATCAATAGTAGGAAAGCGTAACTCCTCAACAGAAACACGGATAAATACATGCTTAATACCTTCAAGAGGTTGCTCTGCCTGACCGCAGGGCATAGCAGCAGTGCTAGTTTTTGGTAGTAGTACCATTGCTATCAAGAAACACTCTATTAATACATTCCAGTACGCTGCATTAAATTTAGTGTTCATTTACTTCTACCTCTTCTGTTTCCCGCCGAGCCTAACATGAATTAGACACCCTAAATGGCGTCTTAAATTACACCAAAAGTAGTATCTAACCTGACAAGCTTGATCGAAACCATTGTTTCGACTATCCTGTATCCACGAAAAGACACCACTTTGTAGAAAAGTATACACCCTCCCATCATGCCTGACAAGTCCCGTCTGCTCGACCAAGTGCGCGATAAAATCCGACTGAAACACTACAGCCAGGTGTAACCGTTTAGCCCCCTCTTCCCCGCTTGCGCAAATAGGGGGAGATATTGGGTTTTCCCCTCCTTGGCTAAGGAGGGGTGGCGCGTAGCGCCGGGGTGGTTTGTCCATGCAGACACACAACGTTCCTTCGCTAAAGCCTCGCAGGAAAGTACGGC
>CAIMUS010000018.1 GCA_903844665.1 uncultured Pseudomonadota bacterium
TCAGAAATTGCGCTACGAACCGAAGCAATTCAGCCAGCGGCAACCGGACGGCAAAAACGGTTGGTATTACAACCTGAACGGCGTAAAGAAGGTTCTCTACCATCTGCCCGACGTGATCAGCGCCAAGATGGTTTTTGTGGTTGAAGGCGAGAAAGACGCTGACAACCTTATCGATGCGTTCACGGCAGCGGGATTGAAGAATACGGCGGTAACGACGACCTTTGACGGCGCCGGGAAATGGAAGCCGGAGTACGCGCCCTACTTTACCGGCCGGTTGGTGGTGGTGCTGGCGGACAACGACGCCGTGGGCAAAGCGCACCAGCAAACGATCTGCGCCAGCGTGAAGCCGTATGCCGCCAAGGTAAAGGCGACCGAGCTGGCGGGATTGCCGGAAAAAGGCGATGTGAGCGACTGGCTGGCGGCGGGCCACACGGTTAAAGAGCTGCTGGCGCTGGTGAAAGCCTCTCCCTTGTGGGCTCCGGTCGCTTCGGAGCATGTGCTGCTGGAAGAGATGCGGGACTTTCTGGACCGGGCTCCGGCGGAGATTGACTGGCTGGTGGACGATCTGATTCCGGTTCGGACTCGCGGTCTTATGGTTGCTGATCCGAAGGTGGGTAAGTCGCCGCTGGCATTGGACCTGGCATTGGCGCTGGCATCGGGTTCGAGCTGGCTTGGGCATGTGGTGCCGCGTCGTCGCCGCGTCGCCGTGATTAGCCGAGAAGATTCCCCGGCAGAAACCGCTCGCCGGTTACAGCTTTTCTCCAAGGGAACAGCGGCGCGCAGCGAATACAACTGGGGACAGATTTGGCTGAACACCATGGACCAGTCGCCGATGCTGCACGTGGACAACATCGAACAGGTGGATGCGCTGATCAAGGAACTGCAGATGGAGCAGTTTGATCTGGCTATCTTCGATGTTTTCAGCGCTCTGCATTCTGGCGACGAGAACGACAACACGGTGATGACCGGCGCGCTGGATGCGCTGACGCGCATTCAAGAGGAGGCGCACTGCGGCGTGCTGCTGCTGCATCACCTGTCGAAGGCGCAATCGAGCAATGTCTTCCGCGATGCGCGCGGCGCGGGCGCGATTCACGGTTGGACGGAATGGGGCGTGGGCCTGACGGTGGTCGATGAAACAGTGGCGCGGAAGCAGTGGGTGCGCAAGGTCGAGTTTGAACTGAAATACGCGTGTCCAGCCGACCCGGTGCATTTCATGATCGTGGGCGATGACGAAGCGCTGCGCATCGAGCTGACCGATGCGCCGGAGACAGCGGCAGTACAGCGCCGCGGCAAGGTGCGGGAGATCGTGAATTACGACGGGCGGCAGCGGGCGGCGGGGGACAACTGAGGACAGTTCACAGCTAACAGTGAACAGTGAACAGTTAATAGCCCGAAAGGCGGAGATGCGATGAAGGGACTCAAGATTTTTGTTGGCGTGGTCGGATTTTGCATTACGCTGCCGATTTGGTTCTATCTGGTCTACACAATGCTTTGTGCGATTCATCCGGACCGGCTGGTGTGGTTTCTGTTTTGGATTTACGTGCCGGTCAATCTGCTGGTGGCAATTTTGTCGGCCATTGTGACCGCAAACGATAAGAAGTAACTGCGGGTGTGAGCGTGTATCGAATTCTGGAGGGCGACGTGACGGAGCAATTGAAGATGCTGGCGGATGAGTCCGTGGACGCCATCGTGGCCGATCCTCCCTATGAACTCGGATTTATGGGAAAGGCATGGGACGGAACCGGAATCGCTTATTCGGTGCCAGTGTGGCAAGATGCGCTGCGCGTGCTGAAGCCGGGCGGACATCTGCTGGCCTTTGGCGGTAGCCGTACCTATCACCGGCTGGCTTGCGCCGTCGAGGATGCGGGCTTCGAGATTCGCGATCAGATTATGTGGATTTATGGCAGCGGCTTCCCAAAATCGCTGGATGTGTCGAAGGCCATCGACAAAATGGCGGGCGCGAAGCGGAAGATTGTTGGCTCAAAGAAGGATTTGCCGGGATACTCACTGAAGCCAGATAAGGGACGTGGTGTTTATTCCTCTGATGGACGAAGCAGTGAAATAGAGTGTGCAATTACTGCGCCGGCTACTGATGCCAGCAGGCAGTGGGCTGGCTGGGGCACGGCGCTGAAACCGGCACATGAACCAATAGTTGTTGCGCGTAAGCCGCTGATCGGAACCGTGGCGGCCAATGTTTTGCAATACGGAACTGGGGCTTTGAATATCGATGTGTGCCGCGTGGACTATGAAGATACCCAGAATCCAGCAACGAACCCGCTATACCGTGTTGAACATGGTTACCGAACGCAAGTGGGGAGTGATGCCGCTGGTTCTTCCTTCAGCATCAAGCCAAACGGCGGCAACGTCACGGCCAACGCTCTGGGCCGCTGGCCAGCCAACGTGATCCATGACGGCAGCGACGAAGTGCTGGCGGCGTTTCCTGACGCGCCGGGGCAATGTGCAGACATTAAGTTCGATGCGGAAGAGCGGAAGACACAAAACATTTATGGCGTAATGAAGCGTGGCCAAGAACCGAGCGCCGAGCGTGTGTACAAAGATGCCGGTGGAACCGACTTTGCGATGAAGCCGGGCGCACGTCGGCAGGATGCTGGTTCTGCGGCGCGGTTCTTCTATTGCGCTAAAGCCAGCCGCGAAGAACGCAATCGGGGATGTGAATCGCTGGACAAGAAACCGTTGCTTTGGTCGTCGGGTACGCAGTCACCAGGGACATTTCAAGCGGAAGGCACGGATAGAAGCGCACGGAACTTCCATCCGACCGTTAAACCCATTGCGTTAATGCGCTATCTGTGTCGGCTGGTGACGCCGCCGGGGGGTACGGTGCTGGATTGCTTTATGGGCTCGGGCTCGACGGGTATTGCGGCGCTGCAAGAAGGCTTCGATTTCATTGGCATTGAAGTGAACCCGGAGTATGTGGAGATTGCGCGGCGGCGGATCGAGGCGGATGCGCCGCTGTTCAATACGGCAGCTAACAGTGAACCGTCTGCAGTGAACAGCGAAAAAGCATTGGTCGAGGAGGCGCAGTGACGATTGCGATTGAGAAGAATGTGCCGCTGCCGGGAGTGCGTCCGCAGGCAGACAAGGTTGTGCCGGAATTGGCGCAGATGGAGATCCTGGACAGCATCTACATTCCCAATGCGCCAAACAGCTTATTCCCGTCGATTTCGAATATCGAAATCGGCCTGTATGGGCTGCACACGGATAAGTTCTTTTTTTGCAAGTACGACAAGCGGGGAATGCGGGTCTGGAGTGTGGAGTGAGCGAACGCAAAGCGTTCGCAGGGTTTGGGGATTAGGGATTAGGGGTTAGGGAACACTGAGGAGATGGGAAATGGCGACTATGA
>CAIMUS010000019.1 GCA_903844665.1 uncultured Pseudomonadota bacterium
CACCAAAATCAATCGGATTTGAAGCCAAAATACCTTGCCAGACCTACCTGGACCTCATATATAATACACTGATTATACTAAAATTTCTAGAGCAGCGGGAATTGCTGGCCAGCGGCTGAGCTTGAACGTTAGGTGATCTCTAATGAAAACTCAAACTGATTATGCATTAAGAAAATTGGCGTTGGCGGCCCTCGGACTCTGGTTATTGGCAATAGGCCAACCAGCACACGCTACCAGCCTCGACCTCAACTTCAATAGCGAGATTGACTCCAATGGGAATTCACAGGGCAATCTTGTCTTTAATGGCCCAAATGGATTTCAGGTCGTTTTTACCGATGATGGCTCAAACGGAGTGTGGGGTGGGAAAGCCAATGGAGTGCATATTACGAACCTTGGCGCCGGAAATATAAAGGTTGGCACAACTGACCTTGTCCTTGGCGCATTTAACAACTTTGTCGGTGTCAACAACTATCATTCCAGCGGTATTGTCGCAATGTTTAATCAGGGTGTAGACCAAGTCAGTTTTTTCGATACGGACGATGACAGCACCACTAAAGCCTTATTTGCCTTTGACCAACTCGGTAATCTTATAGGGCAAACCTCAGCTGGCTCCCAAATTCCTTTTGCAATCAGCACGGCAAATACAGGAGGGGTCTTAATCTATAAGGTTGAGTTCGACACAGCAGCTGGGACGGCAGGAGGATCAAACGACTCGACGTATTTCACTATCGATAATTTTCATGTGGAATACACGCCTTCGACATCTCCAGTTCCTGAACCAGCCATCATGCTTCTCTTCGGCACTGGCATAGCAGGCTTGGCAGGGACAAGGCTTAGATCTCGTAGATCTCGTAGATTGGGGTGAGGAACGAACCCCAATGTTAACTCCAGACCGGAAAATGTTGAGGTTCTTTCCTCACCCCAACATACGGACTTACCTTATCCACTCTGTTTCTGGTGAGGTCGATGTAGTACCCTACCGTCATGACCAAACCACGTGTATACGTTGAGACCACGATTCCCAGCTTCTATCAGGAAGAGCGCACTGCCCCTGAGATCGTGGTGCGCCGGGGGTGGACCCGGCGGTGGTGGGACGGCGCTTTCGAGTGCTACGAATTGGTTACCAGCGTGGCCGTGCTAGACGAACTGGCCAGCGGTACTCAAGAGCGCGTTGCGAAACGGCTGGCCCTGGTCCGCGATTTGCCACTCCTGCCCGTTGAGTTGGCCGTCAGCAAGATTGTGCAAGCGTACATTCGCCACAAACTGATGCCTGCCGATCCCGGTGGTGATGCGCTACACTTGGCGCTTGCGTCCTATCATAAATGTGATTTTTTGGTTACGTGGAACTGTCAGCACTTGGCGAACGCGAACAAGTTCGGACATATCCGCCGCGTGAATGCGATGCTCGGTCTTTTCGTGCCGGCGCTGGTAACGCCCTTAGAACTGCTTGGAGGTAGCGATGGAACAGAACCTGAGTGATCCGGTAATTGACGAGATTCGGGAAGTGCGGCACCGCATTTCGGCACGCTTTGCTCATGATCCCGCCCAGTTAGTGGCCTACTACGTGGAGTTGCAGAAACAGTACCAGGACCGGCTGATCGAGACCACAAAGCAGGCCGAGCGCACCAACCAGTCCGCTGCCTAACAAAGCGCTGCAGCCGACCGCCTGACGACGGCGGCTGAGCTTAGGCGTTAGGGCGGATGGATTTTCTCTCCTTTCAACCGACCGACTGGACTGCTCAGTGCCACCCCGTCTTTGCTTAAACTGCCTTCCCTTCGGGCGTCTCCTGGCGGTGACCTTGTGTGGCGGAAGCACTTGGCGGGTGGCCAGTTGAAAAAGTTGTGCTATGGTTCTGGGCAGGGCGGCGGTTCGGAAGCCGTGATGGTCTTGAGAATGTGTGTCCGCCCTAACTGAACGCTCCAGCCGACCGTGCTACGCCGGCGGCTGAGCTTGAGGCGTTAGGGCGGGTGGATTTTTCTCTCCATCCCGACCGAGTGTCTGGGGTGGTAAGAACCGGCACGTGGGGTGCGATAAGAGCGTCCGGCTGGTAGCAACGTGAACCCGTTGTGTGCTGTTTCAAGATAGGGCGGCGGTTCGGAAACGGTGGGTTTCTGGAAACCACGTTCGCCCTAACTGAACGCTGCAGCCGACCGTGCTACGCCGGCGGCTGAGCTTGAGGCGTTAGGCGGTAGAACGGCGGCCTCTACCGACTAGCTCATCAAGAATTGGCCGCACATCCATAGGAGAGAAAGATGGATATCAAAGTAAATGATGCGGAATGGGCTGCTCTCGGTAACGACGAACAACAGCGAATCGAGGACATCGTCAAAGGGTTTTTCAAAGACGCGATGATCGTCCCTGATGCTGCCACCCCCGCAAGCGGGGTTCAGCCTCAGGCAGTCGCATTAGCTAACCCTTTTTGCAAGGCTGCGTGCGACATCGCCCAGGCGGCCGCTACTGCCGCATGCGCTGGATTGGGGAACCCAATTGCTATTGCTGCATGTGTAGCTGCTGCAAGCGCTGCAGGTGACGAGTGCCGTCGGCGGTGCTGATAGAGAGCTATCGAGCCTAACAATCGCATCAACCGGACTGCCCCTAGCTGCGGCGCTTTGCTCTGCAGCTTTGGGCAACCGGTTATGCGTAGCGTTAGGGCGGGTGGGATTTCTCTCCACCCCGACCGGCTGTCTGGACTGCTCAGCGCCATCCCGTCTTTGCTTTAAGGAAGCACCCGGCTGGTGGTAAGTTGAAAAAGTTGTGCTATAGTTCTGGGCAGGGCGGCGGTTCGGAAACGGTGAGTTCCTGGAAACCACGTTCGCCCTAACTGAACGCTCCAGCCGACCGCGCTACGCGCGGCGGCTGAGCTTGAGGCGTTAGGCATATCCAGCAACTCTTCAGCAAATCATAAAATACTCAGTGAGGATCTATGGAACCAGTAACGTTAACCACAATTAGCGTTGGTATCTTAACATCGTTAGTAGTCAACAGGATCATTTACGGCAGCTGGCAACTGGGCTTGCTAATGAAAAAATTGACCCGTGTTCTCACTGGAAGTGTTCTCATTATTGTCGGTCCAGAATACAGTGGCAAGACAGCCTTTACGCGTATTCTGCTTGAAGAGAAATACCCTAAACAAGGCGAGGGCATACCCCGTACGGTGGGCATCGATTCTCATAGGGGGATAGTGATAACTGGCGGAAAGACCCTCCACAAATTAATCTCATCACTCAGCGATTTTTCGGGTCAAATGGGCGTTGCCTTGCATGGTGGTGCTCCTAGCGATTTCCCCGTTAATGGCATCGTGGTATGTCTACAAGCCGATGAAATCGGTCGAGACTCTAGGCATCAACCAGTGGTACCCTGGTTCAACTCTTATTGTGAGTCGTTTTCAAATGCTATAAAGCCTCAGAAGGCTAGGAAGTACCTCTATGCTATGGTCGTGATAATCACCAAGGCCGATCATGTTACCGAAGAGAGTATTCAGTCACTCAGAAGTCAGATTTCTAAGGTGCTAAGGGACAAAACTGGAAATGTCCTCGGTGCGAATGTAGAACGAGTGAGGATATTTTCCGGTAATCTTTGTGAGCCAGACGGTGTCGAATTTATGCCGGATATTGTTGAGTTTTTGATCCAGCAACTTAAGCTAAAACAACCCTTGATTAGGTAGGTAAAAGTGATGCCAACCAATGCAAAAAACAATGAAGAGCAAAGGCTGACTGAATATGACCGCTTCGAAGTCGAGCTATTGCTCAGATACCATAATGCTGCTCTGGGTGAAGAACGCTTGCTACCGTATGGATTTCGCATCCTTCTCTTACTCACCGTCTTAGCTGGCTTGTTTTTGCGTGCTGTTCCCGTAGTATTACTCTCACTCCATATGGCGATTGGGTGGGCCGGTGTAGGGCTCTGGTTTCGAGCACAGAAAGACATTAAGACTCGTTTGAAGATGCTTGAAGAAGCGCTTCTCGCGAAGCTGGACGATTCGCCAAAAACAAGCCTTTATGCTGAACTCAAGTACCAAGAGTGGAAAACGCCAGAGCTGCTCTATCTAAGCCGCTATGAGCCTTTACTCTGGGGCGTTATTAACACACTGATCGTACTGGTTCAGCTATTGGGAGGTAAGTAATGGAGCAAGGTGGTAGGGAGCCTCTGCCATCACAGCAATGAATGGGAAAGGGGTCAGGTCTTGCTTTTTGCCTCTCTTCAGGCGGGAAAATGGGCTAAGTATCGAGAAAAGCGAGAAAAGGGGGCGACTCCTTGTTAATGTTCTGAACATTGGCACGGTGAACCCGCCGTGCTATGTTTCAAGGTAGGTTGGAAGCCGCATTGGCCCTAACCCAGCGCTGCAGCCGACCGCGCTACCGCGCGGCGGCTGAGCTTAGATCGTTAGGGCGGGTGGGTTTTTCTCTCCATCCCGACCGAGTGTCTGGGGTGGTAAGAACCGGCGCGTGGGGTGCGATAAGAGCGGCCCGGCCGGTAGCAACGTGAACCCGTTGTGTGCTGTTTC
>CAIMUS010000020.1 GCA_903844665.1 uncultured Pseudomonadota bacterium
GCGGCAGCCCGTGGTGCAAACCACCGTCTTTAGACGTCGCGTCTTCAGGCGGCGGTTCAATCCGCCTGCGAAGCGTTTCAGGCGGGGGTTTATCCCCCCGCCAGCCAACCCACCGTCTTTAGACGGTGAGTAGTTGAGTTCAAAGGCGCCAGGACTTATTGAGAAGTTACAACAATCATACTGAACCAGTACCAGGTTTTGCGCGGCGAATTCCAGTGCCTGGCTAACATCTTCATCGTCCAGTTCCGGATATTCAGCTTTGAGTTCGTCCCGATTCGGATATAAAGCAACCGCTTCTACTACCCGCCGCACTGTCAACCGCATACCACGGATACAGGGTTGGCCATTCATGATTTCAGGATGGGCGGTAATTCGATCAAATCTCATACTCGACTTTGGCATTCATGTCCCCTTGGCAAGGCAAGTAATATCAGTGAATTAGGTGGGCTTGTAAAATTGAAAAAACTTCTTCAAGCGCCAGAACCTCCAGAGGTTCTTCAACTCTTGCCCATTGTAACGCTTCCAGTTCCAACGCCGACAGTGGTTTACCGTTATGAATGAAACCAGCCAGCGTCACGGGTGGTTGCGCTTGCAGATAGCCTTGATGCAGTCGATACAGGCGGTCAAGACTCAGGGGAGCATTTTCGTGTTCCAGACCCGCTCCACCACGGGCTGTCCGTCGCTACGCCGGCAGGACACGTGGTCAGGTAATATATTGAATCGATAATCGGCAAGTCGTTCCACAACGGGTAAAATAGGTAAGCTGGCTGTATACAGTGTTCGCAGGCGCGCCGCCAGTTCTGTAGCCGCCAGAGCCGCTGGAGTCAGTAGGAAGACGAACACGATCGACTGGTGTATTGCCGGCTCGTCGGCCAGGTTATCATCCACATAAATATCTGGACGGTGAGAAAAAGCGTCCTTAAGGACTTGAAAATAATCTACTCCATCCGGCGCGTGGAGGACTTTAATGTACGTTGCAAACATAGTGAATAACACTCTATTATCTTTCAAGCATCCAAGGTTATCCAATGACTGCTGATTACCAGGGACTTATCGATACCCTCCGTGAAAAAAACGGCGTTAGCTCCACTGTCGCAGTGGGTGATCGCAATTACGTGGTCACCACGACGATCAAAAAAAGCAAATACGGCTGGTACTACGAAACCACCACCATTCCCAATGATAGAAAAACAACGGTACTGGAAGATGGCCGCTGGCAGGCTCCAGTTTATGATTCCGAAGAAAAATGGTCTGCCTTTTTACAGGAAGCCGCCAAAAAACATCTTGATAAATGCGCCCGTATTGCCGGCGATAGCGAAGCCGGTACGGCTGGCAGGAAAAGCCTGTTAATCGCTGCTGCACTTGCAGGGATTGCCCTTGTTGCCGGAGTGGCCTATTTTTACTTCAACTATCCAGGTCAGGTCGATAAACCTGCACAGCCGGCGACTTCGGTCCGTACAGAGGAGCCACCTATATCGACCGTGCCGCCGGCGACGACCCGTTCGAAACCACTGCTGCCGCCGCCGCCGTCCCAAGGCTCGATTTCCCCGCCGGTAACGCCCCAGGTCCCACCGCCGGCACTGGATCCCGGTAAAATAGAAGCGATTATCACCGCGCCTGCAGCCGGACAGCCGCCACTGTCCGCGCCGCCGGCGAACGCTCGATCCCAGGCCAGTCCGCCGAAAAGTAAAACCAAGGAGGATAAAGCGAAAGAAGATAAAATCAGGTGTATGCTTTCACCCCGAGATTGTCAATGATGGTCGTTCTTTCCCAGGCAGGAGAGTTTTGTTATGAAAACAAGGTTTATCCACTTGTTATTAGTGCTCAGCGGTTTCTTAACTATTCCTTATGCCACCGCTGAAGAGATCGGTATGGTGACCGGCTCCCCGACCGGAACTTATATTAAATTCGGCTATGATATTGCCGATGTGGCCCGCAAAGTCGGCCTGAATATCCAGGTAAAAGAATCCCAGGGTTCCATCGATAATATCGACCGTATGGACAGCAGCGAAAACGCTGCTTTCGGTATCGTTCAATCCGATGTTTTGGGCTTTTTAGCCCGTTCGGATAAAGCCAATCTGAAAGCGGTCGCCAATAAGCTGCGCCTTGTTTTTCCTCTCTATCATGAGGAAGTGCACCTGTTCGCCAGAAAAGATATCAACCGCTTCGAGGACCTGGAGGGCAAACGCGTGATACTCGGTGTCAAAGGCAGTGGCAACTGGTTGACCGCGATGAACCTGTTGCAACTGCTGAACGTCAAGCCCAGCACATACATCGAGGATTTACCTCCTCCCAAGGCGATTACCGAAGTGTTGACCGGTAAAGCGGACGCCATGATCTATGTCGCCGGCAAACCTGTCGAGCTGTTTACCAACCTTGATAAGTTGAAATCCGATCCGGAATACGCTTCCCTGGTGGAGCAGGTTCACTTCGTCAGGCTGGACGATCCCCGTCTGCTGAAAGAGTATCTCCCCGCCGCTATCGCAGCGGGCGACTATGGCTGGTCCGGTAACGATACACCGACCATCGCCGTCAAAGCCCTGCTGGTCAGCTTCGATTTCTCCGGTAAACAGACGCCCTACTACCGCCAGCGCTGCCAGGAACTGGCGACGCTCGGTCGGGCTTTGCGGGATAATATCGATACTCTGAAGCAGACCGGCCATCCCAAGTGGCAGGAAGTCAAGCTGGAGGACAACGTCGGCATCTGGAAGCTGGATGCCTGTTCCCGCCAGTCCGGTAAGATCGAACAGGGCGGCAAGCCGGCGACGAATCGCGATATCAACCGGGAGCTGGAACAAATTCTGTCCAAACCGGCGCCCCGCCGCTGAGCTTTTTTTCAGCCAGGAAAGATCCAGGGGATTACACTTTCAGGGTAGTCCTGAAAACTGAGTGATTTGCTTTGGCGCCGATTATCGCGGCGAGGGCGCCGCTCCCACAGACAGTGTTGCAAGCTATTACTCACATCTCAGGACTACCCACTTCAGTATCGAACCACCAGGAATTCCATTATGAACGACGACTATCGCACCGGTCAGGGTACTGTCATACCCACCCTCTTTGTCGGCATCGGCGGCGCCGGCTCCCGGATGGTCGACCGTATAGCCGGCCGCGCCGCCCGCCTGACCAACTGGGAAAGCCAGCTACGCCCCCTGACCAGCTTCGTTTCCATCGACACCAACGAACTGGATCAGCATAAGTTGCAGCATATCCCGGCAGGCAACCGGCTGAATATCGCCGCCTTCGACAAAGCGACCGTGATCGAGCATCTGCGGCGCTCCAAGGATGAACAGGCGCTGCAATGGCTGGATCGCGGCTACCGGCCCCGGCCCGGCTATAAGCCGGGCGCCGGCCAGATCCGGGTCGAATCCCGCCTGGGTTTCTTCTATCACTCGCCGGATATCCGCCAGCGCTTCAAAGAACTGGTGGATAGTAGCCTGCGTCCCGGCATCACCTGGCGGCAGGCCTCGCCCCCCAAGTACAACGTCTATGTATTCTGTACGCTGGCCGGGGGCACCGGCTCCGGCAGTTTCCTGTCGGTCGCCTATCTGATCGATGCGGTGATCCGGGAGCAGAACTGGCAGCCCCGGATCATCGGCAATCTGCTGCTATCCACCCTGGTGCTGGACAAGGTCGGTCCCGAACTGCATCCCGATATTCACGCCAACACCTACGCGGCGCTCAAGGAACTGGAACATCTCACCAAGCTGGATTACAAGCAGGTCAAGGACGAGGGCCGCACCGAGGAACCGTTCGTCTTTTGCCGCGACCCCAACAGCCGGGAAATTCCCACGGTGAAAGCGCGCCCCTTTTTCCTCACGTTTATTTTCGACCGTCCGGCCCATCTCGGTCTGCCCGACCCCGAGGCGGCTATCGCCGACGCGGCCTTTTTGCAGATTTTTACCCCGCTGATCGATAACCTGGCGGGTGAACTGGATAACTATGAGAAAAAACTGGAGGAGTTCACCCGCTTTCCCGGCGACCTCAGAGACGTGGGACTGGGTTATACCAAAAACTTCGGCGCATTCGGCGCCGTCGCCCTGGTTCTGCCCGGTGAGGATTTGCTGGAATACTGCATCTTGCGCTTCGCCGCCCAGGCCCTGCGCCGGCAGATCACCTTCGGCGTCGACCCCGGCGACGCCAACGATGATCGCGCCCGCGCGCTAGCCAAGCTGGCGGTCAACTACTCGGATCCCAAGTTTCTGCGGATGGCCGACGAAGGCCGCGAACGGGCGATCAATCAGGCGTTTGTCGCTTCCGTCCAGGAACTGGCCCGGCAGGACGCCAATCAGGAATTGACCGATGGGTTCTGGTATCAACTGGTGGAGGGCGTGGACGAGGGGCGGCTGACCGGGATGGATCCCCAGGGGCAGCCGATCCGTAACGAATCGCTCGCCCGGCAGGTGGAGCGTAAACTGGAGGAGGCGCGAGCCCAACTGCTCAACAAGGTGTCTCTCAAGGAACGGGCTTTTGTCTTCCATAAGGAAGGGCTGAATCAATACCCCGAGCTGGTCAACCGATTGAGTGAGGACATCCGCGCCGCCGGCGCTCTTGTGGGAGAGGGTCTGCAAAATCTGGAAATGGCGGCTGCCGAAGGGGAAGTGATCACCGCTCTGAAGCTCGATCCCTTAAGCGAGCGCTATCTGGCGATTCGTCTGCTGGATCTCTGTGAGAAGCAGTGGTTGCCGGAAGCCCAGCAGCAACTGGACAAAGCCGGCGCCCGCGATATCAACAACTCCAAGGTGCGGGAGCGCCTGGAGCGGGAACTGTTCCAATCCCTGCAAGAGGCGGCCGGCAAGTGGAGCCTGTTCAACCGCGATCAGGCGTTCCTGGACGCCCGTGACGAGGCGCAGGAGTACTATCGCAGTGTCGCCGCCGGCGCCAGGAAGACCTTCGACGCCCAGATCAGGCTGCGACAACTGCGCGCCCTGCTCGCTTATTTGCAACGCCGTTCCCGCCAGTATGCCGGCCTGGCCACCCGGATGGAGGTGCTGGTGCAGGATCTGGAGCGGGAAGCCGAGCGCCTGCGGCGCGGGGAAACCGCTATCGTGCCGCCCCTGGCGTTACGGGTGGAAGTGTTCGAGACCCTGGATGAGCCACGGCAGCGCCTGTGGGATCAGGTATACCGGTCGCTGTTTCTGGACGGGGGCCGCTATATCGCCACCTTCGACCGGCAGTCGCTGGCGGAGACCATCGCCCGCGAGCTGAAGCCGGTCGTCCGCCCCGATGGGGCGGTGGTGGATAAAACCATCGATCAGTCCGTCAACGATTTGCGGCGGGCGCTGTGCGAGCTGGGACGCCAGCGGCTGCGGCCCACTATTCTGGGCGATGCGGTGAACCGGGGGCTGGATCTGGCCCGGGGGCTGGAACTGGAAGCACAACTGTTATTGGGAGCCGCCAAACAACCGGGTGAAGAGGTCACTGCGGCGGAGATCGCCGCCTACCGGGAAAAGAAATTCCGCGCCCTGGCGCAGTTGGCCGGCGTGCTGGCTCGGGTCAACACCGCGGAGGCCAAGGCGCTGGACGATGGCGTGGAGGTGAATCGCACCCGCCAGTTGATCCTGGGAAGCACGGGTGATTCCACCGCCGCCGAGCAGTTTCGCCAGAGCCTGGAAGAGGTGCTGGCGGCGGGCGGCAGACAGGTGAAGGAAGACACCTGGCACGATCCCCGCCTGATCATCGTCCATGACGTGGAAATGCCCATTCCGCTCTATTACTTCCCGGCGGTGATCGGCGATATCGAAGAGGCCTATCAGCAACAGGCGATGGATGAACGCCGCAGTTATAACCTGCATACGGATTACAACTGGGAGAAAGCGCTGCCCAATCTCAATCCCCGCCGCTCCGAACTGACCGTAGGCTGGTCGCTTACCCTGCTGGCCAAGGGTCTGGTAACCCGGGTCATCGCCTTGCAGGACGGGGTATTGATTTGGCGCGTCGATGAGCAGAGCCAGGTCGACGAGTTGGGAAAAAATTTCTCCAGCGCCTTGTATCGCCTGGGCGAGATGCACCGGATCGAAGACCTGCAACGGGACATGGAACAACGGATCAAGGGGGCGCAACAGACCCTGCAGCCGGGCGAAGAACAGACCCGCTGCCGTAAGCTGGTGGAGCAGTTTACCGCCTTGCTGAACCAGATGAACCGCCGTGAGGTACGGGGTGAGATGCGGCGGGAGGATATCCTCGACCGGCCTATCCTGCGCGTCCTGATCCAGGAGCTGAGCAGGACGGCGGCTCCGGCATCTACCACCACCGCCGGCGGCGGCCTGTACGGCGGTCTGGACCTCGGTTAAGCGATGGCTGCGACCTCTACCCCGATTCCCGTGCATCGCACCACTCTGCTGGTCGGCTACGGCAACTTCGGCCTGGATGCCTTGCGCCGGTTTCTGGCCAGCACCGCCACTCGTGGGGTGCTGGTCTGGGAGGAACCCACCGGCGCCGATAGCAACGAGCGCCGCCTGCGCGATCTGGCGCTGCTATGGGTGCGCGATCCCTTCGAGACCGGTGGGCCGGGGGCGGACGAGGAAAGCGTACTGGAGGGCAGCCATATCGAACTCATGCGCGACCTTTATCAGCAGATTCAAACGGTCGAGCAGGCGGAAGCGAAAACCGCTTTCGAGGAGGCGATGGAAGCCGCCGCCCGGGCGCTGCTGGATGCGGCGACCCGCGCCACGCGGCGGGAAAATCTCCCGCTCGGATTGGATGTCATCGTGCTGGCGCGGCCCAATGGCCCTGCCGTAATCGGCAGACTGACCCCGTTGCTGGTTGCCGGTCTGGAGCGCCTGCACCAGTACGCCACCCAGTTGCAGCGCGCGGTGACCGGCGCCGGTGCGTTGAATTTTATCCAGATTCTGGATTTTGCCAACTACTGGCAAGGCTCCGACCAGGGACAACAGATTCGAACGGCGGTGCAGGGGGCGGTGGAGCGCTGGCAGCAACGCCGGAGCGACGGCAAGCCCGCATTCGGCCGGATCTATCTGGTCGACGGCCATACCGCCGACGGTATCCGTGACGACCGTCAGCGGATCGACGAGATCAGCCTGTTTCTGGAGTTTCTGCTGTTCGAGGGCCAGCGCGGGGGCGAATTACAACGGCTTTATCAGGCGCTGTCTCCCCAGGAACCGCTGGTCGCGACCTTTGGAATCCGCCTGCTGGAGCGCAGCGCCGGCCTGTTGAGCCGCCTGGCGGCGGCCCGGTTCGGGATCGACTGGCTGGATTATCTGGCCGGCGACGATACCTTACGGCTGGCGGCGGAACCGGTGGAATTGCGCCGGCAACTGGCCCCTTATCGCGCCGCCGGCTTGGAGCATCTGGTAAAGGTGGAACCCTTATGGACTGAACTCTATCGACAACTGGAGGTGCTGGCGCAGGAACTCGCCGGCCTGCGGGTGGACGTTCCCGATTGGCCGCAACAGGTACAGGTCCGCTATGAACAGGCGGTCAGGCGCCTGGAAAGCGAACTGGCCACCCAGGTCCATGGCGCTATCCAAACGCTGAGCCGGGAACATCTGGCCGATCTGCCGGCAGCCTTACGCGCGGGCATTGACGCGGCTCTCCACCATGACCGGCAGCCGGCGCCGCTGGGGGCGGTGATTCGCGAGGTGGAAACCGCGCTGGCGGAGCTCGGTCAGGCGCCGGTCGGAATACCGCCAGCCGCCGCCGGCAGCGCCGCCGCCCTGGCGAAGCTCGCCGCCTTGCACCAGGACTATCGGCGCTTCCAACGGGAGCAACTGGATTCCAACGGCCTGCCGCAATGGTGGCCTTTATTCGCGCTCGTGCTCAGCCTGGGCTTAAGTCCGGTGGTCGCGGAAGTCCTCGGCGATCTGCCCAGGCCCGATCCGGCCAGTGCTCATTTTCTGGTCCAGGGCGCTTATACGGTCGCCCAATGGCTGGCCGCTCATCCTCTGGTCGTGGTAATAACGCTGGGGCTGCTGTTCTGGGGGCTGGGAGCGGGACTGGCCCAGCGCGGCATTCGCGGCCGGCTCCAGCGGGCAAGACGGTTCTGGAACGAGCCTGAACGCGGTCGGCTGGTCGATCGCTTAAGGGCGCTGTTGCGCCCGGATGGTGAACTCGGCAGACCCCTGAGCGGGTTGCTGGAACGGCTGCTCCAGGATCTGGCGTTAAGCATCCGCAGCGAGGTCAGCCGGGAACTGGGCCAGGTGCTGCAACGCTTGCAGGAACGCCGTCGTGAACTCACCTGGCTCAGGGAGCAGTTGCGGGAGTTTCTGAAGCTGCACGGTCTTAATCCGGCAGTACAGAGCGAGGAATGGACCCGTTTGAACCAGGAGAATACCGGCATCCGCTACGCCGTGGAACAGTACCAGGATTTTCAACGCATGCTGCAAACCAACCCGCCGGGTCCTGAACGCTTTCTGTCTACTCAGGCGGAGAGACGACCGTTTACCGGTTGGGATAAGCGCTATAGCGATACTTTTCTCTATCCGCTGCGGTTTATCGATGAACTCAGCCGGCAATACCGGGACCCGTTTTTGGAAGAACTCGCCAAGCCCGGCATCGGCGCCGAACAGACCGCCCGTTCACAGGAATTCCGCGATTTCCTCAATCGTTATGGAACCTTTGCCCTGGCATTTTCCTGGCAAGCCCAGGCCGGCGTACCGGTCGACCGGCTCTATTGCCTGTTGCCGCGGCTCTGGTTGGGCTTGCAGGGCAGCCGCAATACGCTGACCGATCTCGGCATTGTCGACCAGAATATTCTGGTCGGCGAAGACGTGGCGCGGGCTTATCTGCTGCGCCTGCAGTTAGGGGTGGAAACCGCATGTCTGCTGAGCTGATGCTGCCCTGGGGCCTGGTCGTGCTGGGCGCTCTGCTGGGCGTGATCATGGACCGTCTGGCCCGCCGGCGCCGCCCGGACGGCGAGCGGGGGGATTACTGGAGCCGGATCGTTGTCTGGTATCTCTATCCGCTGGCGGGGTTACTCCTGTTATCCCAGGTGCTGACAACCCTGAGCGGGTGGCCGGCCGGCTGGCGCCTTTCTTACTGGATCACTTTATTACTGCCCTTCATCGGCTGGGCGCTGGCCCTACTGGCGGGGCTGGCGGTAAAGCCGGCCGGCCGGGAGCAGGCGCGGTGGCTGGCCGGCGGGGCCGGTTTCGGCAATTCCCGTTACTGGTTGCTGTGGTGCGCCTTACCCTTGGTATTGATCCTGGCGTTCGAGGCGGGTGATCTGGGCGGCGGTGAGAGCGCCTATCCGGCGGCGGTCTGGAGCACCCTGGCGGTAGTGGCGCTCACCCTGGTCGGCATCGCGTTCAGTGCAGGCCGGGCGCCGCTCGCCGTCCCGGCAGCGGAGTCCTCCCGGACGGAAGCCGCCGGTCAACTGCAGCCCTGGCCCGAGCTGCTGGCGGCCCACGGCATTCAGGTACAAACCCTGGTCACCTGGCCGGCCGGCGCGCCGATGCGGGCGGTACGCGGCAGCGCGGCTCAGGGGCTGGCGGACCGGCTGGGTTCGATGGGCGCTCAGGCCATCGCTCCCGAACTGATCGAGGTGGTCGCGGCGCTGTTGGAACCGGAACAGCAGGGTGACGACTATGGTTCCATCCGGCTGGTGTTTGCGCCCGACGGTTGTGGTCAGGTAGAAGTGGTCGGCTTGGCGGCGGCGCTGCTGGACCAGCGGATTCATGCCGTAACGCTGGTGGTCACGGCGCGGGGGGCGGCCGGATTGGCCCGGCAACTGCAACGCTGGCTACCGGAAGCGGCCCAGCGTGTCGTGGCGCTGGAACGCAACGAAATCCCGGCGGATGCGCTGATCTGGGTAACGGACGCCGAATTTCTCTCGGATCGCCTGTTGATGCTGCTGAAAAATCCGCAACTGGTGCGCCGCATCGGCTTGGTGGTATGGTGGCAGTTACAGGATTATACGGGCGTCATGGCCGCCAATTTATGGGCGATTACCCGTCGTCTGCACCGGCTGTTGCGCAGCCAGGGCCGCCACGATGTCCGCACCCTCGCCCTGTTGCGCCGAGTGTCCCATCCCGACGCCCAGATGGGCAATTTTGTCCGTCGCCTGCTGCCGCATCCCTTACCCCCCCGTGCGGAAACGCATGTCGAGCCACGCCTGCCGCACCCTGTCAGCCTGCATCTGCTGGAGGCGCAGCCTGCCTCCCTGAACCGTCGCAGCATGCAGGAAAATACGCTGGAGCGACAATACCTGCTGCTGCAGGCCGGCGCCGTTTCGGTGGCGGGAGGATGGCCCACTTATCTAGAGCCGCCGGAGTTCATCTCCGCCCCTGAACTGGCGCAATTCCAGCAGGCCGCGGCGGGCGCCATGACCCTGGGGGAGCGGTTATGCCTGGATCCCGCTGCCGCCGCCGCCCGGCTGCTGCAAGTCCAGTCGGCCGAACTGCTGGCGTTGCCGGAAATGCTCGGTCAGGGGGGACGCACCACTGTCGGCGATCTGCCGCATCACGTCGGGATGATGCCGCCGGCCAATCCTTATGTGACTCATCTGTTGGGGATGCTGAAAAAAGGCGGGGGTTTCCCGGCCTCACGCCGTCTGGTCTGCGCCGAGGCCTGCCCGGCAATTATCCGGCGGCATCTGTTGCTGGCGTTGAACGAGTTGCCGGACACCCGCCGCGGCCTGTTGCAAAATGCCCTCTGGGATGAAGGGGTGGTTCGGGAAACCTTGCAGGATCTGGCCAAAGCAGGCCAGTTGACCCGGCGGGAGGTACGCTTCCTGGATGACAGCGACCGCCTGATCAGCGAGTGGGAATACCAGAGCCTGAGAATTCCCCCTGGCCAGTACCGCCCTCTGGATACTGTCGGACTCAATCTGCTGGAAATACGCGAACGCGCCGGCGATGTCGAGGGTGGCGGGGTGCGTTTGCGGGTGGATCCGGAACGCCTGTCGATCAAGGCGTATCCACGCCGGGTGTTTATGCACCAGGGTCAGCGTTACCGGATTCGTGACTGGAACTCGCTGCGTGAAGTGACGGAGCGCGGCTGGCTGGAATGCCAGCGGGAAGACCAGTGCAGTACGACCTGGCGTATCCATAATGCCTTTGTGTTTTGGATTCGGCCGCTGCCCGGAGAGACAGCGGTCGCCATCGGCAGGCAGGGCAGGCTGACGCGGCTCGCGGTCGACCTGAGTTATGAAGAAGAAGTCACCGGTGTGATCGAATGGACACCGGATTCCAGCCGGCGCCCCCTGGCCGAGCCACAGCGGAGTTTTTTCAATCCGATCACCCAGACGTTCGATACCCATGCGCTGGTATTACGCCTGCTGGAGCCACCGCTGGAGCCGAACGCACTGCCGTCGCTCTGCCAGGCCCTGCGTCATGTGCTGCCTGTTCATTTGGGGGTGGAGGAAGATGCGCTGGAAGTAGTGACCCTGAGCGGCGAGGATATCGATGGCGAAGAGACTTTCGGAGTGGCTGTCGTCGATCTGTACCCCGGTGGCATCGGCCTGATCGATGCCATTCACGATGATAACACCCTGCTGCTACACTTGCTGGAGTGGACCCGCAACTGGCTGGCGGTTTGCCCGGAGGAGGCTTTGCAAACCCCGGCGGCACAGGCTACCAATCCCGATCAGCCGCCGCAACGGGCGGCGGCGCTTAAGCTGCTTGACCACATTATTTGAGTTTTTAACCGCCAGGACAGGACTTATGTTCGATAGCAAGGCACGGCAGCAACTTCAGGGTCTGCAATCCACCTTACAAAGCTGGGAGCATTCCGTCCCCACGCGCGCCCAGGGATTCCACCGTCTGCGCCGCCAGTTGCAACAGGATATCGAGACCGAACTGGCGCGTCGATTTTCCTGGATCGGTGAAGAAACGGCGCTGAGCTGCAGGCAGCGGTATTCACAACTGGAAAAGCTGGCCGACAGCCTGGCGGCTCTGGTCCGCAAGGCGGAGCAGTTGGAAGACGAGTTAGGACAAGTGCAACAGGCGTTTCCCGAACAGCGGGAAACGGCCTTATGGTGGCAGGAGCGGTGTGATCAGTGGCGGCAGGAACTGGGACGGCTGACGGCGGCTTGTGAACGTCAGGCCGATCTGTTTCAGGAAGAAGATACACTGGAACGGATAGAAAACAGTCTGCGTTTGCACGGCGAGGCGCTGCACTGGTTACAGGAGGCTGGAACTATCTTGCAGACCCTGGGGGCCAGCGCCGACACCGCCACTCTGGAAGCCGAGTTGCCCGAACTGCGCCAGACGCTGGAAACGGCCGGCCCTTCCCAGGACATGATCCAGCGGCTCAAAGCGCTCTGCCAGCCCCTGCAGGCCAAGGCCAGACAGCCCACCCCGCCGGAATTGCAGAATCTGTCTATGTTGCTGGCCGATATCCGGGGCTGGGTCCGGGAATTGAACACACCCGCCGACCGGATGGGCACGTTGGAACAACGGCACCGGCAACTGGCCGTGGAATGGCGTCGGCGCGATCAGGCGGAGTTACGGGACGTGTTGCAAGAAGCCGGAGAGTTACGCGAACAACTCACCGACCAGGCCCGCGCGTTACGCGAGCGCAAGCGGCGAGGATTCGAGGAATTGCTGGACGATCTGGTTCATGCCTGCGGTCCCCAGCCGGAAATCCAGCAGCGCCTGGAGGCCCTGAAGCAACGCACGGTAGACCGCTATCAACTGCATCGGGACTGGCTGGCCAAGTTCGAAGAAGCCGACGAGTTTTTCAAAGCCATTGCCGATAACCAGGCGCTGGCGCTGGAGAAGCACCTGCGGGAGCGTCGCGAGGAGCTGGCGACGGGTCTGCGTAAACTGCAAGATCTGCCGCTGGCCGACGAGCTCCGGCAACAGGCGGAACAGTTGGAGCGTGAGGTCGATGAGCTTGCCCCTCTGCAAGAGGCCCAGGACGTGTTGCGGGCACTGCGCCAAAGCAACGATTTCAAACACCGTCTTAATGAACTCAGCCGACAGGCCGACCAGGATCTGGCCGATCTGTCTGCGGCGCAGCAGAGCCTGCGTTCAGCCAACGCCGGCTTGCAACAGGAAGCCGCCGGGATCGGGATCGATATCGAGGATCTCGCCCAGGCTATCGAAGCGCTGGATGAAGGCGCCAGCAACCGGACACTGGAACAGGCCCGGGCGTTGGCGCGGCAATTGGAAGCGCAATTGACCGAGGGTCGGCAGCGATTTCTGGAGCGCTGCCGGACGGTTATGGCTGAACGGCTGGCGGATATAGATAACATCCGTGATGTCTTGCAGCAGGCGGGTTTTGCCGATACCGCCCCGGCAGTGGCATTGCCGGAGGTTGCCGCGCTCGCCGATCCGCAGCAGGCCGTCCAACGGGTCACCCTGCTGAACCAGGAATACAACCGCCTGGAACAGCGGCTGGAACAGGCCTTGACCGAAGGCGAGGAACAACGTGGCCACAGGCGGGCGCAATTGACGGGACTGGGTCTGGAAGCGCTGGATCCGGGCGACCGTGAGGAAGCGAAGGCTCTGCTCGCCCGGTTGCAGGCAGGTTCCTGGCTGGCAAAGCCCGACCGGCTGGAACGCCTGCGGGAGCTTGCCGGGCTGCTGGCGGCATGCGAGTCTTTGCTGGAGCGCCTGTCGGCGGAACAGCAGGATTTACAGGAACAGATCGACGCGCTGAAACAACGGCTGAGTGAGTTCAATCGGGACCGGTTGAGAACCTTCTGCCCGGAGGAATTGATCGACCGAGTAACGGATCTGGTCTATGGCATTCCCGCTCGACCCCAACGTATGCATATCCAGCAATTGAATTCAGCCAAAACGCTATTGGCCCGGATCGAAACCCAGGCCCGCCGGCTGGCGGCGCAAACCGTGGACAGGCAGGTGAGGGAGCTGCGCAAGCGCTTGTATAGTCATCCCGATCCGCGGAATGCGGCGGCGCTTCTCGACGGGATCGCCGCCCTGCAAGACGAAGAATCTGTACCGGTCAACTTGCGCGAGCAACTGCGGAAAGTCGTGGCGCAATCAGGCAGGAGAAGCTAAGGTGGCTGCGCATAATCCCTGGCAATGGCCGGCGTTGAGCGGCGCCGAACCACCACAGCAATTGCAGTATGAGCGGGGCATCTGGGGCAAGGTGCATGGCGCTTCCTCGGACTTTCGCCGGATCGCCGCCACCGCCAAATTCGCTTTGCAACATCCCCGCCTGGAACGTGAGTTATTACTGGGCAGTGAAGACCTGCCACAAAAGACCCAGTGCTGGCTGAGCGTGGGCAATACTCATTATGCCGTCGCCTGTTATCCCAGCCGGGCCGTCGATAAGACGGGGCGTTCGGGTTTCCTGGAGAAGCAGATCATCGAATGGCGCCACCCCCCGGAGATTCCCGCGGCATTGGGTGCTTTACTGCTCCTGCCCGAAATCGCCCGTTATACCGATGTCATCTGGTGGGATAGCCGCAACCGGGCCGACTGGCAGGAAGCGGATTTCGCTCTCGCTCTCGGCGATTCAACTTGTCCGCCGCTGTCGGTCGGTGGCCTCGAGCTGCTGGTGCAACGCAGTATCGAGGCTTTGTTGAATGCGGTATCCCCTGAGGCATTAAGCCAGTTTTATGCAGCCGTCCTGGCCGGTCAGCGCGCCGTTGCCCTGCCAGGACTGACACAGCCTCTGCCCCCCGAAGCCCTGGGTGCGTTGCTGCTCCCCCTGGATCGCACCACGGCTGATCGATTCTGTTTTATTAACTGGCTGCCCTCCCGCCATGCCGAGGGTGAGGATCTGCGCCAGCGCTGGGATGCGATATTGGGTGGCGCTGCGCCGGGTCTTGCCTTGGAGTCGCCCGCTCCGACCGCTTCCCAACGGCAGCAGGCCGAGCGGATGGCGCTGGCGTTAAGCCGGCAGGCTCCGGACAGCCTGCTTGAAAAGAGGGTGGCGGATGCTGTCGGGGATTCTTCGGCGGTGTCCGGAGGCCAGCCGATCCAACTGGCGATCTGGGGACCGTCGGCGGCTGGCAAAACCGTGCTGCTGGCGCAGCTCTATCTGGAAATCTATGCGGAAAGAGGCGATTGGGATATCTATCCCACCCAGAAATCGCTGGAGTTTATCGAACGTATGCAGGAATGGCGCGTTAACAATCTTTTCCCACCGGCGACGCCGGTAGGTCAAAAGGATCAGATCATCTATCAGTTTGTCAACCACCGGACCCATGCCAAAGCCGCTTTGCTGGTGGAGGACAGGGCTGGCAAGGATTATGAATCGCAGGAAGAAGAAAGCCGGCAGCGGCTGAATACCGCCGAAGGTCTGGTAATACTGGTCGATCCGTTCCGGGAACAGCGCAGTCTGTATGTGGAACTGTCGCGCCTGCTCAATCGAATGCATGTGGACAGACAGGAGCCGGAGCAGAAAGATCGGCGGCCTATTGCGGTATGTATTTCCAAGGCCGACTTTTTAATCGAATCGCCTGCCGATTATCGCCGCGCCTGCGAAGAACCGGATGCTTTCGTAAGGGAAAACGACCGCTGGAGTCTGGCGCCGTTGCTTGACCGCTTTTGCGCCAACTATCGGTTGTTCCCGGTATCCGCCGTGGGCGTCCAGTTGCACTATGGCGTTATCGAGGCCATCGCGTTTTATGATGAAAATCTAAAACTGCGCATCGGCTCCAAAGGCAAGCCCTTCAACCTGATGGCGCCCTTCACCTGGTTGATCGACCAATTGACGGCAAACCGATGATTGCTTCTCTGACCTGGCCGGCCCTGCAGCCTGCGCCGCAGCCGCTGCCATCCCAACTCGACTATGCGCGTGGAGTATGGGGCAAGGTGCACGGCGCCAGTTCCGATTTCCGTTGGATCGCGTACAGCGACGGCTTTAATCGCTATGGTAACGGGTTGGAACGGGAGCTGAATCTGGGGGCCGAAGACAACCCCTGCAAGGCGTTTTTCTGGCGTCCCCTGTCCAGGAATACCCAACCTGTCGGCTACTATGCCGTGGTCGGCTATCCGAGCCGGGCGGCGGATGCCGCCGGGCGCCAGGGGTTCCTGGAAAAGCAGGTGCTGGAATGGCCTTGTTCAGCCGATCTGCCGGCCGCGCTGGGCGCCTTGCTGCTGCTGCCTGCCACGGCGCCATGGACAGACGATATCTGGTGGAGTCGCTACCGCGAGCAACCCTGGTCGCAACCCGAATTTGCGCTGCCGATTGCAGCGGCTGAATGTATGCCCGTGACCTGTTCCGAAGCGCTGCTTGCAGACATCATCGAGCGGGGACTGCAGGCATTGACGGCTGTCGATCCGGAGACACTGCGAGAGTGCTATGCACGGTTGCTGGCCGGACAGCGCCCTGCCTGTCTGCATGGATTATCTCAACCGCTGGCGCCGGAAGCGCTGGCGGCGCTGTTGCTGCCTCTGCCTCGCCCGGTAGCGGACAGCCTGTCTCTGGCCGGTTGGATTCCTGCTCATCGCTATTCCCTGGAAGAACTGGGTAAGCGTTGGGATCTGCTCGTCTTGCCTAAAGCGATAGCGATGCCGGCGTTATCATCGAAGGCCGAGCGGCAACTGGAGGCTGCCGGGCGGATGGTGGAGGCGCTTTGGGAACGAAAGCCCGGATTGTTGGCGGCAACGCCGGCGGTGACCACAGCGGTGGACACTGTCCGTGAACCGCAAACTTTCGTCGAAAAGGCGGTAACGGCGAATCCACTGAGTGATCCCGCTCGACCGATTCTGCCAGGAGCACTGCTGACGCTGACCGAACCGGGCCCGAATGCGCCGTCGTTTATTCACGAGTTATATGAATTTGCCAGAGCGGTAGACCGACGCTGGCTGGATCCGACCAGTCTGGAAGCCAATTATCCTCAGGGCTTGAGCCCGTTGCCGATACAGTCGTCTGAAGCCAACTTGCTCTGTCGCTGGGTACGGGAAGTGGAATCGCAGCGCCCATTTTATGCCGATAAGGCGCAGTGGCAGGTGAAGGTCGATCTACTGCGCGCGCTGGCGTTGATTCTGGTACCCGACCCTGACACGCCGGCGCAGGTCGGTTTGCCGCAAAGCGGCCGGATACCGGCCTTGTTGTACGCCGTCTTGTTGAGAGAACCCGGCACACGGGACGCGCTGGTCGCTTTGGGAACAGACGGCTTGAGTGAGATCATCCGGCAGAGTCTCGACTGCCGGATGATCCAAGGGATGCGATCGTGGCTGTCCGCTTGGCGGCGGCAGACTTCCGAGGAGTTGATCCGCAAGATTATCGACGCTGTGTTGGACTAACAGCCTATCATTGCGTACCCTACTCTCATCATTAGCCCGGCCTGCTGACTATCTCTACTAACTCTCCATAGGTTCCACCGCGTCCAATATAACCCGAAAGATGCCAGAACGCTTCTGCTTCAACCAATCCATCGAACTGCGAAGCGACAAACGCCAGTTCGGGTAGTGAAGCTAAACAGGCATACTGCTCCTGGGCATATTTTTGGAATTCACGTTGTGGCTCGATCAGACTATCCAGGAAATCAGGGTCTTGATCGTGATAGACAGTCAATAACTCCACGCCGCGTCGATGCAAACGGAGGGCCTGCGTATCCACGTCATTTTCCCGAATACAGGCATCTCCTCCTTTGGATACCGGCTGCAGGATAGAATACCCCGGTGAATCACCACTTATCAACACCAGCTTACGTGTGTCCGGACTCCAGTAAAGTTCATTGCAGGCGGCCAAGGCGTCGGCGAGCGCATCGACAAAATCCCCTCCCGATGTGGCTGGAATAGAAAGCAGTTGACTCTTAACCTGTTGCAGCGTTAAGGCTCGCAGCAGCCGATTCTCCGGCTCCACAGGGTAGAGCCGATAGCGCGGCTGCAAATCCGGGGCAGTAACATTGGGAATCGGCTGATCCCCGAAAGCCAGTACGACGATTCGGCAATCCTTGCAATACTGGCTCAGCGTCTCGATAAAGCGACATAACTTTTCTACCTGCGCCGTCCAGTGTTCTTTGTCCGTAAGCAATAGAGAGGAAGTGAAAGTCCCCTGCTGACCACGGGAAAAAATTCGACTCGTGCCATCGATAACGATGGCCAGTTCGACGCTTTCTTTAGAACCATTCAGATAGATCGGCCGGTCGAGCGGCGGCAGCGAAGGAGATTCCGGCAGTAGAATAGTAGTGCGTCCTGGGCATTGAACCTGAAGACTACCGTTTCCATCCAATTCGACTTTCACCTGTACGCATTCACCTCCTTGAGCCGGTATCTCCGCACGGAATTTGACTGCTCCGTCTGCCTTAAGCAGCACATGGATATGGGAAGCGCCCGGCAAATTGCGTAATTCGACAGCACAGCGGGAACCACCAGCCCCTTGTAAAGGCAGTTGATGATTTTTAAGCTCGCCTCCGTTTGACAGGAAAGCGATAAGATCGATTGTGTCCATATTTATTACTGTTCCTGTTTTAATGTATGAATTAAAACTGTTTTATCCTGGCTGATTTTGGATGGCAGAGAGCTTTTCCAGCTCACTTTTAAGTTTAACAATCCCTGGAAGGGCATTATCTATTTTTAAGTTTGTACAAGGCTCGGCTTTGAAAATAGTCCCTGATTGGTTAAAAAAACTCTTCTTGATAGATATTTTGAGTTCGGGTTTATCTTCTATTTCTTGAATCTGGCATATTAGAAAAGCTAGCATATCTCTAATTTGACTATCAGGTTTGATAATGTTATTATTACCTGAATCAAGTACTTTCTCATAAACTTTTTTTGTTGCTGTTATAGCATCTACGTTCTCAAGAAACTTAGTATCATCTTGAGTTGCTACAATCGGAAGCTTGATCATACCCCATAAAAATTCTTTCTTTTTGAAAAGCTCGCTTTTATCTAAATTATTCAAATTTTGAATTTTACCAAAATGGGTATCCCATAATTTACTTAGATTGGGAATTTTATGTTGCTGGCTTTCTGTAGATAAAAACGTCAGTAATCCATTAATTGCACCCGACAAATCTTCAGCCGGTGGATTAGATGGTGGCTCTGTTACAGGGACTGTTATTGGAGGTGGAGTGACCGAAACAACAGGAGGCACAGAAGGTTTGCTACTTTTTAGCGACTCCACAGATGCTTTTAAAGTATTAATGCCTGTTAATAAGTTCGCATTATTATTTACCAAATTTTTATAACCATAAACGCCCGCTGCTAAAATACCTGCCAATATCAAAGCAGTTAGAGCAGACAGGATCATAGCGGTAGAAATCAACTTGTTACGAGGAGGTGGTTCATTATCTTGCTTGGAAATTTCTGCATCGTTAGATGCTACTGCCACAGGCACAAGTTTCTCATTGGCCTTCTCTTCCAACTTCTCCTCAAGATGGGCCACCCTCAAATCCAATCCCGGTTGCCGCAGTAAATTCAGCATTATCGGCTCGAAATCGGCAGGAAACCAAGTGGAATAATTTTCGCGGAAAGACTTAAAATGCGTTTCTGCATCTTCATCGACTGGCAGGATAATGTGAGAACCTTGGGGTAGTTGTAGAGATAATCCTGCACCGTCGAATGGCCGTTCAGCAAGTCGATAGCCAGGTTGAAGATAAAAAACGTGTCGTGGTGGCGACCAAGCTTCGGTTGTAGTAGCAGTGACACCCTGTATTTTAATTTCTAACTGCTCACTTTCATCCTTTACCTCGACCACCAAGCCACCATCACTTTGTCCGATCGATTCGATAACTTTCAACTTATAAGCTCGAAAAGACTCTATCTCGTTGAACTTTTGATCGGAGAGAAGCTCAGGTTCCTGGCAGGATGATCTCGAGTAAATTAACAGCGAGTAAACACTACCAGGTAACTCGACTGTCAACCGACAAGTCATCCCTCGATCTTGCTCAAAATTACGAAAGAAAGTTATGATTTCGTTCATCTTCTCTCAATCTCATATTCCGAGTGCAGCAGACTGGCCATAAACTTTTCGCCCTCAAGTCGAAATCGCTCGGCTAATGTCTGTTGCTGCTGTTTATTCAAATACTTTCTTGCATAGTTGCAGATTTCGACAAGCGCTATAGTTATACGATCCTCTACACTGCGCATGTTTTGCTGGCGTCGGCAATTTCGTAAACTGTACAATAATGCTTGCCACCAAATCGAATTGCTCCGATATGCACCCGCAATTCGAATGATATGTTGAGCTGTTTCAGCCAATCGGCCATTTCCGAACAAACTGGCTGCCAGATCGAAGGCTGGTAAGTAAGGCTGTGGATAGGACACATGTCTTAACAACTTAGGGTTCTTACGTGCTGCTGTTTCAAAACAACACCAATATTGCCATCTTGCTATTTCCGATAGATTTTTGATATCGTAAATTATTCTGGCAAGATAGCATAGTGGATGCTCCACTACAACCTGTCTTTCAATAGATTGAGTTTGGCGGAAATTGGCATTCAAATCATCCGTTACATTGCCAATGGTTGTCCAACAGCTATTATCAGAATCATTCTGACGAAGCGCCTTTAATGCCTTGTACGGTAATTTTTCTTTCCATACCTCATTACAGACCCCAGGGCAAAGGAATTCAGCGAGTTTATTGTAGTCATTGATTGCCAGTAAGCGGGCCAAATCTTTTCTGATCGTCGATGGCGAAGACGGAGGAGACAGCTTGGGATCGATACGCTGATCAAGCTGAATAAGAAAATCCTGATTGATTTTTTTCAGTATATTACCATCAAACCACTCTGCCAACCTGGACAGGAATCCCTGATTTTTCCATAGATCAGGTTTGTCAGCAGCCTGCAGCGCCGCCATGGGGTTTTCACGCAAGCTCGCCGCAACACTGTATATTCTAGCTTGCAGCGCTTTGGACTGACGATGGCCGGCGTAATTATACAGATAGAGCGACTGTTCTAAGGTAAGCACTGGTAATTGAACTTGAGGAGTAGGCATTAGCAACCAGAGCATGGCATCCGCAGGGAAAGAAAACTGCCTGCCTACAAGATGTGATTGTTGGTAAGCTAATCTAATATTATTGATAATATTTTCGGAAGAACTGTTAACACTAACAGCTTCAACCAACTCCGCCAGCGCGCCAAAATCATTCGCCAGCCTGCAAAGACCAACAACCTGATCGGCTTCGAATGGCTTGATCCATGGCCAGAGTGAAGGACCGTGCGAATCTTCTCCGCCGCGTAACTGCTGTATCTCCAAATCTGACAACCAGGGTTGCAGATCATCGAGCACCTGTTTCCACGTCTCCAGAGTCACTTCCGGAGCATTGCTATCCTGCCACAGCGGACAGCGCAACCAGGCAAGCGCCGCTGTACGGCACTCCGATGGCGTTAATTCACTCTCAGCCTGGCGCCGCCAGCCAAACCAGGCGCCCCATTGAATCAGAGCACGGGTAGTTCCCGCGCTGTCCCGCCGCATCCTGGCGATAACCGTTGCATAGACCTGCTGTATCTGCTCTTTATCCAGGCGCTGACCCGCCGCGCGCAATAATCTGAGGAGCGCGGCTGTGTTCAATCTCTCCCGCACCACGGCGGAACTTAACAACTGCCCGGCAACCTCATCCGCCCACGGCAATGCCGGCTCACCGTTCGGCAGCACCAGCGAAGCCGGCGCCAGGCAATGCCAGTGCTGTTCGTCCAGGGCGATCCCGACCAGATGCGCATGGGTTTTGGGACTGTCCAGTCTGTCCAGATTTTGCCGCAGGCGCTGCATCAGGGAATTGTCGGGGGCGATGGCGCCGCTCTGCGGATCGGCAGGCGCCAGCAGATCCGCCAGCCGGATATAGATTTCCCAATGCTCCAGAAAATCGAGCGTCTGCCCCAATTGCTGGATCGACCGGGCCAGATCGTCCGGTATGGATCCACGCTCGCGCAACCGGTCCAGAACCCGCTTCGAGGTCTTGCCCCAGCACGGCCAGTCCTGCGGGTTCTTCACCAGATAGCGTGCTGCATCGAGCAGCGTCTCTGCATCGACCGTATTGATATGGATATGCGCCCAGGTCGGGTCGAGTTGCCCGGCTTTGGTCGCCGCCGCGAGAATCCTGCAATTGTCCGGATCTGCCGCCAGTTCCGCCAATAACCCGCTTTCCTGCGACCTTCGCCCCAGTACTCCGGCTTTTAACTCTGCTTCCAGCAAACCATGCAAGGGAGTGAAAGCCTTCAATCGGGCCAGCGAGACAGGCGCGGTTCGCTCCGCCGCCGCCGACGAGGAGAGCAGGGATGGGGCCTGCGCCAGCAACTGCAACAGCCGGCTCAGCTTAAGCGGGTCATCGGCCTTCCACCAGACAGGCAGCCATTCATCCAGCGTCAGGCCGAGACGGCCCAGGGCTTCGATGACGGCGTTTTGCAATACCTGCTCGCCCGCTGTCAGTTCGTCAGGGTGTTGCAGTACCCATTCGCACAGCGTCTGCCGGGGAAACAGGCGCCAGTCCTGCTCATCGAGCAACTGATTCCAGGGTAGATCGGCCGCATTTTGCGCCTGTGCCCGCAGATAGTGGTGAAATAAATAATCACGATCCGCCTCGGCGCCCGCCAGCGCCAGCGCCAGGTTATAGCTGATCTGCACTGAACGGACGTCGTTACCCACCGGCAGACCGGCGGTATGCCGCGGTCCGAAGCGCGCGCTGAATAACAACAGCCCGCGTGGCGCCTTCAGGGCGCCTTCCATAACCGCCTGGGCGTATGTCGCCGCTCTCTGCTCCAGCGGCTGACCGGCCTTGACTTCGCCCTGGCGGTCGAGCAGGGTGGCGTGGCGTTGCGCGCCCAGCGCCTCGCCGGCGATTTCATCCGGCACCGCGATCAGGTTGGCGTGCAGGTGTCGCGCAAACCGCTCCGGCTGGCGCGTATACAGGCGGATGGCGCAACGGTATTTCAAATCGGCCGGCAAGGCGGCCCGGGCGAAGGAAACCAGCGTAGGGAACGGTTCGCCCGCCGTAAACTCGCGCACCGGCACGGCGACCAGCAGCGGATACCCCTGCTCCAGAGCTTGCAGCAGATGACCGAGAAAGCGCTCGGCGACAGGCGCTTCTGGTTGCAGCCGGGCCAGCCACTGGGCAGGCAGGGCGGCTGGCCGGAGGGTCTCCAGTTGTGCCGCGGATGTGCCGATGGTTCGAGGTGTATCGAACCCGTTGGAGCAGCCCAGGTAAGCACCCGGATCGAAGTCCTCCCGACAATCGGCCAGTCGCCAGGCGCGGGCATGACTGAAGTAAGCGGCCCTGCGATCGTAGGCGCCCGCCGACATCAGGCGGACCACGAACAGCCAGTCCCGATAACAAAAACACGACCAGGCTTCCAGTTGATCCTTGAGACGCTGGTGGTCGGCCGAATCCGAATCCAGGCTCGACCAGGGGCGAATGGCCTGTAATAACTCACCATCTCGAGCCAGCTCCGGCGCTGTTCCTTCCAGATATTGTTCGCCATGAGCGATAGGGCTGTCCGGCCCCTCGCCGATACCGGCTTTAGCCTGCCCACGATAAGCGGAAAGCACTAGAGTCGCCGTGGATTGCATCGGCATTTTCCTACATTAAGGCGTTTTCCCGTTCGCAGAGGGCGACCAGCAAGGGCAACTCTACATGAATCGGGACCGGTGGCTGCAACCGTATCCGGGTATCCGGGTCCGGATACTGTTTCTCGATGCTATCCAGTCGGTTGCCCTCGATGGCGCTCAGCGGAATCAGCCAGGGCCTGCCGCCGTTAAAATCCAGTTTGTTGGGAATTCCACTGACAAGGGGATCGTGGCTGTTATCGAACTCGACACGCAGGGCTGCCGAGATCTTGCGGGCATTCGCCAGATAGAGCGCGATGCCGCGACCACTGCGCAGGCGCGGCAGATAACGCTTCGGCGCATCCATATAGGGCGTAATCCAACGGTCGCGCAAGGTATTGAGCGCGCTACGCCGGTCATCGGCCATGGTCAGCGCCAGAATACTGCGGACCGGATGGGTACAGTGATGACGATCCCGCAACTGTCGGTAATTCATGATTACCTGCTCGAAACCTTTCAGGATGGCGTCGCGTGACTGCCAGTCCGTATCGGACAACTCCGCGTTCGGGAATACCGCCCATAGCGGCAGACAAAACACGATGATCCGGGCATCCAGATAACCCGCCTGCCATAACTCTCGTTGCTGTTGCTGGACATTAACCCGTTCGAAGAATCCTTCTCCGGAACCGTCGAAAAATTCCACATCCAATTCCGAGCGTCCCCGGCCCAACAGACCGGTCCGGTAGGGCAGACGCAACCGGTACCAGCGCTGCGTATCGACCTTGGTTTGGTCCAGGCGAATCCAGGCCGAGTATTTCTTAACGAAATCCAGGAGATTGGCTTCTGTTGCCGTGTCCTGGCGGGTGGGGGCGGTGAACAGCCGGATACTGCCCCGGTCCAGATAGTAAGCCAGAGAACCGGCCTGCTGATTGGCATAGGTGCGATATACCATCGCCTGGAACAGATAGCTTTTGCCTACGCCCTTGCCGCCGATGATACCCAGTTTCTGTACGCCCGCCTGCTCGAAAGGCAGACCGTCAACCTCGGATCCCGCTGGCATCATGGCGGATTCAGCCAGGGTGACAGCCGGCGCCGGCTTAGGAGTGGCCGTCACCGGAGAAGGCTCAGGGGTGTTGAACAGGGTAGGTTGCGGTAGTGGCGAATCCACTCCAGGAGATTGTGGTTGCGCCGGGGACGACGGGCCGGGCGAAGACGTAAAGTCGACGAACTTGAATTCGGACAGCGATCCCTCCCCGGATTTCCCGTCCGATATTTTCGCGGGTTGTTCGGTGGCGGCGATAATCTCAGCCGCCGCCATGGAGTAATCGGTAGCGCTATCACCGGCGACAGCAGGAGCAGCCTGCTGGTTTTCGGCGGATAACCCGACTCTGTCGGCGGTGGCGTCCACAGCGGTTAACCCGGATGAGGGAGTTATCTTATACGAGTCCATAACGGTATTCCTTAATGGTATTCCTTAACGATGAATGACAATTTTGACGTATTGTTGCCCTTCGGCAAATTTTTTCAGATCCACTCCTTCCGGTTCCACCGGCGGGGAGCGCCTTTTAAAAACTTCTTTATTGCCTATCGATGATCGCGCCTTCTCCAGGGCGCCTTTCACCTCTTCTTTAAAGGCATCCTCCGCTTTATCCGGCGGCACTGGAAAGAAAAAGTAAAGCCGGTCCGGCTTGTCGGCGCGTGTCAGGCGTCTTCCTTCGTAGATCAGGCGCAGTTCGACCCATAATGTGGTCTGCTCGGGTGTCGGGCCCGGCGCATAAGCGCGGCAGCGCAGACTGAATTTATGTTTTTCCTTATCCATATTATCGTTATCGACACGCTCGCAATTCGAAGCCTGTTTTGCATAAAACAACCTGTCCGCCTCCTCTTGGCCAAGCTCGAGCAGCCCGGCGAGATTGGCCGCTGCGAGATTGCCAATCACCGGCATTGCCAATACCTCGGCTAGAGACGGTTTACCCGGCTCAGCCGGTTGTTCCGGTTCCATAAAATCGACCAGCCAATGCTCAGCCCAGCTATTTTTCATGTTTTCTAAACGTTTCTGCCACTGTTGCTGTCGTTGCCGGTAATCATCCCGCAGTGACGCCAGCGCCGGCTTATCCACCACGTCCCCCAGTTCCCTGAACAAATGGCTTAGATGTCGATAGTAACCGACGACCCGCTGGCTGGCGGCGGCAAATTCGGGATTAGGCGGCCAAGGGCCGTCATCTCCACGGCCACCATCATATACCACCGGTGACTGGTCAAGCTTGGGAGTGTTTTCCGGGGCAAGGCCGTCAGCCACCGCATCCACCAGTTGGCTATACGCTTGCTTCGCGGTCTGCACCTTGCCCAGTGTTACGGCGATAGGAAGCAATTCCTGAAAATCGCGGAAATTTACCACGCCCAACGAGTCCAATTTTTGTTTCGCACCGACCGTGTCGGTGGACCCGCTGTCGCGGATCTGCTGCACCAGCCTGCCGGACAATCCGCTGGCTGTCGTATCCAGCAAGTCGCCCGCCGCCCGATCGATATCCACTTCCTGATTCAGCGACTTGGCGGTGTCCCACAAAGGCTGACTCCTCACCACATCATCGACCAGAGCTTGAAGACCAGTCCGGTATCTGCTTTCGGAGCAACCTCGGGCGGTCGCGCTGCATTTTTGCAACTCTCTGGTTTGCCGCCTTAGATTTTCGACTCTTTCCTGCAGCCATATTTTCTGATTTTCGACAGTCGCCCTGCCCATGGAGTACGTGACGGGTAAAATCACCAGCAGCACGAATAGCAGGCTTATGGGAGCGACCCGTTGAACCCAGGGGCTGTCCGGATGGAGGCGCCACAGACGTGGAGTCAGAGTCAGCGTGGCGGCCAGGCAAGCGACCGCCATGGCATGCAGCAACGACACCAAGCCCGGCCGCACACCGCTGTACAGACCAATCGCCACCCCGGTCGTCAGCAGAGCCAGAAACAACGCCCAAAGGCGCGGCCAGATATGGCCCGGCCGCCGCCGGCAAATGACTACGATAGTCCACGCCAGCAGCGCAGTTAAAGTGGCGATGATGATCGGGCAGACAGTCGAATCTGCGCATAGATTCCCAAGCTCTAATCTAAACAGCGTTCGCAGTTGCGCATTACGCTGCAGAAAGACAAGGGCAACGATGAATATGCATAGGGAAGCGGCTGACAGCAAGGCCGCCGGCAGCGCCCATGTGCCTATGCTAAAAAATCCTTCGCTTTGGAGCGGTTCTGGTAATTTCTGTAGGGTTTCGCAATGACCACTGGCGCCATTCATAAATTTAGAGCGTAACTACCTACCCTCAAATGGGTATCCACTTAAGCCGGGACACCTTAGCCAGTCGTAGGGTGGGCAGCTTGTCTGCCCACGCGGGTTGTCTGGGTAGAAGCTAAGGTGGGCAGACAAGCTGCCCACCCCACCTATCTGTCCCACCCTAAGTGGGTAGCCCCTTTCAGTTACCTAAACCCTTGATTTATTTGGTGGGCCGTGCACGATTCGAACGTGCGACCAGCGGATTAAAAGTCCGATGCTCTACCAACTGAGCTAACGGCCCGAAACAGAGATAATATACTACAGCAATTGACTGGGATCGAAAATAGCTTTATCTCCAGACAGCAGGGCGGTAGTGCTCTAAAAGTGTTGCTTGGTTGTCGCCTCACGCCTCACGCCTCACGCCTCACGCCTCACGCCTCACGCCTCACGCCTCACGCCTCACGCCTCACGCCTCATGGGTGGCTCCGCCGGCAGGAAACCATATTCCTGCTGCGCAGCGGGAACTCTCTGGTTTAGAATGAGTACAGATACCAAGCATTTACATTTTTCCTAGAGAGATTACTGCATGTCGAACGCACGTTTTACCGGGACCGATACCTATGTCGCCACCGCTGATCTGATGCTGGCGGTCAACGCCGCCATCACCCTGGAGCGTCCCCTGCTGGTCAAGGGCGAGCCCGGCACCGGCAAGACCCAGTTGGCCGAGGAAGTCGCCCGCGCCCTGGATCGGCCCTTGCTTCGCTGGCATATCAAATCCACCACCAAGGCGCAGCAGGGCCTGTATGAATACGACGCGGTTTCCCGCTTGCGGGATTCGCAACTGGGAGAAGCCCGCGTTCATGACATCGGTAACTATATCGTCAAGGGTAAGCTGTGGGAAGCCTTCGACTCCGAGGTGCAACCGGTGCTGCTGATCGACGAGATCGACAAGGCCGATATCGAGTTTCCCAACGACCTGCTGCTGGAACTCGACAAAATGGAGTTCTTTATCTACGAGACCCGGCAGACGATCGTGGCCAGGCGCCGGCCCATCATCTTGATCACCAGCAATAACGAAAAGGAACTGCCGGATGCCTTCCTGCGCCGCTGCTTCTTCCATTACATCCGCTTCCCGGAGCGCGACACCATGGAAGAGATCGTCAATGTGCATTTCCCGGACCTGAAGAAACGCCTGCTCAACGAAGCCTTGCAGATGTTCTTCGAGATCCGCGAGGTGCCGGGGCTGAAGAAACGGCCGTCCACCTCGGAATTGCTGGACTGGATCAAACTGCTGGTGGCCGAGGATATCCCGCCGGAAGCCTTGCGTAGCAACGATCAGCGCAAGATTATCCCGCCGCTGCACGGCGCCCTGCTCAAGAACGAGCAGGATGTACATTTGTTCGAACGCTTGCTGTTCATGAATCGCCGCCAAGGGCGCTGAGATGCTGATCGATTTTTTTCATAAGCTGCGCGAGGCCAAAGTTCCGGTTTCGCTCACCGAATATCTGACCCTGCTCAGGGCCATGGAGGCCCAGTTGGCGGGCTACAGCATCGATAATTTTTACTATCTGGCGCGAGCCACCCTGGTCAAGGACGAGCGCCATTACGACCGTTTCGATCGGGTGTTCGGCGTCTATTTCAAGGGCATGGAGGAACTGTTCGACAAAGTCGTTGGTGAAATTCCGGAAGAATGGCTGCGCCAGCAACTGGAACTGGAACTGAGCGAGGAGGAAAAGCGCCTGGTCCAATCCCTGGGCGGTTGGGAGAAGTTGATGGAAACCTTGCGCCAACGGCTGGAGGAACAGAAGGAACGGCATCAGGGGGGCAATAAATGGATCGGCACCGGCGGCCGCTCACCCTTCGGCGCCTATGGCTACAATCCGGAGGGCATCCGCATCGGTCAGGACCGCTCCCGCCACCGGCGGGCGGTCAAGGTATGGGACCAGCGCGAGTTCCGCAATCTGGACGATACCCTGGAACTCGGCACCCGCAACATCAAGCTGGCGCTGCGGCGGCTGCGCAAGTTCGCCCGCCAGGGCGCCGCCGAAGAACTGGATCTTGACGACACCATCCGCTGCACCGCCCGTAAGGCGGGTCTGCTGGACCTCAAAATGGTGCCGGAGCGGCATAACACCGTCAAAGTCCTGCTGTTTTTGGACATCGGCGGCTCCATGGACGATCACGTGCGGAGTTGCGAGGAACTGTTCTCCGCCGCCAAGAGTGAATTCAAACACCTGGAATATTTCTACTTCCACAATTTCCTGTACGAAGGGGTGTGGAAGGACAATTACCGCCGCCACACCGAGCGTCTCGGCACGGTGGAGGTCATTCGCACTTTCGGGCATGATTACCGGCTGATCTTCGTGGGAGACGCCACCATGAGTCCCTATGAGATTGCTTATGCCGGCGGTAGCGTGGAACACTATAACGAGGAAGCCGGCACGGTGTGGATGGGCCGGTTGCTGGAAGCCTATCCTCATGCCATCTGGCTGAATCCTCAGCCGGAATCGTATTGGGAATACACACCGTCTATCCAGATGGTGCGAGAACTCATGGGCAACCGGATGTACCCGCTGACGCTGGAAGGTCTGGACCGGGGCATTCGGGCCTTGCAAAAGCAAAATCACTGAATAGGGGGAAGTTATGGCAAAAACACCGAATCGCCTGAACAACAGCGACGATCTGCTCGATCAGGTGTTGGACGTGATACAGAAACTCCGGCTGGCCGGCCTGGGGGCTGTCTCGACCGTACAGCGCGTCGGCGGCCAATGGCTGGACACCTTAATCGAAGAAGGTAAGAAACTCGAGGCTCGTTTTAATCCCATGGCATCCAGAACCTCCGCCACCGCACCGCCGAAAAAAGCGCTCACCCCGCAGCAGATGGAACAACTGGAAGAGATTTTTCAGGAGCGGGTCGCCCGCGCGCTGCAACGTTTGCAAATACCGACACGGCGGGATTTGGAGAAGTTACACCGCAAAATGGACGCTCTGGACGAGACGCTCAAGGCGCTTGGCAAATAAAGTGGCCGGATCACCGCTTCGAGGCTACTGGCTACCCACTTAAGGCGGGACAGGTAGGTAGGTAGGGTGGGCAGCTTGTCTGCCCCACCTTGGCTTTTACCCAGACAACCTGCGTGGGCAGGCAAGCTGCCCACCCTACAACTGGCCAAGGTGTCCCGGCTTAAGTGGATACCCGAAAGTGGCTACCCACTTAAGGCGGGACAATCCGACTCTGGGAGCGCCGGCGTCCTCGCCGGCCTCAGGGCATCGGCGCCAGTCAACAGCCGGCAAAATGCCGGCGCTCCCAGGGAAACCCCGTAGGGGCGGTTCGCGAACCACCCCTACGGGCTCAGCCTGTAAAGCGTTCCGGCTTAGGTAGATACCCAGAGGTAAAATTCAATTTTATTTTATCTTGTGTATTGATAAGGTTTGCATTATTCTTGCTTATCCATAAATTCCACTTTTTCAGATTAGGCTACCCACTTAAGGCGGGACAATCCGACCCTGGGAGCGCTGGCGTCCTCGCCGGCCTCAGGGCATTCGACGCCAGTCAACAGCCGGCAAAAAAAACTGAGTTTCCGCCAGATGACATGCGCGCGTAACGCCTGTTCGGCGGTATTATTAGTCGGTTCGACCCCGGGCGTATCGACAAACGTCCACAGCGCCACTTTCAGGTCCAACAGGTTTTGGCAGGTGTGGGCGGTCGCTGGATGATCACCGTGGGCACCTTCCTCCAAGGCCAACTCCACCAACTCACGTAACCCGCCCATCAAGGCCTTAAACACCTCGGCGGGTAGTTGCCCCTCACGGTACCGATGCCAGATCGTGAACAACCAATGCCCATAGGTTAGGAGTTCCTGACCGATCTCCCCGGCCCGTCCAGGCCGTTCCGCGATCCGCTGAAAGTCCCGCAGGAGATGAGCCCAACACAGCTGCCGATGGCTCGGGTCCACCCACTGATACACCCTATAGCGGTCGCTACCCAAAATCCCGCCAAACCGGGGACCTAATAAGGCTTGGGCCGCGGCCCGATTCCGCTGCGCTGAGATCCGAAACACACTCAGCGAATGACTGACGGCCACCCAGAGCCACTGTCTGACCGTCCCTTGGCGATGGCTCGTTTCATCCGCATTCACCACCGCCGCCTGCTGCACGGCTTGCCGGGCGGTCTCCACCACCGCCGCGACGGCCTCGCTGACTTGAGCTTGGCCGTACGACACCGTGCCTAAGCCGATGTCCAGATGGAACACGTCGTGGAACAGTCGTTGAATCTGGCGGACACTCAAATGATAGTCCCCCGCCAACAGGCCGATCAACGACACCACCCCAGGACCAAATTGGCCCCGTGGTACGCCGGCGGGAAGCTCACCGATGACTCGTTGCCCACAGCACGTGCAGACCCCGGCGTAACACTGATATTCCGTCACCACCGGCCGAATGGGCGGTAGTTCAAACACCTGATGCCGCTCACACGAGTGCTCTGCTACCTGCACCTGGACACGCTCACCACCGCGCCGTCGTTCGACCCGCCCCAGCCCCTCACCGATCTCGGCGCGATCGTGCGCTTCACCGTGGCCGCGCGTTGCGGGGCGGAAACCGGCCCGGAGACCTCCCTGCGCTTCTTCATCGACACACGCCTCGGCTGCCCGGCGGTTGCCGACCCGGCGGTGGAGCCGGACGCCGCCGGTCTGCGCCTGCACTGGCAGCCGGTCGAGGGCGCCGGGCACTACGAAGTGCTGGCCTACGCCGCCGGCGACGGCCGCCTGCTCGGACGCGGCGAGACACGGGAGCCGCTGTTCACGCTGCCCGGTTCCGGCGACGGATCCGCCGTGGCAGCGATCCGTCCCCGTTGCCGGGACGGCTACGGGCCGTTCGCCTTCGCGGCTTATTGAGCCCGGTAGCGCCGCGCTCGCTTTCGCTCTGCTTTTGCCCGACCTGAAATCTTAAGCCAGTCCGTGTAGGGCGGAACCCCCTGCACGGTTTCGCCCTGCGCGAGCTATACTTATAAATTGTCAACCTCAGAGTAACCCGCCATGTCTGCCGAAGTCACCCTTGAAGAAGTCTGGAAGTTGTTCCGGGAAACAGAACAAAGATTCCGGGAAACCGACGAAAAATTCCGGGAAACCGACGAAAAATTCCGGGAAACCGACGAAAAATTCCGGGAAACAGAACAAAGGTTCCGGGAAACTGACGAAAGGTTCCGGGAAACTGACGGAAAATTCCGCGAAACTGGTGAAAGGTTCCGGCAAACCGACGGAAAATTCTGGGATACGAATCTTACACTTGACGAGTTGAAAGCGATTGTTGCGCGCACCACCCGCAGTGTGGATGACCTGACCGGTAAGTGGGGCAAGTTTGTCGAAGGCATGGTGGCGCCCGCCTGCAAAACGCTGTTTGCTGATCGCAACATCCCGGTTCACAAAGTGCTCCAGCGGATCCAGACCGAATACGAGGGCCGCCACATGGAAATCGATATCCTGGTGGTGAACGCGGGCTATGTGGTGCTGGTCGAGGTCAAAAGCACCCTTAAAGTCGATGACGTGCGTGACCATCTGGAGCGACTGGGTCAGTTTCGGGAATTTTTCCCGGAATATGCCGATAGGCAGATACTGGGCGCGGTGGCCGGGATCGTTATCGAAGAGCAGGCCGACCGGTTTGCCTATCGGGAAGGACTGTTCGTGATCGGTCAGGTCGACGATACGGTGCGGATTCTGAATGACCCGCAATTTCAGCCGAAAACCTGGTAGGGCAGAAAAAGGAACACGAGCAAAAACGGGACAAAAACGGAGACAAAAACGGGGCCAGAGAACACTAAAGCCAGCGTACCCTACTACTACTTTGGCCTATGCGGCATGGCGGTAAAATTCATGAGAACAACTATGTCAAGTGTAATCAGTATCGACCTGCCAGAAAATGTGCTCCTGGCTACCGGTCAATCCAAAGAAGAGTTTGTCAGAGAGGCGAAATTTCTGCTCGCCTTGAAGTTATTCGAGTTAGGAAGATTATCCTCCGGTCAGGCAGCGGAACTATGCGATATGCAACGTATCGACTTCCTGCTACTGCTCGGCAAGATGGGCATCGCCATTGCCGATTTGGATGAAGCCGAGATGGAGCGGGAATTCGCTGAATGAATAATGGCGTGATCGTCTGCAATGCGGGACCGCGCTGAAGGTTATTTTCTATCAAGGCGATTGATGGAACGGGCTTGTCAGGAAGCTGGAGAAACAATCGAATAAAAATTAGCCCGATAGGTCAGGCACAGGACGTGCCCGCCATGCACCGCGCCGAACCAGGGAAATGTTGGGCAACGCTGGCGCTTTTGCCCGACCTACGTCGCTGATGATGTCACGATAGCGGCGTAGCTTGGTTGAAACGGAGCTTGCGAAGCGCAATCCAGGTTTTTGCATCATTTCGGCCATAGCAATCTACAGAAGAGCCAGCTTGCCAAAATTGATAGCGATGTAAAGGAGGGTTCTGGTCGAAACGATGATCGTGGCCCCATAGTGCGATACCATTCAGCATGAGCGATTGGCAACAGAGAGGTGACCGTATGGAAGTCACAGTAGATAAATTCGGCCGTATCGTTGTACCCAAAGATCTGCGCGATAGCCTTGGAATAGCGCCCGGCATGCGGCTTAAGATTGAACAAATCGGCGGGGAAATTCTTCTGCGCCTGCCTGCTGAAGCGTCGAACTTGCGGGATGAGGGCGGCATATTGGTTTACTGCGGTCGGCTTACCGGTGATGCGGAAGAGACTATCCAGCAGGTGCGTGAACAGAGGCGCCGCCAGATTACCGGATGAAGCTCTTTTTCGATACTTCGGTATTGGTGGCCGCAATGGTCGCCAATCATCCCAAGCATGACTTGGCGCTTCCCTGGCTGCAACGCGCCCAGGGTAAAGCTCCCTTTTACTTGGCCGCACATACCCTGGCAGAACTGTATGCGGTCTTAACGACCCTGCCGATTAAGCCTCGACTATCTCCTGAAACGGCAAAGCTTTTGATTGAGCAGAATATCCTTGCCCTGGGGCAGCCTGTGTCATCGGATGTTGCAGAGTACCTTGCAGTGGTATTACGGATGGCCGATCTAGGCATTGTGGGCGGCGCCGTCTATGACGGCCTTATCGTTGAAGCGGCACGCAAAGTAGGCGCCAACCGCCTTTTGACTTTCAATATTCGTGATTTCTCAAGGGTTTGGCCTGAAGGAAAGGAGATTATTACCGATCCGGGTTCGACCAGACCTGGCTGACGGTAATCAGGGTAAGCACTGCGTATCGTTTATTTGCGTTCCACGACCAAGCGCCCGATCCGGCGTCCGAGTTCCAGCCCGGCGTCGTTGTCGCTGCGAAAGTGGATGCCCCCGTACAGCCGCGACATAGCCGCCTCCGCGGCGGCGGCTTGCAGCGGCCCGGCCGCCGCCGGGAAGAAGGCGGCCAGCACCTCCGCCGCCGCCCCCGAAAGAGTAGCGTGAGTGGACACGTAGCTTGGGAAGGGCGGGGTAAGGATGAGGGGGAGCCATGCCGGGTCGAAACGCTCGCGGATGGCGGTCACGGGACGCTGGGTCCAGTGGGTGAATTTGGCCCGCCAGGAGGCGACCGCGGCATCGGCCATCGCCATGTTCAACACGGCCAGCACCTGGGCGGTTCGTAGCGTGTCCAGATCACCCGCCTCGATCAGGTTCCGCGCTTTCAGGTTCCACACCCCCGCCGGCGTCACCGAACCCCGGTCGAGATTCCAGTCCTCGGCGAGGCGCTTCTGCTCGGCGGTCAACGCCAGTGAGACCGCCAGCACCTCTTCCGCTTCCCGCCAATAGGCCGGGGTGTTATAGGCCACCGGGGGCGGAGGCTGAACCTCACCGCCATCCTTCAGCACCCAGGTCGCCCAGGAGGCCGCCAGCGGTTCGAGTGGATCGTAGGCGTACAACGGCGGCGCGGCGCGCCAGCGGCCAGGGGCTGGCGCGGGCCGCTCGCGGGGGTCCCAGACAAGATCGCTATGGTCACGCAGGGCGTGCGCGATGGCGCGCTCCGCTGCCCGTTGGCCTGCCCGCCGGGCGTCCCCGAGCGTTTCCCGGCTGGCCCCCGGCGCGGCGGCGGCGCCCGCATAAATCGCCCACGCCATGGCCTCAAAGCGTCCCGGCGTCTCCAGCGGGAAGAGGTAATCGAGCACGACGCCCGCCGCGGTAGCCGCCGCGATAGCCTGCGCCTGTTCGGCGCCATCCTTTGCCGCCGCGACCGCGTCGTATATCGCCACGTGCAGCACCGCGAGCGCCCGGGCGACGCGCAAAGGATTGCGGCGGTACTTGACGCAGAGTTCCAGGGCACGGTCGTTCCAGAGAGTCACAGCCGCCGCGCGGTTTGGCGATAGGAGGCGGTCCGTCGGAGACCCGGAAGCGTTCGAGACAGGATCCGCGCGTTCGGCGAAGATGCCGCTCGATGACAGCAAGAGAACGACCACCAGCGTTAACCACTGCAAGGTGTTTCTGGGCATGAAGAATATTCCGTGCGTCGGCGTAACGGTTGTGACGGAATCCGGCATCAGCAATCGTAGAGTACGCACTGCGTACCTGGCATGGATTTGGTTCGCCATGCGTACCCTACTCTTCTACTCTTCTACTCTTCTACAACTATCTCAAATACCAAGGTCGTTGGCAGCCGCGATGTCGGGTTAAGGCGCGCCAGCCCTTCCTACCATCTCCCACCGCTTGGTGGTCGGCGCGCCTAACCCGACCTACGGGGACTTTCACGGGTATCATATCTGGACAGAGGGCGGCAGAGTACTGAATCCCATCCTTAGCTTACCACCTATCAGTTTGCTTCCAATCCTGGGATCACAGCATTTCAGCCGATTCCATATATTTGTAAATCAAATACTTAATGTCGCTTACTGAAGCGTTGACTCTGCGATTTCTTAAACTGACAGGTGGTGAGGGAACAGACTATAGGCTTTGACAACGCACCCAAATTAACCTAAGCTTCCCAGCGCGCCGATTTGATCTCTCAGCTTGCAGGCGCCTAATAAATATTGCTAAAGCGGGGTAGGATGACGACCTGCCTTTAGCCTGAGCTAAACGCGGGTTTTTTTATGCCCGGCGGCAGGGGCGGTCTTGCTACTCCTCAGAAGCAGCCGACTGGACCGATGGCGCCCTCAAGCGGCGCCGTCTTAATATGAGGTACGTGGCATGCAGAGTGATGATTTTGAACTGGGTTTTGCCAGTCTGGCGGTACGGGCCGGTCAGGTCCGTACCTTCGAAGGTGAACACGCCGAAGCGATCTTCCCGACCTCGAGTTTCGTGTTCCAGAATGCCGCCCAGGCGGCGGCCCGGTTTGCCGAACAGGAACCGGGCAACATCTATTCCCGTTTCACCAACCCCACGGTGCGCACCTTTCAGGACAGGTTGGCGGCCCTGGAAGGCGGCGCGGCCTGCATCGCCATGTCTTCCGGCATGGCGGCTATTCTGGCCACCTGCCTGAGCCTGCTGAAAAGCGGCGACCATATCGTTTCCGCCAGCAGCATCTTCGGCAGCACTGTCTCCCTGTTCAATAACTACCTGGCCAAGTTCGGGATCGGCACCACCTACGTGCCGTTGACAGACTATACCGCCTGGGCGGCAGCCATCCGGCCACAGACCCGCCTGTTATATCTGGAGACACCCTCCAACCCCCTGACCGAACTGGCGGATATTCGGGCCTTGGCCGAACTCGCCCACGCTCACGACTGCCTGCTGGTGGTGGACAATTGTTTCTGTACCCCGGCCTTGCAGCAGCCCCTTAAACTGGGAGCGGATCTGGTGATTCATTCCGCCACCAAGTATCTGGACGGGCAGGGCCGTTGCGTGGGTGGGGCCGTCGTCGGCGACGCCCAACGGGTGGGAAAGGACGTCTTCGCCTTTTTACGCACCGCCGGCCCCACCATGAGCCCGTTCAACGCCTGGGTATTCCTCAAGGGGTTGGAAACGCTGCAGTTGCGGATGCGCGCCCATAGCGCCAATGCCCTGCAAATCGCCCGCTGGCTGGAGGAACAAGCGGCGGTTGAACGGGTCTACTATCCGGGTTTGCCCTCTCACCCTCAGCACGAGCTCGCCGCCTCGCAACAATCCGGTTATGGCGGCATTATCTCGTTCGAGGTCAAGGGTGGACGGGAGGCCGCCTGGCAGCTCATCGACGCCACCCGATTGATTTCCATCACCGCCAACCTGGGCGATACCAAGACCACGATCACTCATCCGGCCACCACCACCCATGGCCGGCTGACGCCACAGGAGCGGGCCGCGGCCGGCATCCGCGACAGCCTGATCCGGATTTCGGTCGGTCTGGAAGAGGTGGCGGATATCCAGGCGGATCTGGCGCGGGGGTTACGGCAGCTTGCCTGATTGTTGAACATTTTTACTCAATTCGCCCGGCAGACGCCGGGCATGATCCCCTACCCTATATGGCTGCCCGTCATCGCTCTGACAACCCGGCGATCTGCGCGATCACCTTCGATCTGGACGATACCCTGTGGGATATCTGGCCCATCATCGCCCGGGCCGAAGAGCGCCTGCACGATTGGCTTAAGGACCATTACCCCAAGGTTCCCGAGCGCTTTTCCTCGCTGGAGTTGCGGCAGTTATGCGCGGATATCGCCCTGCAACAGCCGGAATTGGCCCACGATCGCACCATGACGCGGAAAGAGGCTTTGCGGTTGGCGGCCGGACGGGCGGGCTACAGCGAGTTCCATGTCGATGCGGCTTTCGAGGTGTTCATTACCGCCCGCAACGAAGTGGTGTTTTTCGAGGAAGTGCTGGTGGTACTGGAGCGTCTGAGCCGACGCTACAGCCTGGGCGCTCTCTCCAACGGGAACGCCGATGTTGGCCGCATCGGTCTGGATCGCTTTTTCGCCTTCGCCATCAATGCCGTCGATGTCGGCGCCGCCAAGCCGGAACCCGCCATGTTCGAGGCCGCCTGCCGTTATCTTAAGCTGTCACCCGGGCGGATAGTCCATGTCGGCGATGATCCGGAGCACGATGTGCTGGGCGCGGCGCGGGCCGGTCTGCGCACGGTCTGGGTCAATCGCCAGGGTAGAGATTGGCCTGGGGGGGAACGGGCCGATGCCGAGATCAAGACGCTGGCGGAACTGGAGGCGATAGTGGAGCGCTGGAATAGTTCAACGCCGCCACCACGACGCCCGACCGGCGAACCGCAAGAGCGCCTGGGCGACTGAGGGATGGGCGGCGTTGAAAAAAGGTCAACGACTGCTTAATTGATACAGCTTGGCCAGGCAGGCTATCACCAGCAAGCCGATCCCGGCGGTGAAAATGGTCATGTTCTCGTATCCCATAAGGTAATGAGCACCGCCAAGCCGGGCGATGCCGGCAACCACGAATAACAGCAGACCCAGCAGGGTGACGATGTTGCCGATAAGACCCAGGAAATTGGCCACGTTGATCTCCGCAAATAATGTGGTTCAGGGCGGACAGTCCATGACGGACTGTCGATCGTACTACAAGACAGATGATTAAGAATATCACACCTGGGCAGGCCCAAGAACACTGGTCGGGCTGGTGTACCTCGACCTATCGACTGTAGCCAATCCGTATCTCCAGCAGGTACGCTCGGAGCAAGGCAGAGATGGATCTTAGCGGCAAGTCCAGGATCGACCAACCGCACCTCACCGCGCCGGGGTGCTCTCACCCTTGCGCCTCACCCCGGTCGAACTCTTGAAAGCACTGAGCTGCCGCAACCATTAAAAATACAAATCCACCCCATCGACAAACCAATCGTATTGCATCTCGATAGCCTCTTTAATCGCAAATGCCGGCAGCCCGGTAATGATGTTGTACTTGAATAGCATCCAGCCGATGCCGTCCAATGGTCCCAAGCTAACGAAATAACCCAGTTCGTCATAGCTATAAATATACGGCAGACGCCCCTGCTGCAAGCGCTTGATGTTGGCCGCCACCTGCTTGCCCTTGCGAACCGCCGCCTGGGCGGTCAGGGAATTCAGGCCGCTACAATCGAAATTCGAGCAATCGCCGGCGGTGAAAATACGGGGTAGCGGATAATGACCGACAATCACCCTCCCATAGCGGTCCGCCCGTAATAACTGGGGCTGAGGATCGACCCCTGGAAACAGCAAAGTGAGATCCGATGGCAGCGTAAAGGATTCACCGGTTCGGGTATTTTCCAGCTTGATACTGCCGCCGTGCTGACCGCGATAGCGGGTATAGGGCAAATGCTCGATGCCGGCGCTTTTCAACCGCCCGGCGATATAGTCATGAAAGCCCACTGGCAATTTTGACAGTATCCGCCCGCCTCTCTGGATTAAACGCAATTGGCGATCGATACTGTGGCTTTTCAATAAATCATCGAGCTCGAACAAGAACTGTAACCCGGTGGCGCCGGCGCCGACGACGGTAATATGACGTTCTTTATTTTCCGTTCGTGCCAGAAAATTCTGAATAATCTCCTGCCCTTCCCGCCGACAGAAATCATCCCGCTGGTAGACTTGCTTGCCGCCGGGCGCCAAGTGGGGTTTGGCTCCCGTGGCAATGACGAGATACTCGAATGCCAGTTCACCTTTTGGCAGAGGAATCGTCCTGTTCCATTCCCATGATTCCAGATTGTCAGCGCTAATCGGGAGCGCCAACCGATGGTGAGTAAACCCGTACTTTTTCGCCAATACCGCGAAGGGTATGCAGAAATCGCTTAAGGGACGCTTTAGAGTCTGATGCAGATGGGTGAGCTTAATGTGATGCTCACGCGGATCGATGAGATGAATCTCCACCTCCGGCAGACTGCGTCGCAAGGCGATGAGCGTGGCCAGCCCCGCATAGCCGCCGCCGGCCACGATCACCCGCATGTCGCTGGCCCCCGCTTACAGCAGCCTGAGCACTTCATCTCGGTCCAGCGGGCAGTGGCTTGAATGAGCCAGGGCGTAGTATGAAAAAACGTGATCATGGCCGGAGGAACCTGGATTGCGCTTCGCAAGCTCCACTCCATCCAGGCTACGCCGGCTACGCCGGCTGCCCAACTGCGGATGCAGGATCAGCCGGCAACCGGGGTGGTGGAATGGCGGCTGGCGAAAGTGCAACGGAAAGTCGCCGAGGGGATCAAGTCATGGAGACCGGTTCCCTCTTTCTCAAGCTTGCTTTTGGCTGGTGACGTACCAGGCGATTTTTATAGCCTTGTTGCATTTGCAGAATATGCTCGTAGAATTTATCGCTGTTATTATCATATTCTGCTTCGATGTTTCGACGAATTTGACGGATTTCTCTAATGATAGGATCATCAAACATGATTAAACCTCCATCAATTCTTCCGGGGTACAGATAATGGGAGTACGTATCCCAAAAGTTGCATTGATTTCTTCGACGAGCATTCTCACTCTGCCGCTTACGATGTGTGTACAATTCCATGATACCAGATAGTCCAGAAAAGAAGCAAGTTGCTCAAGCCGTAATCGTGCGGCTTCCGAATCACCTTTTGCCGCTTCCTCCAACACAATAGCCGATATGAATGCTTCACATTTCGGTAACGCAATATCCCACCAGTCACGGGTGATTTGCTGGTGTGCCGCGATAATCAAGTACTTAGTGTCATTTTCTGAAGGGTTGACTCTGCGATTTCCTAAACTGACAGGTGGTAAGTCTGGTAATCCTTTAAAGTATTTCCAGAATTGGGGCGTAGTTCTATGCATTTAAAGTTCCTGCAAATTCCCTTTTGCTTTTTCAACAAGAGCCTCTTTGATAAGAAAGTCTAATTTTCCTGCCTTTGAATCCACCTCAATTTGTTTGTCCCATTCTTCCCAATCTCTCTCTAAGAACCACTGTTTCAATCGGGCATAGTTCTCTAGGGAAAGAGATTCAATTGCAACTTGAATTTTCTCTACTTGCGTCATATTCATCTCCGACTGCGTTCTCGGCAGCTTAATATCGGAATTTAGCGGACTACAAAAACGCAGCTTTTAGCGGTTCGCTGGAATGACTTTGTTAGGCAGTTTCATGAGCCTCGTTTGTTTCAATGCGCTTGACAATTGCATCAACCTCGTCCACGAAACGCTTGTGGTATATATTTACTCTCTTAAGTCTGTGCCACAGGGATCTATTTTTCTCTGGTGTCATGACGATTTCCGTTTGTTTTATCCACGCTTCCGCCATGTTTTCATTGATAACGCCATGATCTCGCAAGAGAAAGAAAACTTCTAAAATATGAAAGAGCTTTAGCGTATGAAAGTACTGACTGACACCGTGCTCAAGAAAAACCTCTCTAAAATATCTTGAACTTTCGTAGCGCTCTGCTAGGCTCTCATTTTGTATAAGATCAGATCGCCAGTCGAATAGCATTTGAAGAGCAGTTTGATATTGTGCTGTTCGAGCTGTTTTAATAAATACACGGATCTGCCAAACCAAGACAATTAAGGTCAGCAACATTACTACAGCCTGGGTCAAGTAAATCAGTTCGGCAGTACTCACAAGGTCTCCTATGCTGTTGTTTGAATTGCATGCGCCTAACGATGAAGCTCAGCCGCGCCGCGTCAGCGGCGTCGGCTGAAGCGTTTTGTTAGGTCAAGTCGCTATGTCATGCTAACCACTTCAACGCTGATCTGCCTTTTCACATCATGTTTTACAGCAAGATAGCGGTCAATATTGTCAAGGGTAGTGGCATGAAAGTATCGCTCTCCGCATTCTTTGCATACTTCCGCCTCCACGTTTTCAACAATGTAGAGTCGGCTCTGCAACCAATGCTGGCGTTTAACCTTCTTTTTTCGAGTTTCACCACCACAGAATTCACAAATCATAAGTTCTCCAGTAAAGCGTATACTGTGATTATGATGAGATTAGTGTCTTCTCTGAACCTACAAATTACGTGAATCAACCTTCCATCTTTAGCTGGCCCTTGGATGCGATACCTTATACCTCGAATATCCTCCGATAATTTTTTCTCAATTCGCCCCTTAAGTATGGCATTTTCGACATCATCACGCCTCAACTCGTCATCGAGCATTTCTTCTTCCGCATGAGACGAAAGGTAATAAGCACGATCGATAATTTTCTGTCTAATTCTCTGGATTCTTGCCATCAAAAGCCATCATTTGACCTAACGCTTCAAGCTCAGCGACGCGCTACGCGCGTCGGCTTAGGGCTATCGGAACAAAACGAGTCTGACCCTTTTTTCCTTCCTTTTTCCTTTTCCTTTTTCCTTTTTCGTGGCCCCTTTTTCGAATTATTCCAACTCCCGGTAAATGCATTGGGTACCATTCTGCTCCTTCTGGATCTCCAGCATCAGTCGCTGCAACGAGGGACGAATATAGGTTTTGTAATACTGTAGTGCCGCGTCTTCCGTTGGAAATATGTCGGGGGCACACCATTCTTCGGGCTCACCTTCACAAGAAATATTATCCCACGTATGGACGATCACCATGAAGCCGCTTCCTGTTAGATTAGAACGCACACCTCCTTTCATCCGAAGACCCGGTGTTAAACCCTCCAGTAGCGACCGCTTATTACGACCGCAACATTGCTTGTATTTCCGCCCTGAGCCACAAGGACACAAAGCATTTCTATTGATCTTGCTCATGTTTATGACTTCCGATTCTCCTTTTCTCATGCTCTGAATCAATCATAGGACTTCTCACAGTGCGGCCTAACGCCTCAAGCTCAGCCGCCGCGCGGTAGCGCGGTCGGCTGGAGCGTTCAGTTAGGGCGAACGTGGTTTCCAGAAACTCACCGTTTCCGAACCACCGCCCTATCTTGAAACAGCACACAACGGGTTCACGTTGCTACCGGCCGGGCCGCTCTTATCGCACCCCACGTGCCGGTTCTTACCACCCCAGACACTCGGTCGGGATGGAGAGAAAAATCCATTCGCCCTAACGATCTAAGCTCAGCCGCCGGCGTAGCGCGGTCGGCTGGAGCGCTTTGTTAGGCGAGCCCTATTAAAGCGACTTGCGAAACTGTTCTACCGTCAGCCCCGCATCTTTGACGATCCCACCCATCGTAAACGCCTTGATCGGGTTGTGCCGCGGTATGGTGACAAACCGCTCTCCATTGCTCATGACAATATGCTTACCTTGTCTGATAATCTGAAAACCTGCTTTTTCCAAAGCACGAACTGCATCGAGATGATTAACCCCCGGAATTTTCGCCACGGCTACCCTATGATCTCGACTTCACGGGTTTCATACTCACAGTTTACCTCAGCCACCGCGGCAAGATATTCGTGGATA
>CAIMUS010000021.1 GCA_903844665.1 uncultured Pseudomonadota bacterium
CGCCCCTACGGGGATTCCCTGGGAGCGCCGGCATTTTGCCGGCTGTTGACTGGCGTCGATGCCCTGAGGCCAGCGAAGATGCCGGCGCTCCCAGGGTCGGATTGTCCCGCCTTAAGTTGGTGGCCCGCCTGTAAAATTTAACCCATTGAAATTACTAACTGTCCCGGCTTAAGTGGATACCCCAAGATAGCGGTTTAACAGCTTGGCAAATCTTTACATTTTCTCGGCCTGGCAGATCGTAATATGGCTTCGAGTGGAGGATTTAATATGAGTGAGATCGATATCGACAACCTGCTACGGCGCCTGGAAGCGCTCAATCAAATCGGTGTAGCCCTTTCCAAGGAAAAGGATATCACCCGATTCCTGGAAACCGTGCTGGTGGCGGCCCAACAGTTGGTCAACGCGGATGGTGGTACGCTTTACCGGCTGGAGGATGGGCTGTTGCATTTCAAAATCGTCCGCAGCAAAGGCTTGAATCTTAACCTGGGCGGGACGGCGGGCGGCGTTATTCCTTTTCCCCCCATCCCGCTGTACGATGCCGCCGGTCAGCCGGATGATCGTTACGTGGCTACCTATGCCGTACTGCACGATACCACCGTGGCCATCGAGGATGCCTATACCACCACGCGGTTCGATTTCACCGGCACCCGCCGCTTCGATCGTCAGACCGGCTATCGCTCCCGCTCTTTTCTAACCGTGCCGATGAAAAATCATCAGGATGAAATCATCGGCGTGCTGCAGCTCATCAATGCCAAGGATCCGGCAACAGGAGCCACCATCCCTTTTTCGCAAACCGATCGGGAACTCGCCGAATGCCTGGCCTCGCAAGCGGCCATTGCCCTGACCAATCGCTCGCTGATCGACCAATTAAAGGCGCTGTTCGAGAGTTTGATCAACTTGATCAATACCGCGCTGGATGAAGGATCGCCCCACACCGGCCAGCATTGTCAGCGGGTTCCCCTGCTGTCGATGCTGATCGCCGAAGCGGTAAACGCGGCTGCTGCAGGACCGTTCAAGGATTTTCATTTCAGTGAGGACGAGCGCTATGAATTGAAAATCGCCAGCCTCCTGCATGATTGCGGCAAGATCGCCACGCCGATCCATCTGGTCGACAAGGCGACCAGGCTGGAAACGATTTTCGACCGCATTCACCTGATCGATACCCGCTTCGAGGTGCTGAAGCGGGACGCCGAAATCCACAGTCTGCGGGAAAAGATAGCGATGCTGGAGCGCGGTGACCGGCCGGCCATTCCGGCGTTGGAGCCGCAACTGGCGCAGCGTATCCGGCAATTGGAGGCCGACCGCCGCTTCCTGCGTCAATGCAACCTCGGCAGCGAGCGCATGTCGCCGGAAACACAGGATCGGATCAGGCGCATTGCGGCTTACCGCTGGATTGATGAACACGGCGATGAGGTCGATTTTCTAGCCGCCGACGAAGTGGATAACCTGACCATTCCCATAGGCACCTTGAATCCACGGGAACGCGCCATCATCGAAAATCATGTGGCCCTGACTTACAGGATGCTGAGCGCCCTGCCGTGGCCGAAAAATCTGAGTCACGTCCCCGAGTATGCCGGCAGCCATCATGAGCATCTGGACGGCAAAGGCTATCACCGTGGCCTGTGCGCCGAGCAATTATCGATACCGGCGCGCATCGTCTGTATCGCCGATGTCTTCGAGGCGCTCACCGCCCCCGATCGCCCTTACAAGCGAGGCAAAACCCTGAGCCAGGCGCTCGCCATCCTGGGTTGGATGGCGCTCAATAAGCATATCGATAGGGATCTGTTCGATCTGTTCGTGCGGGAGCAGCTATGGTTAAGGTATGCGGAGCAATACATGAATCCGGCGCAGATCGATGTTGTGGATGTTGCGAAGATTCCCGGTTACTCCCCGTAGGTCGGGTTAGACGCGCCCCCTGCCGCGCCGGCAAAGAGCAGAGATGGTGCGGGCGCGTCGTAACCCGACATGAAAGCCGAGTTGCATTGCTGGGGCTGCTTCTTTCTGAACAGCATGATCAATCAGCGCTTCTCCCGCAGCAGCGCCTGGGCGCCGAGCACGACCACCAGGGTCAGGCCGAACATGATCGTGCACAGGGCATTGACCTCCGGCTTCACGCCGATCCGCACCATCGAATAAATTTTGAGGGGCAGAATCTCGAAGGTCGGACCGGTCACGAAAAAGCTGATAATCACATCGTCCATCGACAGGGTAAAACTCAACAGCCAGCCGGCGACCACCGCCGGCAGCAGCAGCGGCAGCAGAATCCGGGTAAAAGTCTGAAACTCGCTGGCGCCCAAGTCCCGCGCCGCCTCGATCAGGTATTTATCGAAGCCGCTGATGCGACTCAGCACGGTCACCACCACGAACGGAATGCAGAAGGTGATATGCGCCAGCAACAGGGTCCCGAACCCCAACGGCAGATGCAGGCTGACAAACAGGATCAGCAGTGAGATCCCCATGACGATATCCGGCGACATGATCAGAATAAAGATCAGCCCGTTCAGCAACTGCTTGCCGAAAAACCGATAACGGTAGATGGCCACCGCCGCCATGGCGCCGATCGCCGTGGCCAGGGTCGCCGCCAGCAGGGCGACGGTCACCGAATTGACCGCCACCCCCAACAGTTCATCATCATCGAACAGGTTGCCGTACCATTCCCAGGTAAAGCCCTGCCAACTCGCGGCATACTTGGAGTCGTTGAAGGAATAGACGATCAACACCGCGATGGGGAGATACAGAAACCCGTAGAGCAGCAGCAGATAGGTGTAGCGGGCGGCGCGTTGCAGCATGCTCGCCACCCGCTAGCTCAGCGCGCCGCGGCCGGCGCGGCGGGCGCTGAGATAATAGACCCAGAGCAGCAATCCCATCAGCAGCGTCAGCAGCACGCTGGCCGCAGCGCCCAGGGGCCAGTTGCGGGCGGACAGGAACTGATCCTGAATCAGATTGCCGACCAGCAGATTTTTGGCGCCGCCCAGCATATCGGGAATGTAGAACATGCCCAGCGCCGGCAGAAACACCAGCATGCTGCCGGCGATGATGCCGGGCAGAGTCAGCGGCAGTACGATTTCGGTGAAAATCCGCAGCCTGCCGGCCCCCAGGTCACGCGCGGCCTCGAACAGACGCGGGTCCAGCTTTTCCAGCGCCGCGTACAGGGGCAATACCATAAACGGCAACAGGGCGTAGACCAGGCCGAGCAGCACCGCGGTGGAGGTATACAGCAACTCCAGCGGTTCATCGAGCAATCCCAGCCCCAGCAGCCATTCATTCAGGACCCCGTTGGTACGCAAAATGATGACTGTCGCGTAGGTGCGCACCAGCGAACTGGTCCAGAACGGAATAATCACCAGCAGCAACAACAGCGGCCGCCAGCGGGCGGAACTGCCCGCCAGCAGCCAGGCGAAGGGAAAGCCGGCCAGCAGGCACAGCAAGGTGGTGATGACCGCCAGATAGAGGGAACTCCACACCACTTCCAGATATAACGGATCGAGCAGCCGGCGGTAACTGTCCAGGCTGAAGGCGAAATTCACGAAATCCGTCTCGCCCCTTTCCATCAGACTGGCGGCGACCACCATCAGATTGGGAATCAGGGCGAACAACAGCAGCCAAAACCAGATCGTCCCGACCGCGATGGATTTGAACAGGCCGCTAGTTTTCATCAGGCAGGAGCGTCTCCCAATCGTGCACCCAGTCCACGTAGACCCGTTCGCCGTGGCGAAAATCCAGATCGATGCAGGCCGGGTCTTCCTCGTTGAAGAACTGGGAGGTGGACAGCAGCGCCCCATCCTCCAACCGGATCAGCATGTCCACCGTGGCGCCCTTGTAGGTGACCTCTTCCACTGCGGCGGGGAAGAGATTGGCGCGGTCCTGCTCGGTTCCCTCACCTTCCCGCCAGAGGCGCAGATCCTCGGGGCGGATCAGCACATTGACCCGGTCGCCCAAGGCAAAACGATGCGGGGATTGCAGCGGGATGCTTTTACCGTGCAGCAGCACGTCGTAATGGCTGGCGTTGGCGCCCACGATCCTGCCCGGCAGGACATTGACCTCACCGACAAACCCGGCCACGAACAGGTTCTTGGGCGTCTCATAGATCTCCCGCGGCGAGCCGGTCTGTTCGATCGTGCCGGCGTTCATCACCACCACCCGGTCGGACATGGACAGGGCCTCTTCCTGATCGTGGGTGACGAAAACAAAGGTGATGCCGAGCTGGCGCTGCAACTGCTTGAGTTCGACCTGCATCGCCTTACGCAGCTTGTAATCGAGCGCGCTCAAGGGCTCGTCCAGGAGCAGCACCAGCGGCTGGTTTACCACCGCCCGGGCCATCGCCACCCGCTGTTGCTGCCCGCCGGAAAGCTGCAAGGGTTTGCGGTCGGCGAATTCCTCCAGCATGACCATCCGCAGGGTCGCCATCACTCGTTGCCGCAATGCCTGGCCGCTTATTCCCTGCATGCGTGGACCGAAAGCGACGTTTTCGAATACGGTCATGTGCGGAAACAACGCATAACTCTGAAAGACGGTATTGACCTGGCGCTGTTCCGGCGGCAGACCACGCATATCCTGGCCATCGATCAGCACACTGCCGCTGTCGGGTTGTTCGAAGCCGGCGATCAGCCGCAGGATAGTGGTCTTGCCGCAACCGGAAGGACCGAGCAAGGTGAGAAATTCACCGTGCCTGACTTGCAGATCGATATCCTGCAGAACGGCGTTGGCGCCATAGGATTTGCAGACCTTGCGCAGTTCGACAACGAATTCACTCATGGAGTCGGGGTAATGGGGATCGCCGGGTGGTGAGGGATGGAGCAGGTAGAATATTACAGGATTGTGATGAAATAATGAAAAGCGCCAGTACAACCGGCAAATAGGGTACGCACCGCGTACCATCATTGCCCGCGTAAGACCGGTAAGGCGCCATACCGGGCGAGGCCCGGAAAAGGTACGCAATGCGTACTACTTGGCTTAACGCCGGGAAGCATCAGGGGATAGAGTACCAGGAGCCGCTACTGTGAACCTGTTCACAGCCAGGAGCAGGATAATGGTAACCGTTCAGACCCCTCTCCCC
>CAIMUS010000022.1 GCA_903844665.1 uncultured Pseudomonadota bacterium
GTTACGGCGGCCCTGGGTGCTGCTGGGGGATGGAGGCTTTGCCTGCCTGCACTTGGCCTGGACCTGTGTGCAGCAGGAGGTAGTGTTGATCAGCCGGTTGCGGTTGGATGCCCAGTTATATGATTTCCCGACCATCCCCCTGCGCCCGCGACGCGGGCCGAAGCCGCGCAAGGGGGCACGCCTGCCGGCCTTGCAGGACCGGGTGGCGGAGGCTCAACAGTCCGGCGAAGAGATGGAACTCTACTGGTATGGTGGGGAGACGCGGCGGGTGCGGCTGTTGAGCGATGTCGCCCTGTGGTATCGGCGGGGACAAAAACCGTTGCCGATTCGCTGGGTGTTGGTGGTGAACGCCGAGGGTGACCCGGACCCCACGGCGTTCTTTTGCACCTGCCCGGCGTGCCAACCGCTGTCGATCGTAACGGCCTTTGTGCTGCGCTGGAACGTGGAAGTTACGTTCGAGGAAAGTTGCGCGAGCCGGTGTGCGCTCCTGCCCGAGAGCGGACGACTGGCTACGCCCCTTCAGGATGGCCAAAGTCCAGTAGTAGTTGGGAGCCAATTTTTACTGAATTTACCTGAGGAATCGAGTATCCGTGTAGAAATTTACTATATCTAGTATGGCACGCGCATATAACCACAGTATATAGATAGTTTAAGTTAAATTTATCACGGAAGTTAAGGGGCACTACCGGTAATCGGGTAGGTTGAGCAATATCCAGCCTGGCATTAATGCACCAACCGCAATCCCGGCGGCAGAGATTCGCCGAACACCCGCTTCTCATCCGCCTCCTCCAGTTCGACCACCTGCTCCACCAACCGGACCCAGGAATCCGGCGCCTTGACCGAGCGCAGCTTCTGCACCACCTGACGGCGCAACTCCTCCGGCAAATCCCGCTCCCGGTCGCCGCTCAAGCGCGCCAGCAGGGTCGCCGCGAACGCCGCCGGCTCCACCGTTTTCCAGTTCAACTCCAGAACCTGTCGCAGCCAGTCCGCCACCACCTCGTGTGGCACTACGTTATGCGCGCTGCCGTACAGGGGCACGCGGCAGCCCAGCCGTCCCAGCGCCCACCAGGTCTGCGGCGATTCCCCTTTTTTAGCCAGCCGCGCCAGCCACCAGCCGCCCACCTCTACCTTGCGCGCCGCCGGCAGCCGTTCCAACGAGGCTACCAGCCGCACCATATCATCATAAGCCGGCTTGCCGGCGCTCTTGCCACCCTTGGGGACCTTCTGCGCCCGTTCCGCCACCGGTTTCAGCGCCGCCGCCACCTCCGCCAGCAGCGCTTCCTGAGCCGGCTCATCCAGTCCCCCGGCCACCCGCCGCCATAAGGTCCACCACTCCGACCAGAGCTGGGACTCGGCGCCATACTGCACGCCCTGCGGATAGATCGACCACAGTTGTTTGACCCGCCAGTCGTCCAGCGGATAGCCGAAGCCGGGCCGCAGACAATAGCCCGCCAGACTGAACCACAGACGCTCATGATCGGCTGAACGTCGCCGCCGTCTGGCGCCTTCCCACAGGGTATCGAACAGGGACCGCAGCAGTGGCGTGTCCCAGCTCTCGCGCTTGCCCAGCAGCCGGTCGAGCTCCAGCCGCAGGTTCTTGATGTCCCTGGGGCTGACCTCCTTGGAACGGGCGCCGTAAAACCGACCGATCAGTTCCGCCGCTTCCCGGAAGCGGGGATGGGTGGTGGTCGCCAGCACCATTTCGCTCCCCCGCAACTGAAAGGCCAGTTGCCAGCGCCGGTCGGGCACGTCCACGGCCACGCAGCTCAACTCCAGTGTGCCCACCTCGGTGAGCATGGCGGCCAGTTGCACCGGCACGGCGCCGCCCTCTCCTTCCAGCACCGTGGCGATCGGCGGCAGGGTCGTAAACCGGGCATAGTCGATATCGATCAATTCGCCCGGCTGATACAGGACGTCGCCGGTGGAGGACACCAGATGGAACCGGACCGGCTCGCCCAGGCGCAGGGAGAAGGTACGCCCGCTCAGGCGGATTTCGTGATCTTCCTCCGTGCCTTTGGGCAACAGGCAGACGCCGTGCTTTTGCCGGGCCTCGCCTTCGACGATCAGAAAATAGCTGCGCGCCGAGCCACCGCCGATCCGCAGGCCCTGGCCGCGCCGGGCCATGGCATACCCCACGGCGCCCCGCGCCACCGCCAGAGTCGGCTCGACGTTATCCAGTCGCCGCAGCGGCGCGCCCCGCCAGCCTGCCAGAATATCCAGCAGACGCGAACTCAGCGTCTCGCTTTGAAACACGCCGCCGTTGAGCAGCACGGCATCCGGCAGGGGTAAGGCATCCCCCACCCGCTCGTCCAGCGCCTCCCGGCACGCCTGCGCATGCTGCGTCAGGAACGCCGCCAACTGCCGGCTGATCGCCGGGTCGGCAGTATATGGCAGACCGAACTCGACGATGGCGCCGCGCCGCTTGTGCGGCTGCTCGTCGGGACCGACCCTGGGTAGAAAGCCATCCACCACCAGATCCCGCACCTGCTCGCGGGTCAATTCCACCGAGCGGGCGCCGCCGATCAGGCGGGCGCCGGCTCCCAGTACGGTCACCGTGGTTCGCTCCGGCGCCTGCGGCGCGAGCAGGCGCTCCTTGGCCAGCCGGCACTGCTGGATCAGTTGCGACAACGCGGCGGCGCTCAGCCGTTCTCCGCCCAACTGCCGTTCGAGTAGATGCGCCAGGGCCAGGTCCATATTATCGCCGCCCAGCATCAGATGGTCGCCCACCCCGATCCGGGTAAGCTTGGGACCACTGTCGGTCGGCGTCACCTGAATCAAGGTCAAATCCGTCGTACCGCCGCCCACATCGCACACCAGCAGCAGGCGGGTATCGCCCAGGGCCGCAGTGAGATCCTGCTGATGGCGGTGCAGCCAGTCATAGCAGGCGGCCTGGGGTTCTTCCACCAGATGCACCTGCTCCAGTCCCGCCCGCTGGGCGGCAATCACCGTCAGGCGGCGCGCCGCCTCGTCGAAGGAGGCCGGCACGGTCAGCACCACATCCTGCCGTTCCAGCGGATGGTCGGGAAACCGCCCTCGCCAGGCGGCCCTGACATGGGCCAGATAGCCGGCGCTGGCATCGACCGGTGAAACCTTAGGAACCTCTTCCGCCGCTCCCCAGGGCAGGATCGGGGCGATGCGATCCACCGCCGGATGGGACAGCCAGCTTTTGGCGCTGACCACCAGCCGCCCCGGCGCCCGGGCGCCCAGTTCGCGGGCCAACTCGCCCAGCACGACAGCCGGCACATTGCCTGGATCGGTTTCGGGCCAGGGCAGGCGGATAGCGCTCTCCGCCAGTTCTCCCGGCGCCGGGTGATAGCGCAGCGAGGGCAACAGCGCCCGCGGCGCGACCTCGCCGGGCGCCACCAGTTGCTCGATATCGAAAAGATGAATCAGCGGCTCCGCTGCCGCGAGAGTATCCGCATAGGCAACCACCGTATGCGTGGTGCCCAGGTCGATCCCAACCAGATAGCGGGCGGGTTTGCTGTTGCTGACGATGGCTGAATCTCCTAAAGTATTACCTCTATTTCAGCGGTATCGCCGGCAGCCGCTTCAATGTTTTATGCACGGGATCGACCATGATGCCGACCGATTCCAGTGCGGTAACTCCCAGGAGCGGCTCCGATTCCGGTTCACCGAAGATGACTCGGCCCGCCGTGACCTCTCCCATGAACTCGATCCGCACCAGACCATAGGGATATTCTTTGACTGTCCCGTCCGCCAGCTTGTAAACCATTCTGCCCTCCTTGGCCAGACCGATCTTTTCCAATTCGTCCGCTGGAGCCAGCGAGTCCGTAGCGCCGGTGTCCACGAGGAAGATCGCCTCGTAGCTGCGTTCAGGCGTCGCGAAACTTGTCAGCTTGGTCGTAACCTTGGTGAGTCCCATTGAGCATGACTCCAGATCAACTTAATTGTGCGCAGTGCGCACCCTACAAATGCTTAGGAGTTACGCAGTTCAGGCATGTAGGGGCGGTTCGCGAACCGCCCCTACTCCTGCCCACGCACATCGAATTCGACCTTCCAGGTCTGATTACCCTCGCGTGGGATCGCCTCCAGCCGCAGGGTCCCCACTTCGGTGACCGCGGCGTGCAGCCGCACCGGCACCACTTCACCGGGGTTGCGGCCTTCGGCGGGCAGATTGGCTTCGATCTCCTCCAACTCTTCCACTTCCTCCGGCGACCACTGCTCCAGCACGGAACCCACCCGATCCTCCCGCCGTACCGACGACCCGAAAAAGTGAAACCGCACCGGCTCGCCCACGACCAGCCCGACTTCCTGCGACGGCAGGGCCGCATCGGTCCCCTCCTCCATGCCGAAGGGGGCGATACACAGCGCCTGCAACGGCGGTTCCATCCCCGGCACCGCCGGCATGGCGCTTTCGATGCCGACATAATACGCCTTGGCGGTGCCGCCCCGGATGCGGACCCCGCGGCCACGCCGCACATAGCCGTAATAGGCCGCGCCGCGCGCCACCGCCAGATCGAGGTCGGCCCCTTCCAACAGCCGGGCGGGTGGCGAACCTTCGGCCTGCAACCAGGCATTGAGCATCTCCAGGGTGCGTTCAGCCAGCAGCGGCGCCTTGAACACGCCGCCATTGAGCAGCACCGCCGTCGGGTGCAGGAAACTGGCGTTGGGCGGCAGCGCCGCGAACCCGGCCAGCGCTTCGGTCGCGTGCGTCTGGCGCCCCAGGAAAGCCGCCAGATGGCGGCTGATGCCGGCATCCTGGGCATACGGCAGGCCCAGCTTGGTCAGCGCCGTGCGGGCCCGGCTCGCCGGCCGGGCGGCGGCGTCCACCCAGGGGAAGAAGCCTTCCACCAGGGTATGGGTGACTTCGTCGCGGGTCAGTTCGGTGCGAATGGTGCCGCCGATCAGGCGGGAGCCCCGGCTGGGCACCACCACCGGCATGGTCTCGATACCGGGGTCCGTCAGCATCGCTTCCTTGGCGGCCCGGCAGCCGTGGGTCAGCGCTTGCAGTTGCCACAGATCCAGACTGATGTTCTGGCCGGCCAGCTTGGTTCTGACCACATGCGCCAGCGCCAGGTCCATGTTGTCGCCGCCCAGCAGGATATGATCGCCCACTGCCACCCGGTTCAATTCCAGCGAACCGTCGCGCTCGGTCACGGCGATCAGGGATAGATCGGTGGTCCCGCCGCCCAGATCGATGACCAGGATAATATCGCCGACCTTGACCTGTTTGCGCCAGCCGCCCTGACTGGCCAGAATCCAGCTATACAGCGCCGCCTGCGGTTCCTCCAGCAAAATCCGGTGGCCGAAGCCGACGGCGGCGGCGGCTTCGTCGGTCAGCTCGCGGGCCGCCGGGTCGAACGAGGCCGGGACGGTGATGGTCACTTCCTGCTCCAGCAGAGGCGCATCCGGATGCTGATAGTCCCAGGACTGGCGCAAATGCTCCAGATAGTGGATCGAGGCCTGCAAGGGCGATACCTGTGGCACTTCCGCCGGCGCTTCCACCGGCAGGATAGGGGCGCGGCGATCCACGCCGGGATGGCACAGCCAGCTTTTGGCGCTGGCCACCAGCCGGATCGGCGTGCGGCTGCCGAGATTGCGGGCCAACTCCCCTACCACGAACGGCGGCTGTATCCCCCAGGGCAGGGTCAGATCGTTGGGCGCCAGTTCATCCGAATGGGGGAGATACAGAAACGACGGCAGCAGCAACCGGTCCTCCACCGATCCCGGTCCGGTCAACTGGGGAATCGCCACCATCTGCTGGAGCACCTGCTCGCTCTCGTCCTGAGTCAAATCCACCGCGGCCATGACACAATGGGTGGTGCCCAGATCGATGCCGACAGCATAGCGTGCTGTGCTCATAGCTCCACCTCCGCGGGCGCCAGGATCTTGACATTATGCCCTTCGGCGAGCTGCGGCAGTTTGATGGCGGTGACCTGCCAGCCGCGATGCATCAGGGTGCCGGTAAACGGTGGCTGCCCCACCACATTGCCGGTCAGGCGGGTGGCGGCGGGATCGAAGCCCGATTGCAAGGTCAGGCGGCTGCCTTCCGATTCGGTACGTACGGGTACGATACTGAAGTAGGCATGGAGAGCTTTGCGGCAGCCCTCGTGGACCACCCGCGCCGCGCCGCCGATCTCCGCATCGGCATAGGCGCTGACGTTTTCCTCCAGAAAATCGACGAAACGCCCCTCCTGCTGCAACAGGCTCAGCAGTTGCAGGGCCGACTCGGGCGCGGTCTGCCGCAGTCCCGGCGCGGCCTCGGCGGCCGGGGCCGGTAGTGTGCCCTGGCTCAGGCGGGCCACGCCGGTAGCGAATTCAGGGTCGCTGAGGGTCCGCCAGAAGGCCTGCAGGGCCAGCAGGAGACGGGCGAAAAAAGAGAATTTAGGCTCGGTCATGAGCAAACTCCGTTAACTATAATTTACAAAAGTGCTTATGCTACCATGCTACTTTGGTTTGCGGTGGCTGGAACCGGGATAGAGTCAGCGGGGGCACGCGCGGGTTGCTGTCACCGCTCGTGTGTAGTGCCCGCTAAGGGGGGCCGCACTACCCGCTCCTGGCTGCTGTATACCATACGGCATGGCATTGAGAATAGAACTGGGCGAACCCTTGTTGGTTGATATGAGTTCTGCTCCGATATTTGCGACAATCACCGCGTTTACTTTACCTAAGCCTGGAGGAGATAGATGGATTCCATATCGGTGGTGATACCTGTCTACAACGCCGCTCCCAATCTGAAGGAGTTATATCATGCTTTGACGACGGTGCTGGATAAGACAGTGGAGCGCTACGAAATTATCCTGGTCGAGGATCGCGGTCGTGATAATTCCTGGGACATTATCCGCGAACTGGTCCAGGCCGACTCACGGGTGAGCGGCATCCGGCTGCGGCGCAATTATGGCCAACATAACGCGCTGCTGTGCGGCATTCGGGCGGCGCGCTACGAGATTATCGTCACCATGGATGACGATCTGCAGCATCCGCCGGCGGAAATCGCCACTCTGCTGAGTAAGCTGGCAGAGGGCTATGATGTCGTTTACGGCACGCCCCGGCAGGAACAACATGGCCTGTGGCGGGATCTGGCCTCACAGTTGACCAAGCTGGCCCTGAGCAGCACCATGGGAGTCGAGGTCGCCTCCAAGGTCAGCGCCTTCCGCGCCTTTCGCACCGAGTTGCGCGACGCCTTTAGCGAGTATCGTAGTCCCACCGTTTCCATCGATGTCCTGCTCACCTGGGGCACCAGCCGGTTCGCCGCCGTACCGGTGCGGCACGAACCCCGTCGGGCGGGTACGTCCAATTATACGTTGGGCAAGCTGATCACCCATGCCTTCAACCTGATGACCGGCTTCAGCACTCTCCCGCTACAGGTGGCCAGCTTCATCGGCTTCGGCTTTACCCTGTTCGGCTTCGGCATTCTGGCTTATGTCCTGGCGCGCTACTTTTTAAACGGCGCACAGGTTCCGGGGTTTGCCTTTCTCGCCTCGATTATCGCGCTCTTCTCCGGCGCGCAGTTGTTTGCCTTGGGGATCATTGGAGAATACATTGCCCGCATCCACTTCAGAACCATGGAACGCCCTCCCTATGTGGTCGGCAACTACCTGAGCGGTGACATGGAGAAACAACTTTCTTTTGAGCGAGGCTTTACCCCCGATCCAACTGAAAGCAAGCGGTTGCGGGTCGTGGACTAAACCATCTGGAGAAACAGACATGGGCTGGAACATCGATTTACAGAAGCTGGAGACGGCATCCCTGACTCTCGAGTACTACCTGGTTCCCTGGGATATTGCCATCTTTCAGTTTCCCGTGGCGCAGTTGAGCCGGCTGGAAATCCGCCAACCTGACGCCGCCCAAGCGGATTTCCAGGCTTTCAGGGACTGGCGGCGGCGGGAACAAGTGGTGCTGTGCGCCTGTCGCCTCGATCACGACCGGATGCAGGAATCCCTTTTCCTGGAAGAACAGGGTTTCCGCTTTATCGAGCTGAACTATCACCCCGTGATGGAGCGGCTGCAGCAGGCGGAGCTGGGCTATCTGCAGGGATTGCAACCCCTGGCTGTAGAGCGGGCCGGTCCCGAGGACGGCGCTATATTGGAAGAGATGGCGGGAACGGTATTCGGCAAGGAACGGTTTCATACCGATCCACGCATAGGCGCCACCCTGGCCAATCTGCGCTATCGCGCCTGGATGCGCAACAGTCTGCGGGATGAGAAGCAACAGGTGCTGAAATTCCTGGATCAAGGCAAGCTGGCAGGGTTCTTTATCGTGGAGTATCCCGCTGACAGAACCTGTTACTGGCATTTGGCCGCCGCGGCGCCAGGCAATCAGAGCCGGGGATTCGGCAAGCGCATCTGGACGACGATGCTGCTCCATAACCGCAATGAAGGGATCGAACGGGTGGAGACCAGTATTTCCTCCCATAACATCCGAGTGATGAACCTGTATGTATCGCTGGGTTTTCGCTTTCTCAATCCCCAGACGACCTTCCATTGGCACGCTTAAGAAAAGTCAGGGCGGCATGATAACCAGGGATACGCGCTGGCAACTGTTCAGATTCGCCCTGGTGGGGCTGGCTTCCAACGCGGTGCTCTATCTGGTCTACCTGCTGTTGACCGAACTCGGCCTGGGGCATAAAACGGCGATGACCTTGCTTTATATTCTCGGCGTGCTGCAGACCTTCGTGTTCAACCGACGCTGGACCTTTCGTTACCAGGGCAGGATCCCCAAAGCACTGCGGCGTTATCTGGCCAGCTATGGTTTTGGCTATTTTTTCAATCTGGTGATGTTGATAATACTGGTCGATCAGATCGGCCTGTCACATCGGATCGTGCAAGGGGTTTTAATACTGATCACGGCCGGATTATTGTTCTTATTGCAAAAATATTGGGTCTTCCCCAACGTTATTGAATTCTCGCTGGCACAATCTCCACGTTAACAAATAATATGAGCTACTCGATCCCTTTCAATAAGCCTTTCATCATAGGTAAGGAGCTTTATTATATCGCCCAATCTGTATTGAATGGCCAGATCAGTGGCGATGGCCCCTATACCAAGCTCTGTCAACAGTTACTGGAGAACACCTTTGCCATCCAGCGGGTATTACTGACAACCTCGTGTACTTCCGCTCTCGAAATGGCCGCAATCCTTTGCAACATCCAGCCAGGCGATGAAGTAATTTTACCTTCCTACACTTTTGTATCGACAGCCAATGCCTTCTATCTTCGCGGTGCGAAACTGGTGTTTGTCGATATTCGTCCGGATACCCTGAATCTGGATGAGAATCTTATCGAACCAGCTATCACTACTCGGACCAAAGCCATCGTTCCCGTGCATTATGCAGGGGTAGGCTGCGAGATGGAAAGTATCAATAGCATTGCCAGGAAGCATGGCTTATTTGTGATCGAAGACGCCGCTCAAGGGGTCAATGCCAAATATAAAGACTCCTTTCTCGGGACTCTCGGCAATCTTGGAACTTATAGCTTTCACGAAACCAAGAACTTTATCTGTGGAGAAGGTGGTGCTTTGGTGATAAATAATAAGGAATTTATCGAGCGGGCGGAGATCATTCGTGAGAAAGGCACCAATCGCAGCAAATTTTTCAGGGGTCAGGTCGATAAATACACTTGGGTAGACATGGGATCCTCCTATGTGCCTTCCGATATTCTTGCCGCCTTTCTCTATGGTCAGTTGGAAAATATGGAAAAGATTAACCGGCAGAGAAAATTCATCTACAAGACGTACTATGAATTGCTTTTACCGCTTGCTGAGCATGGTCTGTTGAGGCTACCTGTGATACCGGAAGGTTGTGATTCCAATTATCATATGTTCTACTTGTTATTGAAGGATCATGATACCCGAATGTCTTTAATAGAGCATCTAAAAAAGCAAGGTATCCTGGCTGTTTTTCATTATGTCCCGCTGCATACATCACCTATAGGACAAACCATGGGCTACAGTGATGGTATGCTGCCGGTGACTGAGTATATCAGCGAACGGTTGCTACGCCTGCCATTTTACTTCGAGCTTCAAGAAATGGATATTAGAACAGTAGTTAGTGAAATTTTTTGTTTTTTCAATATTGAGTTTTTGACTGATTAACAAGCATTAAAGATGAAAATACAGAGACTGATACTTATGAGATCTTCAAAATTTTGGTTGATATTGCTTGATCTATTGTTGATCACTATTTTTTCCTGTGTTATTATACTTCCACTTTTAGCCGGAAATATTATACTTCGTATTAATGATTTGGATTTTCATTACCCCGCTGCTGTTGAATTCAGCCATTCCATTCAAGAGGGCTACTTCTATCCCAGGTGGATGCCACGCGCCAACCTTGGTTTAGGACAACCTATCTTCCTTTACTATCCACCCCTACTATTTTATATAACAGCAATTATCAATCTGTTTTTAGAAGATGTCTGGTTATCTTTAAAAATCTCACTTTTTTTATTTACCTGGCTTACAGGCATGGTCACTTATATGCTATTGCGTGGAAGTATCGGGCGTCTCTGGGCGCTAATCGGTGCAATCATAATCGTGCTATTCCCTACATTCTTTATCTTCTTACACTACGATAAAGAGCTTGCCTGGTATGCCTCTTGCGCAGCAGGTATCGCTGTCATCTATTTAAGTATCGACAACTCTCAGCATTCGCTAGCCCGTTATCTGCTTTTAAGTATTGCCGTCGCTGCCCTGGTACTTACTCATTCTCTTTCAGCTTTTTTGTTACTTCTCTGTCTTCTATTTGTGCCAGTAATCGATGTACTTTATCGAAAAGATAAATTTCCTGAACTAGGCAAGCAGGCTCTCTACTGGTGTTGTGCTGTCACTTTGGGAGTAGGTATTGGACTTATACACTTGATGCCTGCCTTTCTAGGTTGGGATTTGATTACCAGCCAACATTACGCTGCACTTAATTGGCGCAACAGGTTTGTTTTTCCAACCATTACTTATTTTATTTTTGGCGAGCACTGGTTCTTATATCAATTGTATATACCTCTGATACTGCTACTCTCTAATTTAACCGTAACCCTTTATTTAATAAGGCATCCTAATCATTCTATTAATCAGTGGCTGATTTGTATGAAATTAGCTTTTATTGGCTGGCTAGCTCTTTTGTTTGGGAGTGAATTATTTTATCCCTTATGGTATTTCTCAAATCCTATTATGCAGAAAGTTCAGTTCCCGTTACGTTTTTTATACGTAGCCTCTCTTGCAATTCCTCTGGCTACTATCCTGGCGGCTTATCAGAGCTGGCATTACAAAGCCTCTAAGTTTTGGCGTATCAGCCTTATAACTGCACTGGTTACACCTGTGCTACTGACAACCGTACTCTTATTAAAATTGATAATTATTGACGGAAAAGTTTTTATTATGACACCTGATTTTCTCGCAGGCAATTTTGCTAACCCTGGGTTGAATCCGGCAACGCTTGGAAAAGACTGGCGCCGTTACATTGAACAAGGTGGTATTATTGGTGACTGCCAGAGAAAATCGCTAAATTGCCAGATTCTGCTATCCAAAAGCCAGGATCGGGAATGGCTCATCGAAAGTGACCATGTCGATTCTCTTATATTACCTGTGCCTGTTTTTCCAGGTTGGCAAATTCTCTTGAATGGATCTCAAATTCAGACTGACATTGATATTCCAACTGGGCTGATTCAAGCACCTGTAATACCAGGAAAAAATCTGGTACGTCTGACCTGGAAGGGTATACCTTCCGAGCATCTGGGTACACTGTTGAGTGTAATATCGACTGGAATCCTGGCTTTGCTGTTTATTATCGCTATCTGGAGGAAAAGGACTTCTGCGCTTTTCAACTATGCCGGAAAATGCCCTGGTAATAGGAGCGGTAGTCGCCAACCAGATTTATGAAAAGCATCGATTTATCGCATGAAAACAGTTTTATAATGCAAAACCCATGGTTGACCGGGAATCGCTGGCTTATGCCGATTATTCATGAGATAAAAATGGTGCATTGCAACCTGATACTACGTCGGAACTTAGAAATGACCCAAGATCTTCTGCGATCGACAGTAACCCGTTTCCTAAGCGTTGGGTTCCTCAATACCGTTGTCGGCTTTACGCTAATCTATGGTTCCAAGTATTTTCTTGAGTTCGGAGACGTTCCTGCCAACCTGCTTGGATACGGCGTTGGCATCTTATTAAGCTTTACCTTGAATTCCACCTGGACTTTTTCCTATCAAGGTCCCCAACTACCAGCGCTCGGACGCTTTTTGCTGGCTTTTGCCATCGCCTATACGGTCAACTTGCTTGTGGTCCTGGCTTGTATCCAGTGGGCCGGTATCAATCCCTACCTTGCACATGCTGTCGGACTCATCCCTTACACGACCACTTTCTACTTGGTAAGTCGGCTCTTTGTTTTTCCGACGGCCACGGCGCCGTCAGTCATCGTCTCGGAGAATGATTAATGGCAATACGACTCGGGATAGTAGTGCCTTGCTACAACGAGGAAGAAGTACTGCCGGAAACAAACCGGCGCCTCCTCGATCTTCTAAACCACCTGCAACAGTCAGGTTTGGTCACTGCCGACAACTCACTCTATTTCGTCGACGATGGCAGCAAGGACCGTACCTGGGAGATCATCGAGTCTCTCGCCGCGGCGGACTCCCGGGTGCATGGCATCAAGCTGTCCCGCAACAGAGGCCATCAGAATGCCCTGCTGGCCGGTCTCTTCGGCGCCGAAGGGGATGCAGTGGTGACGGTAGACGCCGATTTGCAAGACGATATTACGATTATAGAGGAGATGGTCCATCGTTTCTCAGAGGGCTGCGAGATTGTGTACGGTGTCCGTAAGTCCCGCGCTGTGGATACCGCTTTCAAGCGGAGTAGCGCTGGAATGTACTACAAGTTCCTCGCCTGGATGGGTGTCGATGTCGTTTACAACCATGCCGATTTCCGTCTTATGAGCCGGCGCGCAGTCGACTCCCTTCGGCAGTATTCCGAGGTCAATCTGTTCCTGCGCGGCATCATCCCACTGCTCGGCTTCCCCACCGCCACGGTGTACTACGACCGCGGCGAGCGCTTTGCGGGCGTATCCAAGTATCCCCTGCGCCGCATGCTTGCGCTGGCCATCGACGGCATTACCTCGTTCAGCGTCATGCCCCTGCGGTTCATCGCCGCCCTCGGACTGCTCGTGTGCCTGCTCAGCATCGCTATGATCGGTTGGGTGCTCTACCTGCGGCTGTTCACGGCTGCCGCCATACCCGGTTGGGCGTCCTCCGTTCTTCCCATTTACTTTCTCGGCGGCATCCAGCTACTAAGTATCGGCATCTTGGGCGAGTACGTGGCAAAGATATATCTTGAGACAAAGCGCCGCCCGCGCTATTTCATCGAAAAAGTCATATAGGCTGGCAACGGGCCGGAGCGCTGTTCCGGCAGATATATTTTCGACACAAACTAAGGCTACGTGGATGACCCAGAATCATTCTTCTTCCTTATCTCAACCTTCTTCCTTACCGCCTGGTAACGCAGCGGCTCTCGCTTGGGATCTGCCAACCTGGGCCATCCTTATGGCCGTGCTGGTGCTGGCGACAATAGTGCGTCTGGTGTTTTTCAATGGAATCTTCGGATCCGATGATCTGGTTTATCTGAATCGAGCTGTTCAGATTTCCGAAGGAATCTGGTCAAGCGCCAATTACAATGGAGCACTGCGTTACGGGTTCAATATACCAGCAGGCTTTTTTATTTACTTATTCGGTGTCAATCTTTTTGCCGCCAACCTTTGGCCATTGCTGTGCTCCCTGGCCGAAATTGCAATAATATACTGGTTTGCCCTCGGCCTTTGGGGCTGGCGAGCAGCGCTTTATTCCGGGTTGATCCTGGTTTGCATGCCGCTTCATATCGCTGTTTCCACCCGCCTGCATGCCGACCCTGTTGTATCTCTCTTCCTCACTCTCAGCTTCGTCCTCTTTTTCGTAGCCGGGCAACGGCGCAGCCCCCTGCTTTATTTCCTCACCGGTCTCACCATGGGGTTGGTCTTTTGGACCAAGGAACTTTTGCTGATCGCGCTTTTTGCCTTTGCATTGTACCCTCTGCTGGCCCGCCGGCTCGATCTACGCTGGCTGTATATCGTCGGTGGAGGACTTGTCATGCTGTTCGCTCATTTCCTCCTGATGTTCGTTATCGCGGGCGATCCCTTACATCTCTTTAAAGTAATGACAATCCAATTAGACCGCGACTTTATTCACGGTGGTAAGGAAGATCAGGTTTGGTATTATTTCTGGTATTTGTTCATCGATATCAAACACACTTGGCTTGCTCCTTTTTTGGCTGCAATAACAGTTATCATCGTTACTCGTCGGCGTTTCTCATCTAGCAGCGTTGATACCGGTATCGCTTATGTTGTGTTCTGGCTTGTCTCCTTGCTTGCAGTACTCTCCTTTACTCCAATTTCATGGGAACCGCTTCGCTTTGTTACAAAACAGTCGAATTACCTGACGTTGTTTCTTGCGCCCATCGCTTTGCTTGCGGGTTATCTGGTGGCGAGACTTTCGCGGTGGATTGGATTCATAGTGCTGGCAGTGGTTATGGCAGGCGGGTTTGCGCTGGGAGCCTTGGAGCAACAGGCTTACCATGTGTTTACCAGCAATAGTAAAGCCGCCGTGGAGTTCGCCAAGGCTCATCCAGATAGTTGGATTGTCGGGTCCATCAATAACGGCAATATCGCCCGCGTCTATTCGATTTTGAACAGGGATCCAGCGCTTGAGGATCGGTTTGGTTACTTGAGCAAGGGAGCGCTTCCAAAGGAAGTAGAGGCATCGGCTGTTGGCAGGATGACAGGAGGCTATGCCGTACTCGATTGGGAAACCATGGAATGGGGCAGTGACGCCATGAAATTAGACACACCGCCGCGCTGCTGGCAGGAAATTACACGGCTGGCTCCCACTGGATTTGGATTCAGCCAAACGCTTATCAAGGGCATGCTGGCCATCATCGAGGTACTTCCTGAAAGCATCGGACGGCGCCTGGCGCCACCACTGCAGCGGCTGTCTCAGCCGCGACCTGCTATCGTCTACCGGGTGGACGGAACTGATTTATGGTGCGAGCGGGGAAAAGATTCAGTGGCTAACTGAGGACCGATCATGGATATAGCATTGGCTGTACGGCAGCTTGCTGTGCGACAAAATAGAAACCCCGCCTAAAGGCGGGGTTTCTTATTATATGGTCAGGCTGGCGGAGGGTTACTTCGCAAGCTTCACAGCGGTGGCTTGAGGGCCTTTGGGACCGGTCTTGGAGTCGAACTCGACCCGCTGGCCTTCGGCGAGGGTACGGAAACCTTTGCCCTCGATGGTAGAGTAGTGTACAAACACGTCGTTGCTGCCATCCTCGGGAGCAATGAATCCAAACCCTTTGGCTTCGTCAAACCACTTAACAACACCAGTACGCATTAAAAACCAACCTCGATAAAACAGATTTACAGCTTTGCCGAACCGCCAACTTCCGGACCATAAATTCTCGTCAAATTATGCTCGGTGCGTAGAGGATCGACTCTGGACGGGCCGTAACCGGCCTGGCTGGCCTGAGCCCGCTGCCGACATTACGCCAAACTCGCACCGTCTGCAACTGGAATCTGTGCGCGAACCGGCACTCCAACGGCAAGACTTCTTTAATCTGGCATCCATCAGTAACCGTAACTCCGCTGTTATCGTGCAAACCATTCTTAACCATCTGCAAAACCGCCTGAACGATTGCCTGTTGGACGATCGCCGCTCTCTCGGACGCCGGCTGCAAGGGCTGCGGCGGCGGCTGGCCAACGCCCAGCCTGTCGAGCGGGGTGTGGCGGAACTGCAAAGCGCCATCGCCAACTCCTGCGAACGCCGCCGCGAGCGCCTGGCCAGGCTGCCGACGCCGGACTTTAACGCCGACTTGCCGATCAATCGGCAGCGCGAGCCGATCGCCGCCGCTATCCGTGATAATCCCGTGGTCGTGATCTGCGGCGAAACCGGCTCCGGCAAGACCACCCAACTGCCCCAAATCTGTCTGTCGCTCGGCCTCGGGGCGGCGGGCATGATCGGCCATACCCAGCCGCGCCGGATCGCCGCCCGCAGCGTGGCGGCGCGCATCGCCGAAGAACTCCACACGTCCCTGGGCGGCGCCGTGGGCTACAAGGTGCGTTTCAGTGACCGGGTGGGGCCGGATACGGTGATCAAGCTGATGACCGACGGTATCCTACTGGCCGAGACCCAGGGTGACCGGGAACTGGAACAGTACGAGGTCATCCTTATCGACGAGGCCCACGAGCGCAGCCTGAACATCGATTTTCTGCTCGGTTACCTGCATCGCCTGTTACCCCGCCGCCCGGAGCTCAAGGTGATCATCACCTCGGCCACCATCGACCCGGAACGCTTCTCCCGCCATTTTCACAACGCCCCGATCATCGAGGTATCCGGCCGAGGCTATCCGGTGGATATCCGCTATCGCCCCCTGCTCGCCGAAGACGAGGATGCCCGCGATCGGGATTTGCAACAGGCGATTCTGGAGGCGGTGGATGAGGTTTCGCGGATCGACCGGGGCGATATCCTGCTTTTTCTAAGCGGCGAGCGGGAAATCCGCGAGACCACCGAAAGCCTGCGTAAGCACCATCCGCCGGACACCGAAATTCTGCCGCTGTACGCCCGGCTGTCCACCGCCGAACAGAGTCGAATCTTTCAGCCGCATGGCGGCCGTCGCATCGTGCTGGCCACCAATGTGGCGGAAACCTCGCTGACCGTGCCGGGTATCCGCTATGTGATCGATCCCGGTACAGCCCGGATCAGCCGTTACAGCCATCGCAGCAAGATTCAGCGGCTGCCGATCGAGAATATCTCCCAGGCCAGCGCCAACCAGCGCGCCGGCCGTTGCGGCCGAACCAGTGCGGGCCTGTGCATCCGCCTGTATTCGGAGGAGGATTTTCTCAGCCGCCCGGCCTTTACCGATCCGGAAATCCTGCGCACCAATCTGGCGGCGGTGATCTTGCAGATGAGTGTGCTCAGGCTGGGCGAGATCGAAGACTTTCCGTTTATCGATCCGCCCGATTCCCGCCTGATTAACGATGGCTTCCAGTTGTTGTTCGAGCTGGGCGCCGTGGATACGCAGCGCCAGGTGACCGAGCTGGGCCGGCAATTGGCGCGCCTGCCGATCGATCCCCGCCTGGGAAGGATGATTCTGGCGGCCCGGCAGGAGGGTTGCCTGAGCGAGGCATTGATTATCGCCAGCGCCCTGGCCATTCAGGACCCACGCGAACGGCCGCTGGAGCGGCAGCAGGCGGCGGATGAAAAACACCGGCGCTTTCGCGATGAGCAGTCCGATTTCCTGGCGCTGGTCAACCTGTGGAATCATTATCATGAGCAGGCCCGGCGGCTTTCCAGGAACAAACTGCGCCAGCTTTGCGAGGACGAATTTCTCTCCTTCGTGCGGCTGCGGGAATGGCGCGATCTGCATCAGGAACTGCATGCGCTGGTCACGGAGGCGGGGCTACATCCTAACCAGGAACCGGCCCAGTATGAACCGCTGCATCGCGCCCTGCTCACCGGCCTGCTGGGACAGCTGGGCGTCAAGCAGGAAGATCAGTCCTGGCTGGGCGCCCGCAACCGCCGCTTTTATATCTTTCCCGGCTCCGGTCTGTTCAAAAAGGGTCCGAAATGGGTGATGGCCGCCGAACTGGTGGAGACGACCAAGCTCTATGCCCGCACCGTGGCCAGAATCGATCCGGCCTGGGTCGAAGCGCTGGCCGGGCATCTGCTCAAGCGCAGTTACTCCGAACCGCATTGGGAAAAGCGCGCCGCCCAGGTGGCGGCCACCGAACGGGTGACGCTGTACGGCTTACCCATCGTCGCGGGGCGTCGGGTGAATTACGGTCCGATCGATCCGGCGCTCTCCAGGGAACTGTTTATCCGCCATGCCCTGGTGCAGCAGGAATTCCATTGCAAGGCGCCGTTTTTCCTTCATAACCGGGACTTGCTGGCCGAAGCCGAGGAACTGGAGACCAAGTCCCGCCGCCGCGATCTGCTGGTGGCGGAGGAGGTGCTGTTCGAGTTTTACGATCGGCGCATTCCGGCGGGGATTTACAGCGGTCCCGGCTTCGAGAAGTGGCGCCGGCAGGCGGAACAGAACGAGCCGCAGTTGCTGTTCATGAGCCGCGAGTTATTGCTGGCCCCCCAGGCGGAAACCGTCACGGCGGACCAGTTTCCCGACTCGCTGGACCTGGATGGTCTGCGGTTGCCGCTGTCCTATCGCTTCGCGCCGGGAGAGGAAGACGATGGGGTGACCGTTAATGTGCCGCTGGCGGCGCTGAATCAGTTCGATCCCCGCCGGCTGGAATGGCTGGTGCCGGGTCTGCTGGGTCAGCGGCTGGCGGCGCTGTTGAAGTCTCTGCCCAAGGCGCTGCGCCGGCATGTAGTGCCGGTACCGGATTATGTCGCCGTGCTGTTGGAGACCCTACAACCGGGCAATGTCTCCCTGACCCAGGCCATGGCGACGCAGCTTTACCAGATCACGGGCGTGGAGATTCCACTGGAAGCCTGGCGACCGGAACTGGTTTCGGGGCATTTACAAATGCGCCTCCGTGTACTCGACGCCGAGGGCAAGGTGCTGGCGGAGGGGCGGGATTTTCAGGCGATCCAGGAGCGGCTGCGGGGCCAGGCGCAGGCCAGTTTCGCGACCCTGCCGCCGCCGGAGTTCGAGCGCGATACGGTGCGCGATTGGGATTTCGGCGACCTGCCGGAGTACGTGGAATTTAGCCGTAACCAGGTCACGTTGAAAGGCTATCCGGCGCTGGTGGCGCAGGCGGACGGCAGTCTGGCCCTGCGGTTGCTGGATTCGCCGGAGCGGGCGGAACGGGCCCTGCGGGCGGGCTTGCGCCGGCTGATCATGCTTAAATTGAGAGACAAAATAAAATACCTGCGGCAGAATCTGCCGGCTCTTCAGACCATGAGTCTGCATTTCCTCAAAGTGGGGTTGCAGGAGGAATTACGGGAGGATCTGATCACCGCCATCGTGGACCGGGCCTTTCTGGGTGAGGCGCCGTTGCCACGCACGCCGGCGACATTTATCGAGCGCCTGGAACAGGGCAAACAGCGGCTGCTGCCGGTAGCGAATGAATATGGCGAGTTGGTGCAGCAGATCTTGCGTGCCTACCACGAAATCCGCACAACGCTGGCTGGAGAAATCCCCTTCAGTTGGTTCGAAGCGGTACGGGATATCGAAGAGCAATTGGAGCGGCTGATCCATAAAGGTTTTATCACGTGCACGCCTTGGTTCTGGTTACAGCAACTGCCACGTTATCTGAAAGCGATCCAAATACGTTTGCAAAAACTCAAGCAGGCGCCGGATCGGGACCGACGCTGGCGGGGAGAGATCGGCTGGCAGTGGGAGCAATGCAAGCGGCAATTGGATCAGAATGCGGAACGAGGCAGCGACGATCCGGAACTGGAACAATTCCGCTGGATGCTGGAGGAATATCGGGTATCGCTGTTTGCGCAGGAATTGAAAACGGTTGTGCCGGTATCGGTGAAGCGGCTGGAGGAGCAGTGGCAGAAGGTGAAAGTGTAGCTGCCATTTTGAGGGGCTTGAATCCTGTCGATTACACACAAGTTTCCAGCAATGCCAGTTTCAGTAGGCCGGAATAAGCGCAGGAGGAACCTGGATTACGCTTCGCAAGCTCCGCTCCATCCAGGCTCCGCCAGCGTCCCCAGTCTCAGTAGAATCGCCCTTTCAGGGCTAAATTCCATCGACATGACCGGTTAACCCAGGCCGTTGGCCTGGGCTATGGTTGAAACGCCCCTTTGGGGCTGTCGATTACACACAAGTCGCTAACCTATTCAATATAATGCTGTTTACTAATTCGGTGATTTTTGACAAAACTCATTTAATTCAATGGTTTATTTGTAACCGTTCACCGGGGTCTTGAAATGTCTGCCTGTACCCCCATGTAGGATAGCATGACAGTTCACCTTGATACGACCCAACCCCCTCCGCATCCGCCAACCCTGGCTGAAGCGCACGCCCTGATTGATCTGTTGTGGCAGGTCGTCGGCCAGCTCCAGACGCGGGTGACGGAGTTAGAGGAGCAGTTGCGGTTGACCTCCCGCAATTCGTCCAAGCCACCGTCCAGCGATGGCCCGGCCGTCCAGCGGGCGGGTGGCGCTACGGAGGGAAGTGGTCGTCGGCGTGGCGGGCAACCAGGACATCGGGGCGTGCAGCGCGCCTTAGTGCCGGTGGAGGCAGTGGATCAGGTGCATCCCTGTGTATTAAAATAGCGTGATCGCAGCACGCTGCTTGCACACTATCCAAATGACTTTTATAACGGTGGAGTTGTAACTATGCATCTCATGTTTGAAAAAATCAGCGTCAATCCCGATGTCTGTCACGGCCAGCCTTGTATCAAGGGAACTCGAATAATGGTTTGGTTGATTTTGGCTTACTTAGCTAATGGCGACAGCATTGAAGATATTTTGCAGGCATACCCTCAACTGACCAGAGAAGATGTTTTGGAATCTCTCACTTATGCTGCTGAGGTAACAAGGGAACGGGTTGTGTCGATCGAGGTTGGCGCATAAATATGCACTTCAAGTTGGATGAGAACGCCGATCCGCGTTGGCGACAACCCCTGGAAGCGGAAGGTCATCAGGTTTCAACGGTAGCTGAAGAAAATCTAAGAGGAACAGATGACCGTACCTTGGCTACCCTATGCCGACAACAGGGGTTTTGTCTGATTACTGCTGATCTTGGGTTTGCACAATCCCTTGAATATCCGCCTGATGAATATGCTGGATTGATTGTTTTGCGTCACCCCAGGCCAACCTTAGCCGGCATGCAAAATTTGATCCGGCAAATTGCCCAGGCCATCCACTCCGAATCGCCTGTCGGGCGGTTATGGATCGTCGAACCAGGGCGTATCCGTATTCACGGAACACCAAAGCCAGCGTAGCTTGGATGGAGCGGAGCTTGCGGAGCGCAATCCAGGTTCTGCCCGCCCCCCGGATTTGTTGATCAGCCTGCAGAACCAGGAGAAGCTGATCGCCATCGAGAAAATCGAGAGCATGGCCGAGGAGTACGACGACACTACACCTACCGCTGAACTGGTGCATTGATGAGCGATTCCCCCCCCCGATCGAGCAGGAGGCCGTGCACTCGGCGCAAGACCCGCTGATGTCCATCCGGGTGCGCCCTCAGGCAGGCCCAGGCGGTGGGTGAAGTGATCGGTTCCGGCCGGCGGGAAGAACCCTTGCGCAAGGCGTTGGAACTCGGGGTCATCGACCGCTATGAGCTCGACCTGGGGCGGGCCGTCGCCGTGGCGGATATGGTGGTAGTGGCGGCGCCGCTGGGGGCGATGGGCGCGGTGTTCGCCGCGATCGCGGGCCGGCTGCCGCCGGATGGCGTGCTCACCGATGTCGGCAGCGCCAAGGGCAGCCGGGAACAACTGCTGGCGATGATCGATCTCTTCTGCCGCGACCTTAAGCGTCTGGCGGAAGCCATCGACCAGGGCGACAGCGGCGCCATCATGACGGTATTTCAGCGCGCCAAACATGCCCGGGATAATTTATATCGGGAGTGAATGAGGGAGTGGCTGATTTCAGACTCACTACCCGATTTTTTAGGGGGGTATTGCAATCCGCTGGCCACGGACTACACTTGAGCCAGACCCGGACGCATGGCCGTATTTCATGCGCCCGTTGCTAGACAAAATGATTAGACTCGCAAGCCATTGATTTCACAAGCTTTTTATTTTGTCTAACAAACCTTCCCTTGTTAGACAGAGCGCCGCCGCCATGATTTAACAGAATGGAGGTTATGCGGCCTTGCGCTTGCAGAACGAAACATAAGACCTGAATCCGCGATTAGACACTTAGGCCCTAAGTGTCTAATGTTCCCGTTCCGCGCTCCCCAGAAGGAACCCGGATTGCGCTCCCCAAGCTGCGCTCCATCCGGGCTACGCTGGCTGCACCACACATAGTGTGTTAGGCATTATCAGTCTTTTGTCTCGTCCAGGGAAGCACTGGCGCGCTCCCCCGTAAACGCTAAGCCAGATAGATCAATATTAGTAAGCCCAATTGGGCTACCGTTTTCATTTTTATTCAGCTTAGCCAATCCAGCATTTTCCATTGCTCGAAGCATTAGAATGTTTAGATCCTTGAGTTCTCCTGCTTGTTTACTTAACTCTTTTGCCCCTTTTACATAGACAAACCATGTGATTAAACCGCTAATAATAGCACCAATAAACGTCGATACCATCTCTATTCTCCTGGCTTTCTTTGCCTAACAAGTTATTCTGTAGTTTCTGCCTAACTCTCCCGATGGTTAAGTTATACAAAAACCACCCTAACGAAAAGAATTAACTTAGTATAAACGATCTGGTATCCAAGCGCGAAATAAATCACGCGCCTGCAATCGAGGCGATAGGGACGGGGAGAATCCGCGCCACGCCGCACCGCGTAACATTGGACACTTTGAGTTCTTTTGTCTAATCTCTGAAACTGCCCCCCTTGATTTTCAAGGGGTTGCGCGCGCCCCGAGGCCCCCAACAGTAGACAAAACGATGCAAGACCGCCGCCACCTAACCCCGACCGAGGTTGAGAAGCTGCTTGCCGCCGCCAGGGGCAGCCGTCACGCGGACGCCAAAAAAGCAGGCAACAAAAACGCTTGACAAGTGACAATTGTCACCATATATATTAACGATGATCCGGCAGTTCCGACATCGCGGCTTGAGACGGCTTTACGAAGACGATGACCGGCGCGAGGTGAACGCGCAGCACGCGGACAAAATCGCCCGTATGCTGGCCCGTCTCGACGAAGCGACCCGACCGGAACAACTCGACTTGCCGGGTTTCCGGCTCCATCCGCTCAAAGGCGACCTCGCGGGGTACTGGAGCATCACCGTGCGCGCCAACTGGCGGATCATCTTCCGCTTTGAGCAGGGCAACGCCACCGATGTTGATTTAGTCGATTACCACTAGCGAGCAGGAGGACGGCCATGACCATGAGAAACCCACCCCATCCCGGTCTTTCCGTGCGGCGCGACTGCATTGAACCCCTTGGCTTGACCATCACCGGGGCGGCGCAAACTTTGGGCGTGACCCGGCAGACCCTCAATAATCTTGTGAACGGCAAGAGCGGCATTTCGGCGGACATGGCGATCCGTCTTGACAAGGCGTTTGGCGGCGGCGCGGAAACGTGGCTGCGGCTTCAAATGGCCTACGATCTTGCGCAGGCCCGCCAGCATGAAGGCGAGATTGATATTAGGCCCGCGACGCGGCAGAACTTGCACGAACCACCCCCTTGACCCACTGCCACTTTCGCCGTGGATGGTTTTTCCATGTTGCGCAAAGGGTAAGTTTTGCGACGGTTTCCAAGGCCAATAAAAACAAGGGGTTGCGCGTCGCAAATGTCTGTTGCAAAATGACGGCATGAAAACAGGCTATGCCCGCATCAGCGCCGATCGCCTCCCGCCTTGTGCGAAAATCAAGATTTATGCACGGAATGGCCACGCCTACAAATCCCGCGCACAACTAAGATGTTTTCACTCTGTCGTCATGTGCCGCAGGTCTTTTGTCAGTATGAAAAGATGCAACGGGTCAGTGGGTGACGGGATGAAGCCAAAATGCTCATAGAAAGCCTTTGCCGCATCATCTTTGGCATGGGCCGCTAGAGCGCGGATGCCGCCAATATCGGCGGCTTGTATCGTGCGAAGCATCGCATCCTTGAGCAATGCAGCGCCGACGCCTTTTCCTTTCCATGCCTTACTTACCGCCAGTCGCGCCAACAGCATGAGCGGGACGGGGTGCTGTGCCAAGCCTTTTTTCAGGCGTTCAGGGGCATCGTCATGCGACACCTCACTGACAACGAGTGTATAAAAGCCTATGACGGTACTATCGGCCAATCCCACATATGTCTGTGAAGCGTTTGCGTGTTGATTGGCGAGAGCGAAGCGCGTTAGGAAGCGGTTTAGGGCTTCCTGATCACAATCGAAGGCATCCACCGCGTGATTGCGCGTTAGCTTCTCGATTTTGAAATCCGTCATGTCGGCTCAATCTGTGCATCTTTTTCAAAGATGCTTGGCTCCGTAAGCAGACGCTCCATTCTGGCGTGACGGCGCGGAGGTGCATCAAGCGCGGCCATAAAGGCTTCCCAGCTTTCCGCGCTCAAACTGAAATGACGCCGATCAGTCAAAGTTTCTTCAGCCCGCGCCAGTGCGCTTTCTAGCACAAAGTCGCTGACCGAGCGGTGAGCCGCAGATGCAGCAGTGTAGAGCGTTTTTTTTGCCGCAGGTGTAAGCCGCAGATCGAGTTTTTCGGAACGTGTGGCAAGTGTTGACATGGAATGATCCTCAATTTTCTTGGTAAGGATTATACCATAGGTTGCCAGACAATGTCACGACAAACTTATAAAAAAGGTATCCCGTGCAAAAATCAAGATTTATGCACAAAACCTAACCCGCTGAAATCAAGCCCCCTTTTCTGTGCAGAATATATGTGCATATATTAGGCGTGTTCGCGCTCGTGTTCTCATACCAAGTATGATAAAGTATGACGATCATAAATCATATGCCAGAGAGGGGGCCGATCATGGCCGACATTGAACGCATCACCATCACCTTGCCTATGGACATGGCCGCCGTCGTCAAGGGCGCGGTCGAAACGGGCGACTATGCGTCCACAAGCGAAGTCGTGCGGGCGGCGCTTCGCGACTGGAAAATGAAACGCGCCTTGCAGCTTCAGGAACTCGCCGCGCTCAAGGCCGATATTGACAAGGGGCTTGCCGACGTTGCACAGGGCCGCGTGAAGGACTTCGACGCCGCGCAGATCATCGAGCGAGGGAGGCAGCTATTAGCAGACCGCTCGTCCTCCGTTTAACCGACACGGCGGAAGCCGACCTTGCCGAAATCTGGTCTTATGTCGCTTCCGAAGCCTCGGAAATAACGGCAACGCGCCTGTTTGCCAAGATCGAGGGCAGATGCAGGCTGTTGCTTGGTTTCCCCCTTTCGGGAGCCCGTAGGTTGGGGTGAGGAACGAACCCCAACATGACCCGCTCGCCCACCGCGGGGACCGTTGGGGTTCGCTCCCGCTCACCCCGACCTACAGCAAGCTGAGGATGGCATGCCCCACCTGTCAGGTGAGTAGACTCACCTGCCCCACCTGTGAGCGGCGGAGGAAAAAACGGCTCTTCCGTACTTTGGGAACCACATGGTCGCGTCCGAATTCGTCCTCAGATTGGAAAATACTGTGCTGAGCTTCAAGTTGTCATAATTGACAAATGAGACATACGAGACTATGTTGCCGTTATTCTCTCGTCTTTCTGGAGACGACCCATGCCCAAGACTTTAAGCTTCCCGGGGTTCGGTCTTCCCAAGGTCACCCCTGCCGAAGTGAAACGGTTCGAGGCGGCCGCCAGTATCAAAGATCCGGTGGCGTTCGCGGCAGAACTGGAAGCACTCATTCAGGAGAAATTGGCCTCGGCCGAGCCGGTCGCCGCTGCCTCGTCCTCGCTAGTAGACACCCTCGGAGGCAAAGCCCGGGCGTTGCGGGCCGACACCCGCTGGAGTCCGTCGGCTATCGACATCCAGCGTGGCCGTAGCGCCATGCTGCGACTGTTCGAGCAGCCGCAAAACCTACCCTTACCCGAGTTTGCCAGGCTGGCCTACAAGTCGCGGCAACAGATCTATAAGGATCTCGCCGCCAAGCCCAGACGGCTGCTGGCGCTGAGTGTCGGTCCCCGCAGGCAGCGGCTACCCGACTGGCAACTCGATCCGCTCCGTTTGCGCCTTACGCAGGAGGTATTGAAGGGGGCTGCCGATATCGATGCCTGGACTGTGTTCCATGCCTTGTCTGAGCCTCTCGATAGCTTGGGTGATCGGTCCCCGGTCGAGGCGGTCAGCCCTGGCAACTTGGACGCGGTGGTGAAAGCCGTCTACAACGCCTTAGGCGTTCATTGACGGAATCATTGCTTGAGTCCGCTCCTGCCCTCCAAGCTCGTCGCTGCGGGCGAATTGCTACAGCACGTGAGCCGCACGGCCTATCGCGGCAAGGCCCTGTATTTCGGGCGCGATGGCGCCAATCGTTACGACTCACCCGACAAAGCCTATGGTGTGCTCTACCTGAGCTTCGATCTCACCACGGCGTTGATGGAATCGGTTTTCCATCAACACCGCTGGCATCGCCGGAAAGCCCGTTCCATCGCCCTTGCCGAAGTGAAAGGCCGTATGGTTCGGGTGGTGGGCGTGACACACAATCTGACGTTGGCCGATCTCACGGCGCCGGGCGTCATGGCGCAGTACTTCGGCCTCAATCTGATGCAGTTATCGAGCCGACGCTACCTGCACACCCATCGGGTGTCGCAGGTGGTGCATGATTCCTTGGACAAAAACGGCGAGCCTATCTTCGATGGCTTGGTTTATCCCTCTCGCAACAACTTCCCCGCTACCTGTGTCGCGTTGTTCGATCGTGCCCAGCACAAGGTCGAATTGATGGACGACATCGATCTGGCCGATCACATCGACTGGCCGCATTTCGTTGCCGGCTACCGGATCGGCATTTTCTGAGGCAGGCATACCATATAATGGGATGAATAATGGGATGAATGGCTACATCGAACCCTTGCAAGTGCTGATAAATCGCTATTATGCCTACCCTTCCTGAGAAAGCTGTCCTCGACTACGACTTCCTGCGCCAGGAAGGTATCCACCAGCTTGAACGACTGGCCGGCCGGCACTGGTTCAGTCTGATTATCCTCCAACTCATTGATTGTTAATCAAATACTGAAGATAGGCAGTTTTTAAATTATCAATTTGGCATCATGAACCTCCGCACAAGTTTGCGCTTTATTGTCTGGATAATTTAATATATTCAGTTAGTTATACAACAATCATACTGAACCAGTGCCCTAACTTCACCTCACCACCACCAACCACAATTATCTTCATGCCCGTCCAACAACCCGTTGCCTCCTCGACTTACGACCACCAGGATTTTGCCGCGCGCATCCCCCTGACCCTGTACATCCACCTGCCCTGGTGCGTGCGCAAGTGTCCGTATTGCGACTTCAACTCCCATGCGCTTCGGTTCGAATTGCCGGAGAGGGCCTATGTGGACGCTTTATTCAGGGACCTGGAACAGGATCTGCCCTGCATTGGGAACCGGCAGGTGGAGAGTATTTTCATCGGCGGCGGCACGCCCAGCCTGTTCTCCGCCGAGGCTATCGACCGGTTGCTGCGCGGCTTGCATGAGCGCTTGCGCCTTGCCGATACTCTGGAAATCACCCTGGAGGCCAATCCCGGCACGGTGGAGCAGGATAAATTTCGCGACTTTCGCGAGGCTGGCGTCAATCGCCTGTCGATCGGGGTGCAAAGCTTCCATGCCGAACACCTGCAACGGCTGGGCCGTATCCATGGGCGGCAGGAGGCATTCCGCGCCGCCGAGGCGGCCCATACCGCCGGCTTCGATAATTTCAACCTGGATCTGATGTTCGGCCTGCCGGGGCAGTCCCTGGAACAGGCCCTGGCGGATATCGCCGCCGCCATCGCGCTGGAGCCGACCCATATTTCCCACTATCAGTTGTCCCTGGAGCCGGAAACCCTGTTTTATAAACAACCGCCGGCCGGACTGCCGGACGACGATCTGCTCTGGGAGATGCAGGAATGCTGTCAACAGCAGTTGGCCGAAAACGGCTATACTCATTATGAAGTATCGGCTTACGCACGTTCCGACAGACGCTGCCGTCATAACCTGAACTATTGGCAATACGGTGATTATCTCGGTATCGGCGCCGGCGCCCATGGCAAACTCACCGACACGCAAGGCCGCATTCACCGCCGCTGGAAGCAGAAAAATCCCCGCGATTATCTGAATCAGGCGGGCAGCCCGGACGCTATCGGCGGTATCGACCCGATCGCTCCGGCGGAGCGGATACTGGAATTCATGCTGAATGCGCTGCGGCTGGTCGAGGGTTTCCCTATCGGCCTGTTCGGCGAGCGCACCGGCCTGCCGCTGCAACGGCTGCTGCCGTTGCTGAGCCAGGCGAAGGAACGTGAGTTGCTCGATTGGAATGAGCGTTTTATCCGGCCCACCGAACTGGGTCGGCGGTTTCTCAACGACCTGCTGGAACTATTTCTGCCCGAGGCGCACTATGCCTGTGACTCTGTTAAGGGACAATCAATCCTTGAAACCCGAACCTCCTGACCCCAGACGCCACCGCGGCATTTACCTGCTGCCCAATATGTTTACCGCGGCAGCCCTGTTCGCCGGCTTCTACGCCATCGTCGCCGCCATTCAACGACATTTCGAACCCGCCGCCATTGCCGTTTTTGTCGCCATGATTCTGGATGGGTTGGACGGGCGGGTCGCCCGGCTGACGCATACCGAGAGCGCCTTCGGCACCGAATTCGACAGTATGGCGGATCTGGTTTCCTTCGGTCTGGCGCCGGCCCTGATCATGTATCAATGGGCCCTGTTCGACATGGCCAATCTGGGCGTGGTGCCGGCCAAACTGGGCTGGCTGGCGGCCTTTCTGTACACCGCCTGCGCGGCCCTGCGTCTGGCCCGCTTCAACATCCAGGTCGGCAGCGCCGACAAGCGTTATTTTATGGGTCTGCCCAGTCCCTCGGCGGCCGCCATCATGGTCGGTCTGGTGTGGGTGGGCGATAATCTGGAGGTACATGGCAAGCAGTTGCTCTGGCTGGCCTTTCTGGTCACCATTGGCACCAGCATTTTAATGGTCAGCAACGTGCTGTATTACAGCTTCAAGCAGGTGGATTTAAAAGGGCCGGTACCGTTCGTGGCCGTCCTTGCCATGGTGCTGATCCTGGTGCTGGCTTCCCTGGATCCGCCCAAGATGTTATTTACCGGCTTCTCCATTTATGGCCTTTCCGGGCCGGTGGTGTGGCTGTTGCGGGTGCGCCAGCGCGCCCAGCGACGGGCGTCGAATCTGGCTGAACTGGATAGGAAGCAGACCGATCAAAAGGATCAACAGCAAAAATAAAGCAAGGAGATCGGGCACGGATGTGCCCGACATGCACCGCTACGCACTTGGGTAAACGTCGGGCAACGCTTACGCTTTTGCCCGACCTACGGCTACTACTGCAAGAGCGCCACCCGCGGCGCGATTGCCGGCTGGAGCGATCACCATGAACAACAAACTGATCATCTTCGACACCACGCTGCGCGACGGCGTGCTGAAGCACCGGCAGACCTATGAGATCATGTGCGCCCAGGACGTGGGCTGGACCGCCAACCGCCTGGTGCTGGGCAAGCACTCCGGCCGCAACGCCTTTCGCAGCCGCCTGGAACAGTTGGGCATCGTACTGAGTTCGGAAGAGGAACTGAACGGCGCCTTCGCCCGTTTCAAGGATCTGGCCGACAAGAAGCATGAAATTTACGACGAGGATATTCAGGCATTGATTACCGACGCCAATCTGGAGGCCGTCGACGAGCGGATAAAACTGGTGTATCTGCGGGTTTGTTCGGAAACCGGCGAAACCCCGCATGCTACGGTGACTTTGACGGTGGACGGCGAAGAACGCAGTGGCGTGGCGGACGGCGATGGGCCGGTGGATGCCTCTTACAAGGCCATCGAAAACCTGTTGCAGACCGACAGCCAGTTACTGCTGTACTCCGTCAACAGCATCACCGGCGGTACGGACGCGCAAGGCGAGGTGACGGTACGGGTGGAGAAGGAAGGCCGGATCGTCAACGGCCAGGGGGCCGATACCGATATCGTGATCGCTTCCGCCAAGGCTTATGTGAATGCTTCGAACAAGATCATGCAACCGCTGGAGCGCGCCCATCCGCAGCGGGGCGAGGTGTGATCGGCCGGTATGAGCGATATCCACCGCGATTGTCTGGATCTCATGGGCATTCAGCTTTGGGAACTGCGCCGTCCCCTGGGAGCGTTGGCGCCAGTGCAGGCGCCGCTGGCCGAAACCGTTGCGCCAGCCGGGCAGGCGGTAGCGGAACCCCCGGCAGTGGTTGCCGACGCTCCGGTGGAGCGCCCTGAAAACCTTGCCGGTCAGTCTGTTCAGGAAATGTTCCCGTCGGCTAACGAACCGGAACAGACGCCCCACCCTACTTCAGGAGATGAACGCACCGCCCGTATCCTCCAACTGGACTGGGAGGCGCTGCAGGCGGCGGTCGGAGATTGTACTGCGTGCGGTCTCTGCGCCAGCCGTACCCAGACCGTATTCGGGGTCGGCGACCGGCAGGCGCGGTGGCTGATCATCGGCGAGGCGCCCGGCGCCGATGAAGACCGTCTGGGCGAACCGTTCGTAGGCCGGGCCGGCAAGCTGCTGGATGAGATGCTGAAGGCGCTGGGACTGAAGCGGCAGCAGGTCTACATTGCCAATATCCTGAAATGCCGTCCGCCCGAAAACCGCGATCCCGCGCCGGAAGAAACCCGCCGTTGCTGGCCCTTTCTGGAACGGCAGATCCAGTTGATTCGACCCGGCCTCATCCTGGCAGTGGGGCGTATCGCCGCACAGATGCTGTTGCAGACCGACGTGCCGATCGGCAAATTGCGCGGCAAGGTCTATCGCCTGTCCGATCTGGGAATCCCGGTGGTCGTGTCCTATCATCCCGCCTACCTGCTGCGCTCGCCGCGGGAGAAGCGCAAGTCCTGGGACGATCTGCAACTGGCCCGCCGAAGTCTGAACGCTGAATCCGATAGTTCTGGTACTGCCGCTGAATGAGTGCCGTTCTGGAGACTGTCCCCAGCCGGTTTCGCGCCATGAGCTATGCCGATCTGGCCACGGTGATGGCCATCGAGCGCCGGGCCTATCCTTTTCCCTGGACGGAGACGATTTTCCGCGATTGCATCCGGGTGGGATATCGCTGCCGGCTGCTGGAAATCCACTCCCGACTCGAGTCCTATGCGGTAATGTCCATCGGCGCCGGCGAGTCCCATCTGCTCAATCTCTGCGTGCGGCCGGAATCGCAGCGACACGGTCTGGCCCGGTGGATGCTGGAACATCTGCTGGAACTGGCCGGCGCCAACGCGGTTAAATCGATGTTCCTGGAAGTGCGCCCTTCCAACGACCGGGCGATTGAGCTTTACCATACCATGGGTTTTTGCGAAATCGGGCTGCGCAAGGGCTATTATCCGGCGGCGCGGGGGCGCGAGGATGCGGTGGTGATGGCGAAGGAGCTTTGACAAGTGCTACGAATTGGATCAGGCGCGCAGCGCCGTAACCCAGCTGAACCACGCGCGGCTTGAATCGACAGGAGATAGCAGGGGTTATGCGACGGGTTGGCGATCGCGTGGCGCCCGCTCGCGGAGCATGTCCACGGGATCGAATCCCACCAAGCCAAGATCGGCGGCGGATACGTTAAAGGCCATCCCTTGATCCAGCGCGAAACTGAGAATGTCGTAATAGGCCATGCGCAACCCCCGATGATAATCATCGTTCGAATTAAAACCTGCTTTTTCCAAAGCACGAACTGCATCGAGATGATTAACCCCCGGAATTTTCGCCACGGCTACCCTATGATCTCGACTTCACGGGTTTCATACTCACAGTTTACCTCAGCCACCGCGGCAAGATATTCGTGGATA